>JAJYPS010000101.1 GCA_021795215.1 Actinomycetes bacterium
TCACGGCAACGCCGCTCCCGGGGGCGTTGGAGCGGAGCCTGACCGGTATAAGGGACCTGACGCTGCTCGAGACGCCGCCGGCCGAGCGGCAGCCCATCCTGACCTACGTAGGGGAGTACGACGAGCTGGCGGTCGCGGAGGCGATCCGCCGGGAGCTTCTGCGGGAGGGGCAGGTGTTCTTCGTCCACAACCGGGTGGCGGACATCGGCCAGGTCGCGTCGCGCGTCGAGCAGCTGGTGCCCGAAGCCAGGGTGGCGGTTGCGCACGGACAGATGGACGAGGGCAGCCTGGAGCAGGTCGTGCTGGACTTCTGGGAGGGCCGCTTCGACGTGCTGGTGTGCACGACGATCATCGAGTCGGGGATCGACATGCCCACGGTCAACACACTGGTCGTCGACAGAGCCGACGCACTCGGGCTGGGACAGCTGCACCAGCTCCGCGGTCGGGTGGGGAGAGCCGGGATGAGGGCTTACGCCTACCTTTTCTACCCGCCGGAGCGCTCGCTTTCGGAGGAGGCCTACGAGAGGTTGAGGACCATAGGGGAGCACACGGAACTGGGGTCCGGCTTCAAGATCGCCATGCGGGACCTCCAGATCCGAGGTGCCGGAAACCTCCTGGGCGCCGACCAGTCCGGTCACATAGCGGCGGTCGGCTACGACCTGTACGTCCGGATGGTGAGCGAGGCGATCGCCGAGACGAAGGGGGAGACGCTTCCCCAGCCTGCCGAGATCAAGATAGACCTACCGGTCGACGCACACCTTCCCGCCTCCTACGTGGAGAGGGAGGACCTACGCCTGGAGGCGTACCGCAGGCTCGCCTCGGTGACAGCGGAAAGCGAGGTGGCTGACGTGGCGAAGGAGTGGCGCGACCGGTACGGCCCGCCGCCTCCGCCAGCGGAGGCACTGCTGGACATCGCCCGACTACGGGCGGAGTGCGTGAGAACCGGCGTGACCGACGTGAGCGTGGCCCGCTCCGGTACGGCCGGCCGCCCCGCGGTCCGCCTGTCGCCGCTGCGACTTCCCGCCAGCTCCCAGGTTCGTCTGGGTCGCAAGTACGCCGGATCGGTCTACAAGGCGGATCAGGGAATCCTGCTGGCCCCCCTGGCCAAGTCCACTTCCCCGGCCGCATGGTGCTGCCTGCTGCTGGGCGAGCTGGTGCCCGCTGCTGCCTCCGGGGCCGTGCCCGCCTGAACCTGCCGGCTCCTGCGCCCGAATGTAGGATCGGGCTCATCGTGCGTTCTCTCCTTCTCGCTCGCGTCCTGCCTCCCATAGCGCTCGGCACAGCGGCATCCCTGTCGTTCTCCGCGTGCTCGGTCACCCCGTACGCCGCCGTGGTGAACGGGACGGTCGTGTCGCAACGGTCGCTCGACTCGACGCTGTCGGCGATAGCGGGCGACGGCGGCTATGCGGCTCGCCTGGGCTTCAATGGATCACTGCGCGGCACGGCCCCCGGTACCTACAGCTCCACGTTCGCGTCCGAGGTGCTCGACCAACAGGTCTTCTTCACAGTGGTGGAGCAGCTGGCCAGGAAGAAGGGGGTGCGTCTGCCGAGTGGCGAACGGAAGTTGATCGCGGCCACGGCGGAGAGTGCCGCCGGAGGGCGCAAGGCCTTCTCTGCCCTCCCTCCCACGTACCGCCATCAGCTGCTGTCCGAGTATGCAGCGCAGACGGGACTGGAGGCGTATGCCGGGCACGTAGACCTGTCGGTGACGGGCGCCCAGAAGTACTACTCCTCCAACCCGGCGGCTTTCTCCCAGGTCTGCAGCTCCACGATCCTGCTGGGCAGCTCCGCCCAGGCAGCTTCCGTGAGGAAGGCCATCCTGGCCGGCACCTCCTTCGCGGCAGCAGCCCGCAAGGACTCCCTGAACCAGCCGACGGCTGCGGCTGGAGGGGCGCTGGGTTGCGGCCTGCCCACCCAGTACAGCCAGGTGTTCGGACCCCAGGTGGGGGCGGTCCTGTCGTCCGCCCCCGTGGGGGTGGTAAGCGCACCGATCCAGACAAGCTCCGGCTGGCAGCTTTTCGAGGTGACGTCCAGGCATCTCCAGACCTACTCCCAGGTCAAGCCGTTCGTGCAGCAGGTGCAGCTGGCCGCCACGTTCCCCGCCTTCGGGGCCATGCTGCAGGCCGCACTGGCAAAGGCGAGAGTGACCGTCAACCCCGCCTACGGCAGGTGGGCGACGATCTCGGGTCAGCACCATGTCGTGCCACCGACGCCGCCCCCTCCCTCGGCCTACGGGTCTTTGTCCACGCCGTCTCCGGCCGGTTCCCTGCAGCCCGGCGGGTAGGGCGGTACCGATGGTGGCCCGGGAAGTCACGCGACGACACACCGTCGCCGGGGCCGAGCGGATACGACAGCGTCCGGGCAGTGGTGCCGGCGGAGGGCAAAGGTCCACCGTCACGGTGGTCGGGCTCGGCCCGGCGGGTCCGCAACTGACGTCGCCAGGAGCGGTCGCCGCGATCCGCTCGGCTCGGCGGGTGTTCCTGCGTACCAAGCGGCACCCGGCGGCAGAGTCGTTCTGGCCGGCAGAGCCGTTCCCGGCGGCAGAGTCGTTCTGGCCGGCAGAGCCGTTCCCGGCGGCAGAGTCGTTCTGGCCGGCAGAGCCGTTCCCGGCGGCAGAGTCGTTCGACAGCCTCTACGAGACGCTGCCTACGTTCGACGCGGTGTACGAGGCCATCGTGGACCGACTGGTTGCGGAAGCCGCAGAGGGTCCGGGTGTCGTGTACGCCGTGCCGGGCTCTCCGCTTGTCGCCGAGCGGACGGTGGAGCTGCTCCGGCAGCGGCCGGAAGTGGCGCTGGACGTCCTGCCGTCGCTGTCGTTCATGGACCTGGCCTGGGAACGGTTGGAGGTAGACCCTCTGTCGGTGTCGGTCCGACTGGTGGACGCGGAACGGTTCTCGGTCGACGCTGCCGGGGAGCGGGGTCCGCTCCTGGTCGCCCAGTGCTGGTCCCGGACGGTGCTGTCCGACGTGAAGCTCGCCGTGGACGAGCCCCCGACGGCTCCGGTGACCCTGCTCCACCATCTCGGCCTACCCGACGAGCTTCGGGTCGAGGTGGCCTGGCAGGACATCGACCGGACGGTGGAGGCCGACCACTTGACGTCCCTATGGGTGCCTGCCCTCTCGAGTCCTTCGGCAGCAGAGTTCTCCCGTCTCGAGGAGCTGGTCAGGACGCTGCGCGAGCGCTGCCCGTGGGATGCGGAGCAGACTCACTCGTCCCTGGCGAGGCACCTCCGGGAGGAGACTTACGAGGTGCTCGAGGCGATCGCCGAGCTGGGCGAGGAGGGCGAGGGGCAGGAGGACCTCTGCGAGGAGCTGGGGGACCTGCTGTTCCAGGTCCTGTTCCATGCTCGTCTGGCGGCGGAGCAGGGTTGGTTCGACCTGGCGGACGTGGCGAAGGGCGTTCACGACAAGCTGCGCCGCAGGCATCCTCACGTCTTCGGGGGCGAGGTGGCGGCGGACGCAGCGGCGGTCGCGTCGGCATGGGAGCAGCGCAAGCACCGGGAAAAGGGTCGGAGCAGCTTCCTCGACGGCATCCCGGCGAGCCTGCCCGCTTTGGCATATGCGCAGCAGCTGCGCGAGAGGGCCGACCGGCTGCTGCCGGCATCGGCCACCGGCGGCGGGGAGCCCGCGGAGGCCGCATTCGGCGAGCTGCTGTTCTCCATAGTCTGGTTGGCAGGCGACTCCGGAGTGGATGCCGAAGAGGCGTTGCGCCGCGCGGCGGCTCTGCGAGCGGCAGACTGGGCGGAGAAGGAGCGCATGCTGTCGGCCGGCCCGGCGGACGGGCTGCGAGAGCCGTAATCACTGTCCGCGATCTGACCACCACTTTCGGATAAATTTGGACACTAGTGACGGGAGTAGGACGGTACTCATGAGCACCATCGAGCAGGTCATGGGACGGGAGATCCTGGATTCGCGGGGAAACCCGACGGTGGAGGTCGAGGTGGCGCTCGACAGTGGAGCAGTCGGACGGGCAATGGTCCCCTCGGGTGCCTCCACCGGCAGCTACGAAGCGGTGGAACGACGGGACGGGGAGTCTCGTTTCGGTGGCAAGGGCGTGCTGGGAGCGGTCTCTGCGGTCGAGGACGAGCTGGGGCCGCTTCTGGAGGGCATGGACGCGCTGGACCAGCGGGTGGTCGACATGGCGCTCGTGGACCACGACGGAAGCGACGACAAGGGCCGCCTGGGCGCCAACGCGCTGCTGGGGGTGTCGCTGGCCGTGGCCCGTGCGGCGGCTTCGGAGCTGGGCCTGCCGCTGTTCCGTTGGCTCGGCGGCGTCGGCGCCCACGTGCTCCCGGTGCCGCTTATGAACGTGCTCAACGGGGGGGCGCACGCGGACAACAACTTGGACTTCCAGGAGTTCATGATCGTCCCGATGGGAGCGAGCTCGTTTTCCGAGGCGCTGCGGTGGGGAGCGGAGACCTATCACGCCCTTGCCGGCGTGCTGCGGGCAAAGGGTCTCTCGACCGCCGTGGGGGACGAGGGCGGCTTCGCTCCCAACCTGGGCTCCAATGCCGAGGCGCTGGACGTGCTGGGCGAAGCAGTGGCGGCCACGGGCAGGACGATGGGATCGGACATTGCCATCGCTCTGGACCCCGCAGTCACGGAGCTGTGGAAGGACGGCAACTACCGCCTGGAAGGCGAGGGCCGCAGCCTGTCGTCGGCCGAGATGGTGTCCTACTGGACTTCGCTCTGCGACGAGCACCCCGAGATCGTGTCCATCGAGGACGGGATGGCCGAGGACGACTGGGACGGTTGGTCTGCCCTTACCGGAGCCGTCGGGAACCGGGTGCAGCTGGTGGGCGACGACCTGTTCGTCACCAACCCGGTCCGCTTGGAGCAGGGCATCGAGCGGGGCAGTGCCAACGCCCTGCTGGTGAAGCTGAACCAGATCGGCACCCTGAGCGAGACGCTGGACACGATGGCGATGGCGACCGGGTCCGGCTACGGGGTCGTGGTGTCGCACCGATCAGGGGAGACCGAGGACACGACGATCGCGGACCTCGCCGTGGCGACGAACGCGGGCCAGATAAAGACCGGCGCGCCTGCCCGGTCGGAACGAGTGGCCAAGTACAACCAGCTGCTGAGGATCGAGTCGATGCTGGGCGAAGGTGCGGTCTACCCAGGTGCGTCCGTGTTCGGCCGGAGCGGATGATGAAGCGGCTGGCACGGGCTCCTCGGGCGGCGGTCGTCGTCCTGGTCTCACTTGTGGCCGTAGTTGCGCTCCTGGTCGGCTCCTTTCCCTTGGGAGCGTGGCTGCGCCAACGTGCGGAGCTGCGCCAGGTGAGCCAGCAGCTGGCCGTCCTCCGTAGTCAGAACCGTCAGCTGGCCTCCCAGGCGGCCCGGCTCCGCGACAGCGGCGAGATCCGGCATATCGCCAGACAGCAGTACGGCCTCGTGCCCAAGGGGACGAAGGCGTACGTGATCCTGCCGTCAGCGCCATCGGCATCCGGTAGGAGGTCTCCGACAAGGGTGGGTGCCCCCTCGTCGGGATGACAGCCGAGCGGCTCGCCGTAACCAGCGGTTGATAGACTCTCAAGTTCCGTCAGACCGCTGGAGGAGGGTGTCCGTCTTGTTGGGGTTGACCGCAATGCTGGTCACCGGCGAAACCGTTCCTCCTTCGAGCGTCGGGTCCGGCTATGCCCCTCTTGCCATGCCTGCCGATCTAAGGGAGATCGGTCGGCCGGTCCGATGGGACCGTCGGGTGGCCCTGGTGGTCGCGTTGGTGACAGGTGTCGTCAGTTGGGAGCGCGCCAGGAGGAGGAGGTCCTGACCGGGGCCGAGCATCCCGGTGCATGCAACAGCGCGGACATGGGGGCCGTGCGCCGGCTGCTGGGTCGGGAGCCGATGGCGAGGTTCTTCGTCAGCGTTCGAGACCGGAACGGCGACCCGGTCGTGATCTGCAACGAGCCTTTCACGTTTGACGGGAAGCCCATGCCCACCAGATGGTGGCTGGTCGGTGCGGAGACGGCGCGGGCGATAGGCGGGCTGGAGGCGACGGGAGGGGTACGGGCCGCAGAACGGGAAGTCGATCCCGAAACGCTGCGCCAAGCCCACCTGCGCTATGCGCAGGAGAGGGACGCTGCCATCCCGCCGGGTTGGACCGGTCCCCGTCCGGCGGGCGGTGTGGGCGGTACTCGGCGGGGAGTGAAGTGCCTACACGCTCACTACGCGTGGTATCTGGCGGGAGGGAGGGACCCGGTAGGGCGCTGGGCCGACGATCGCCTGGATCGCCTGGGGTCCCGTCCGGCCCTCGTTGCCGAGTGGAGCCGGTTGTGAGCGATGGCTGAGCCGGAGACCGTTGCGGCCATCGACTGCGGCACGAACTCGGTGCGCCTTCTGGTTCTGGAGGGCACCGGGAGGGAGCTGGACCGCCGGATGAAGGTGACGCGCCTGGGGGAAGGGGTCCGTCGCACGGGGCGGCTGTCGGACGCTGCCATCCGGCGGACGCTCGGCGTGCTCTCGGAGTACCGCACGGTGATGGACGCCTACGGGGTAGGGCCAGTGGCGGCGAGCGCCACCGCAGCGGCGAGGGACGCTGCCAACTCGTCGGCGTTCCTCGCTCCCGCTACGGAGCTGGTCGGTGCTCCGCTGACGGTTCTGACCGGCAGCCAGGAGGCAGCGCTCTCGTTCGCCGGGGCGACCGCCGGGTTGCCCCGCGGAGAGGTGCTGACGGTGTTCGACGTCGGCGGAGGGTCGACGGAGATGGCGTCCGGTCAGCCGGGACGGCCCCCCGAGTCGGTCGTGTCACTGCCGCTCGGGTGCGTGCGGCTCACCGAAGGTCTCCTGCGGGACGACCCGCCCACCGGGCTGCAGATGGACCAGGCGCGCCGAGAGGCGACCGACCTGGTGGGCGGCGCGGTGGCCGCTCACCCTGAGCTGGCCCGGAGCTCCGGCCTGATCGGCCTGGCGGGCACCGTCACGACGCTGGCGGCTCTGGTGCTGGGACTGGACCGGTACGACCGTCAGAGGGTCCACCGCAGCGTGCTGACGCTCGAGCAGGTGAGGGAGTGGACCCGGAGGCTGGCCAGCCAACCGGCGGCGGGGCGGACCGGGTATGGGGTGATGGAACCGGGGCGTGCCGACGTGATCGTGGGAGGGGCGATAGTGGTGGAAGCCGTGATGAGGGCGACGGGATCGGACCGCTGCACGGTTTCGGAGGCGGACATACTGGACGGGCTGGCTGCGACGCTGCTCCGGGTGGGCAACGCGGCAGGTGGCACGTGAGGCTGCAGTGGGGCTCTCCGTTCGAGTTGGAGGGCGCCAGGGTGCTGCTGCGGCCGCTCAGACCGGACGACTTCGACCAGTGGAGCGAGGTTCGCAGGCGGTGCCGGGAGTGGCTGGATCCCTGGGAGCCGAGACCACCGGCGGACGCCAGGTACCTCGATCGGGACAGAAGGACCTTCGCTGCCCGGTGTGCGGCGCGGGAGAGGGAACGACAGCTCGGAGCGGGCTTCGGCTTCGGGCTTTTCGTCAGCGGCAACCGCCTGGCGGGAGAGGTCAATCTTTCCTCGGTCCAGCGCGGCCCGTTCCAGAACGCCTACGTCGGCTACTGGATCGACCAGGCACTTGCCGGCAACGGGTATGTCCCCGAGGCCGTCGCCGTGCTGTTCCAGTTCGCCTTCGAGGAGCTGGGCCTGCACCGGGTGCAGATATCGATCATTCCCCGGAACGGCCCCAGCCGCCGGGTGGTTGCCAAGTTGGGCCTGCGGGACGAAGGAACGGCGCTTCGCTACCTGGAGATCAACGGGATCTGGGAGGACCACATCCGGTACGCGATAACGGCCGAGGAGTGGTTCGACCGCAGGGACGACTACGTCAAGCAGTGGGGTCTGCCCTTCTGACGGCCCACTGCTCGACGTAGCCCCGCTTCCTGGACGACATGCTTCGCTCGTCCCGCTGGAGGTTCGTCCCCGAAGCTCTTCCGGGCTCCGTCAGCTCACCGACATGCTGGCCGAGTTGGACGTCTGGCCGGAGGCGTTGGTGACCGTCACTGTGGCCGTCGTGCCCGGCGTCACGGTCCACTGGGTGTTGTTGGTGCCCGAGCCGGTCGGCACGGTGAAGGTGACCGACGTGTTCGACCACGAGTTGACGTGGAACGTGGCCGCGTCACCCGGAGCGCCCCAGTTGGTCCCGTTGTCGGAGAACTTCACGTAGCCCGACCCCTGCGTGGCGCCGAAGCCGGAACCGTTGATGGTCACCTGCTGGCCTGCTCCCGCCGACGAGGGCGACAGCGACGTGATCGTCGGGGCACCGCTGGTGGGTGTCGTGGTGGAGCCGTTCGTCACCGACATGCTGGCCGAGTTGGACGTCTGGCCGGAGGCGTTGGTGACGGTCACTGTGGCCGTCGTGCCCGGCGTCACGGTCCACTGGGTGTTGTTGGTGCCCGAGCCGGTCGGCACGGTGAAGGTGACCGACGTGTTCGACCACGAGTTGA
>JAJYPS010000018.1 GCA_021795215.1 Actinomycetes bacterium
CCGCCGCCCACTTACCCGGAGGGGGTCGCATGGCTTAGAGCATGCACATAGGTGCCCTGACCAGGGAGTTTGTGGTGGAGGTGAGCGGACTCGAACCGCCGACTTCTACGTTGCGAACGTAGCGCTCTACCAGCTGAGCTACACCCCCGCTGCGATATGCGGCCCTACCGATGCTAATCCTTCGCCGGGCAGACCGAGTCCCGACGCCTCCTTCGCCGGGCAGACCGAATCCCGCCGCCGAAAGGGTGGGAGCCTCCGAAACCCAAAGAAGGGCTCGCCTCCAGCACAATCGGACAAGGGCCGGCGGCGGGGGCCGGCATCGACCAGGCCGGAATCGCCCGGCTGGCGCCAACGGCGTGGCGAGAACCTGTAACCAGGCACGGCAAAGTGCCCCGGGACACCGATCCCGGGGCACTTCCAATCGTCTGGTCCGACGCCGCTACCAGCGCCCGGCACTACGAAGCTGGATCAGCGCTGCGCCAGCTGGACCACCATGCCGCCAGCGACACGGTTTCCGTTCGGCTGGGTCACCACGATCCTCAAGGCCGCCCTGCCGCCGCCCTTGGCAGTCTTGGTGAAGGTCACCGGGTACGTGACGCTGCCCGAAGACGACGTCTTGAGCGTGGTACCCGAGCTGGACGCGCCCATGCTCGAAGAGGACTTCGGATGTGCCGTCTTGGGCGTGATGGACACAGTGGCACCGGTGATCGGCCCGGTCGCGGTCATTGCGGCAATCTTCACCGAGGGCGCAGCAGCCCCCTTGGCATATACCGCGGCAAAGGGCGTGGTGGTGACGTATGCCCCGACCGGCGGTGCTTTCGCTGCCGTGGGAGCCGTCCACCAAGCGTCCAACGCGCCCAATGCCTTGCCCTTTTTCACATTGAACGTCGAGAGCTTGCCGACCTTCACGCCGATCATCTCCATCGTGTCAGCCGGCTGACCCAGCAACGTGATCGTCGCCTGTCCAGCGGCGTCCGTCGTAGGGGTGGAGGAAGCGATGTACTTGGCCGCACCGGAGCTGCTGCTCGACGTGAAAGAGGTGGGGGGATGGCCGCTCAAAGGAACCATCGGACCGATGTAGAACCTTACCGGAGCGTTCGCCACCGGCTTTCCCGTCTTGCCCAGAGCCGTCAGCACGAACGTCGCCTCGTTCGTCTTCGACCCGGACGAAGGAGCTGCCGCCAGGATCTGAGCGGTCTTGTTCACCTGCAACGTCGCGACAGCCGGAACAGAGCTCGACCCGCTGCCGGTCGCTGTCGAGCCGGACGAACCTGACGAGGAGGAGGACGATCCCGAGGATCCGGACGAACCGCAAGCGGCAAGTACGAATGGTGTGAGCATCGCCAAGGCCGCAGCCTTGCCGGATCGGGCAGAACCAAACAGTTTCAATGTTCCTCCTTATAGCTTCCTATGGATGCGTCGCCCCCTCTCGACTGGCTCCAGCTAAGAAACCCAGCAGCTGCGCCGTTCATGCCCAACAAGTTTCTCGACGGCAACTGCACGGTTAAGCCGGTGCGGCCAGGAGGTTAACACCAACAGGCGCTGCGACCGTGTCAGCCACAGGGATTACCTATTGGTCCGCGCGTCGCAGTCAACTCCGTCCTGCAGTCAGCGAGTGACAGACCGTCGGGACCGATCCTCGCCCAGGACTCCTGCCAGCAGCCCCTTCTCGATCGTGTACTCCAACCACTTCGACGCTTCGAGATCCGCTGCACTGATCTCGTACGACGGCGTGATCACCGCTGTCGACCCGTTCGTACCGGACCTAGCATGTCGACCCTCGGAGCCGTGAGCCAAGAGCCGCCCCTCTGCACCCTTCTTCGGAGCCGCCGGTCTCACCATGACCCTCATCCTACCGCCTGCCACGTCTTTCCCACGATGACCACCATCAGTGCCGCAGTCACCGAAACCAGCGTCAACACGATGTACCTCCCCTTCCGGCGCAGCTTCGGTCGGTTGGTCCGCAAGGCATCCAGCACTGCCGGTAGTGCCGTCGCCTTCATGAACGACGGATCGTCCCCCGCGAGGCCGGCGAAGCCCTCCGGGTCGGGAGCGTCGCACCACTTACCTATTCTCGCCGCCGCAAAGCCGGCAGCCCCCGCCATCACCAGAAGTACCGCCGCCAGGAGCCGCTCCGGGCCCGGAAGGCTGTTCTGGACATCCAATCCCCCGACCGCCACCGCCGCCACGAGCGTCACGCCCAGCCTGGTGTTGTGTTGGTCCACCAGCTTGAACTGGTCCGCCAGCTTCCCCACCGCCACGTCGTAAGCCAGGCACACACCGGGCGCATGGGACTTCCTGGGCCTGCGGCTCCCACTTTGCACGGCCGGAACCTACCTCAGCGGTGAGACTCCAATCTCCTTTCCTCCTGTGCCGACGTCGCGGTACGGATACACCGCGGAACGCGCCGACGCAACGGCGTCCTGTCGGACGCAGTGGCCCCCACGTCAAGACCCCGGACGGGTCAACCGGACAGGCCCCGATCCAACCGTGGTCGTCCCCGGCACAGAAGGCGCCCCCGGACGTACCGCCGGCTGCGGGAGCCCCGGTTGCACCGCCGATGGGGGGAGCCCCGGACGTACCGCCAGATGCGGCGAGCCAGGCCTTCGGGGCCGAGCGGCCCCGGAACGGTTCGGTCAGGTGGCTGCCGCAGGCTCCTTGTCCTCCGCACCCCGCGCCGTCCTGAGTGCCCGTCCGTAGGCGGACAACACCCCTTCGGCCACGGCGCTCCAGCTGTAGTACCTGCACGCCCGCTGCCTGGCAGCGAAGCCCAACCGTCGGCGCAACGAGCGGTCGGCGGCCAACAGTGCCACCATGTCCGCCACTGCGCCGGGATCGTCGGGAGGAACCAGGAACCCGGTCTGGCCGTCCACCACCGTGTCGAGGTGGCCGCCCACCGCGGACGCCACGACGGGGACACCGGACGCCATCGCTTCGAGAATGACCATGCCGAAGGGTTCGTACCTCGGTACGGACACCGCCACGTCTGCCGAGCGGAGTAGCCGGCTGACCGCGAGCCGGTCCAGCCGGCCTGTGAAAACGACCCGGTCCTCGATGCCCAGCCGCGTCACCAGGGTCTGCAGCCTCACCGCCTCCGAGTCGGCAACGAGTGCGTCCCTTTCGGGCCCACCCGCGATGATCAGTTCCACGTCCCGCAGCCGAGCACAGGCCTCTATCGCGACCGCCAGCCCCTTCCGTTCCACGAGGCGGCTGACCGTCACCATGCGCAGCCTTCTCCCAGCCTTCGGCTCGCCGGCCACGCGATCCGGCGCAGGGAAGAAGCGATTCAGGTCCACCCCGCAGGGCACGACGCTCACCCGCTCCGAGTCGGCTCCCAGTGCGGACAGCTCCCTCGCTTCGTCCGAGCAGGTCGCCACGATGCCGTCCACTGCACCAACCAGCTGGCGCTCGACCGCTTCTCTCTGCGCCGGGCTCGAGTCCTCCGAACCGAGGTGCCGCCGCTTCACCGCTCCGAGAGCGTGAAACGTCTGGACCACCGGAAGCGACTCACCTCCCGATGCTGCTCGCACCGCTGCAACGCCCGACATCCAGAAGTGGGCATGCACAAGGTCGGGACGCGCAAGCTCCAGTTCCGCACCGAGTCGGTCAGCGAGCTGATCCAGGTGCTCCACGATCAGGTCCTTCGGCAAAGGGCGAGCCGGTCCCGCATCCAGATGGACGACTTCCAGCCCCGGTTCGAGGACCACGGTCCTCGGAGCTTCGGCCTCATCCCGCCTCGTGTATACGGTCACCTCCACGCCCCGCCGACGCAGCTCACCTGCGAGAGCTGCCACGTACACGTTCTGGCCTCCGGCGTCCACGCCGCCCAGCGCCGCGAGGGGACTCGCGTGCTCGGACACCATGGCCACTCTCACCTGTTCGCACCTCTGCCGCTCTCCGAGGCAATTATCAAAGCCCCACCGCTCTCGCTCGAACCTCCACCTCGGGCGCCAGCGGCGTACGCTCCCTCAACACAGCGCCCATTCCTTTTCCGGCGGCGAGCGCCCCGAGCACTCCACTGCGTCCCCTTCCGCCGAGAAGCGCTTCCCCACTACGGGCGACGGCCAAACGGACCGGCCGCCTCAGCCACGACATCCACAGCCTGTTCCGCTCCTCCGACACCTTCCGGGCACTCAGGTCGCGCACCGGCGACGGCTCGTGGTGAGCAGTCAACCGGCCGCAGTATCCAAGCTCCCATCCCGCCGACACCATGTCCAGCGCCAGGAGCTCCTCTTCACCACCGACGCCGAAACGCACGTCGAACCCGCCCACTCCCACGAACGCCGATCTCCGGACTATCGCACCGCACGCCAGGAACCCCAGGACCCCTCTGATGCCCGGTCCCACCTCCTCCAGGGGGCTCCTCTCCATCAGTGCGCAGGTGGGGTCCAGCACACCGCCCGGATGCACTCGGATCGCCGCGGCCAGCAACCCGAGACGCGGACGAGACTCGAAAACGTCCGCCGCCTCACGGAGCGAGCCGTTCTCCCACCAGGAGTCGTCGTCGGCAAACGCTACTGCTGCCGTCCGAGCCATCTCCACGCCGACGTTGCGGGCCGCGGCTCCGATGTTGACAGCCAGCCTGACCACCACCACCTGGGGAAACCGGGCACTCACTTCGCCGGCCGATCCGTCCGTCGATCCGTTGTCGACGACGATCACCCGCGGCTGGTCTTCCAGCGTCGTCAGCTTGCGAAGAGTCTCCAGCAGTCCATTCCGGCGATTGCGGGTTATCAGCACCACGTCGGGCAGCCGACCGTCCATCCCCGCGGCGATCGCCTGGGGCCTGCCGGACGCTCCCCATTCCACGGCGCCACCCTGCCCTGCCGGGCCAGGTTCGGTGAGCGTCTCTCGGAAGCCGGCCAGCTCGCTCTTTCCGAAGCGGGTCACCTTCCTCTCACCGGCCGCCGGCTCGGGTGGCCGACCTACCGCAGTCGACGAGTCGACCGTCCACCTCCGAACATCCTCCGTCCCCGCCCTGCGCCGACGTGGAGCTCCCGGTGTTCGCTACACCTCTGACCCGCGCGGCCGAGTGGACCTTCGTCTGCTGTTCGCCTGCTGGGCGGCGGACCGTCACCACCATGTCGGTCACGTCGGCGGCGCAGGGCGATCTCACGTCCGCTCACGCGAGCGGAGCGGCTCGGGGTCCGTCCGCTGGAGGTCCGTTTCGACGTGGCCCGCAAGACTGGGGAGGGAAGACGGGCCGCCCGGTCCACGGAGAACCAACGGGCCGCCCGCGACCGCTTCCAGAGCAGCTGAGCCGCCGCTACGCATCCCCCCCTCCACGCGCAAGCGCCTCATCCTGGCAAGGCGAGTGCCCGCCCAGCGAACCTCCCCTGCGACACGGTGCCACACGGCGACCGGAGGGATCAGGACGCTGGTCGTCAGCATCGTTCCCAGCTCGGTGAAGTCACGAGGACCCGGCGCCATCCGATGAACGGCGAACGCAAAAGTGCCGGCCACCCAGCCGGCTAAGCCCAGCGCGGTCCCGCGGGGGCAACGGGACGTGGCGAAGGCAAGTGCTGCTGCCGCCGACGCAGTGGTAGTAGCGTGGAGAGCGATCGCTCCCCGCGGTGCTTCAGCCCGGTCCCGCCATCCAGGCCCGTGAATAGCGCCCATCAGCGCGTCGTCCCGGTTGCCCCTCTGCAGCCGGACGCTGACCCACCTGCTCGCCGGCCGCACCGGATGGCGCACGTGCCTCTCGCCGACCACCAGCCTCACTCCGACCTCCTTGGCGCGGAGAGCCAGGTCCGCATCCTCTCGGAAAGCTCTGGGGAACCGTTCGTCGAAACCGCCCAGGACCTCCAGGACCTCCCGCCGGTATGCCATGTCGGCCGTCGCCCAACGAGCGCTCTCCAGAGCCGCCACGTTTCTCTCCCAGTCGGTCGGCCGCCGATCTGAGGGCAGGGGAACCCTGATCCTGCCCTGCGAACCGCCGGCCGGAGGGCCGTCCGGTTCACCGACTGACAGGTCCCCCCACAGGGCTTCCAGCCATCCTGGCGGCAGTACCACGTCGTCGTCCAGGAACTCCACCCAGTCGGCGGAGCCTGCCCGCCAACCGACGTTTCTTGCAGCCGCCGGACCGCGACCGCCTGAAGCGACCACTTTCACGGGCACCCGTGCCTCGCCCGCTGGCGGCACGACCGACAACGGCTCCGACGGATTACGCCGGTCGTCCACCACCACCACGCTCTCAGGCAACGCTCCTACCTGACTGAACAGGGACTCGATCAGCACCTCCAGGGAGGGGCGGCCGATCGTCGGCACGACTATGTCCACCGTCGCCGTCATGCTGCTCCGCAATCCCTGCCCGCTCACTCCCTGGCCACCGAAGGGCTCACGTCCGTCCACTCCCTCCCCGCTCGAGGGCTGATGCCCGCGGCGGAACTCATCCCCACTCCTGTCACGACCTGTCCCTCACCGTGTCCGGTCCCTCACCATGTCGGCAGCCTGGCCATGCCGCTCGCGGCTCGGCGAACCGAGCCAGGTGGGGGGCCGACGGACCAGGAACGGCCCCATGACAAGGGCGGCGACGGGGGCGGAGCCGAACACTTCCAGAGCGTCGCTCGGATCGTCGACCATCGGACGGCCCGCTGTGTTGAAGCTCGTGTTGACCAGGACCGGCACACCGGTCAACGCATCGAACCGATCCAGCAGGTGGGCCAGCAGCGGCTGCGTGCTCCTGTCGACTGTCTGGGCACGGGCCGTGCCGTCGACGTGGACCACTGCAGGGATGCGTTCTTTCCAGTCGGGCCTCACCCGGTGGACCAGAAGCATGTAAGGACTAGGGAACGTGCCGTCGAAGATGTCCCGCGCCCGCTCCGCCAACACCACCGGTGCGACGGGGCGGAACTGTTCACGACCCTTCACGTCGTTCAGCCGCTGCAGCATGTCTCTGCTTCGCGGATCTGCCAGCAGGCTCCTTTGTCCCAGCGCCCTTGGCCCGTACTCACTGCGGCCTTCGAACCAGGCGATCACGGAGCCCGAGGCGAGTATCGACGCCGCTTCGGCGGCGACGTCGGCCGGCCTCTCGTACGCGACTCCCGCTGCCGACAGCCACGCCTCCAGGTCTTCGTCGCTCCATCCCCTCCCCAGTGCGGCAGACGTCATCGGCAGCACATCGTCGCCCGACCGGTGAGCCGCCCAGAGTGCGGCACCGAGCGCTGTCCCTGCGTCGCCTGCCGCGGGCTGCACCCACAGGTGCGAGAACGCGCTCTCCTCTACGAGCCGGGCGTTGGCGACGCAATTCAGCGCCACCCCACCGGCCATGGTCAGCACTTCGTCACCGGTGCTGTGGTGCAGCCAGTCGGCAAGGTCCAGGAGCACCTCCTCCAGCCGTAGCTGAAGGCTGGCGGCGAAGTCGGCGTGCTCCGATCGGATCTCGTCCCCCGGCCGCCGCGGCTTCACGAGAGTCGAGAAGTCCGTCGGTTCGACCACGAAGCCGCCGTCGTCGGTGGCGCGGACCGACCTTCGGAGCTCACCGATGTGCACAGGCTTGCCGTAGGACGCCAGCGCCATCACCTTGTACTCGTCGGACGAGCGCTGGAAACCGAGATGCACCGTCGCCTCCTCGTACAGCAGACCGAGCGAGTGAGGCAGCTGCTGGGACGCCAGGACCTCCAGCTCCCCGCCCCGAGCCCTGCCTGCCAAGTGAGACGCACGCTCTCCCCTGCCGTCCAGCACCAACACGCTGGAGTCCTCGAACGGCGCCGCCAGGTGGGCGGACGCAGCGTGAGCGACGTGGTGGGGGACGAACACGACCTTGGCCGGATCGAGCCCCGGCAGTGCGGTCGCCAGGAACGAAGGCGCCCGCAGCGCGTACAGCGTGCGCAACGGCTCCCACTCCTCTTCGGTGATGTCGGACGACGGCGCTCCCAGCAGTCCGGGATCGTAGGAGTACGCGACGCAGTCGAGGTCCGCTGGGGCCAGAGCAGCCGCCCGAAGGCACCACGCCATGGACTTCTCGGGAAGCTCCCAGGTCGAGAAGGGCACCGCCAGCTTGCCGTGCTTGCGGCGGCTGAACCTCTCCTCCTCGGCCGCCGCCACGATGCAGCCGTCCACCACCACTGCAGCTGCCGGATCGTGGAACACCGCGTTCACACCAAGGACCTTCGCCATGGGCCTCCTGCCGTCTCAGGCTTTGCCGCTGCTCCGACACCCGGCCGCCCCCGTCGACGCGGTGGGCGGTGGCGACCGCGAGGGCTACAGGTCGAACGGACCTCGGGCGGTCCGCAGACCTGCCCTCTCCCGGACAGGACGCCTCAGCCGACATACCTCCACCGTGCCGCCGGCAAACTCGTCGCCGCTCTACGCCATACGGGGCGGCCCCGCGTAGTCGGGCAAGCCGAACGCCGCACCCGCTCTGGTGCCGACTGGCGACCGGTGCGGGCGGTTTACCAGCTCTGCCGGTGCGGGCGGTTTACCAGCTCTGCCGCTGTGGTATGTCGGCTGAGCGGTGACCGACGCACACGGCATGGCCCCGTCGACTGACCTTACGGTTACCTCCTCTGATGCCGCACTCTCCCAGGGCGCCGGAGTGTCCGTCGCCGGCCTAGCACCCGAGCGCCCGACAGGGCCCGAGGGCGCCGTGCCGGCGCGAACGTCAGCCCGGGGGGGCGGACGGATGCCGGCTCCCCTGTCGGCTGCCCCGGCGGCCCCCATGCCGGCGGCCATGTCGGCTCTCCTGTCGGCTGCCCCGGCGGCCCCCATGCCGGCGGCCATGTCGGCTCCCCCGGCGGCCCTTCCGGCGAGGCCCTCCCTGCAGGTGGTATCCCGCGAGGCGGTCTCCCGGCAGGGAATGCCCCCGAAGGTGACCCGACCGAAGGCGGTGCTGTTCGACCGGGACGGCACGCTCGTCGTGGATGTGCCCTACAACGGCGACCCGTCGAAGGTGCAGCCGATGCCGGGCGCGGCCGAGGCGGTGGATCGCCTGAGAACGGCGGGCATACCGGTGGGGGTGGTGTCCAACCAGAGCGGGATCGGACGTGGGCTGCTCACCCCGAAGCAGGTGGAAGCGGTGAACGACCGGGTGGAGCTGTTGCTGGGACCGTTCGCTGCCTGGGAGACGTGCCCTCACGACGAGGACGCCGGCTGTGCGTGCCGCAAACCGGCTCCTGGCCTGATCCTGCGAGCTGCCGAGCTGATCGGCGTGGAACCGGCTGCCTGCGCAGTAGTGGGAGACATCGGGTCGGACATGAGAGCCGCCGCTGCTGCCGGCGCATTGGGCGTGATGGTGCCCACGCCGGCAACCAGACCTGACGAGGTGGCGGCAGCTCCGCTGGTCGCTCCCGACCTCCTGTCGGCGATCGAGCTACTGCTCGACCTGTCGGCGATCGAGCCACTGCTCGACGGGTCATCGGACGAGGCCGAGCCGGGAAGGCTGGGCGACGGGTCGTCCGCTGCGTGGAACGCAGGCCAGGCCGCCCTCGCTGCGGAAGGCTTCCCCGGTGTGCGCTGAGCACGGCGGGTCTGCACCGGGAAGCGGCCCGGTGGTGGCGGTTTGTCGGCTGGACAACGTGGGCGACGTCCTGCTGGCCGGACCCGCGGTGAGGGCGGTGGCACGTTCCGCGTCGAAGGTGGTGTTCGTGGCGGGACCGAGAGGCCGGTCGGCGGCGGATCTGCTTCCCGGTGTGGACCAGGTAGTCGAGCTCCATGCCCCGTGGATCGACCCGGATCGGGTACCGGTTCGGAGGCAGGCGTTGGATGCTGTGGTAGATGAGTTGGCGGCACTCCGGGTGGAACAGGCGCTGATCCTGGGGTCCTTCCACCAGAGCCCCCTGCCGACGGCGTTGCTCCTCCGAGAGGCCGGCGTGGGGCTGGTCGCGGCGGAGTGCGAGGACTTCCCCGGATCTCTGCTGGACGTGCGTCACAAGGTGCCCGGTGGCATGCACGAGGTGGAGAGGGCGCTCTCTCTGGCCGCCAGGCTGGGGCATCGCCTCGGTCCGGACGACCGGGGCCGCCTGGCCGTCCGGACCGGCGTCGGCCGGCTTCCCGCGGGACTGCCGCCCGACCCGTACGTCGTGCTGCACCCCGGTGCGTCGGTACCGGCCCGTAGCTGGCACGCGGCCGGCTATCGGTCGGTAGCGTCGCTCCTGGGGACGGCGGGCTACGCTGTCGTGGTCACCGGCGGGTCCGGCGAGCAGGATGTGGTGGACGAGGTAAGCCGTGAGACCGGTGTGCTGCCGCTGTGCGGAGCGACCGACCTTGCGGGACTGGCGAAGACCCTGGCGGGAGCACGGGCGGTGGTAACGGGCAACACCGGGCCGGCGCACCTGTCGGCGGCCGTCGGTACGCCGGTGGTGTCGGTGTTCGCCCCGACTGTGCCGTGGAGTCGTTGGCGACCCTACGGCGTGCCGGCAGTCCGGCTGGGCGACCAGGGGATCGCCTGTGCGGGTTGCCGTGCCCGCACGTGTCCCGTCCCCGGCCATCCCTGCATCGGCGGGGTGACGGCAGAAGACGTGGTGGCAGCTGTGCTGGAGCTGGGCAGCAGGTCTACGTCCCACCAGCCTGCATCTGGAGGACACCCCGTGCAGGGATCCTCCGGGCACCTGGCCTCCGATCCCGCCGAAGCGGACGACGGAGGGCATCTGTCCGCCGAGGTGGCCGTATGAGGATCATGCTGTGGCACGTGCACGGCTCGTGGACGACCGCCTTCGTCCAGGGCAGCCACCAGTACCTGGTTCCGCGGCTACCCGGAAAGGGGCCGGACGGCCTCGGCAGGGCGGACACTTGGGACTGGCCGCCGTCGGTGACGGAGATCTCGCCGCAGCAGGCAGCTGCGGAGCACGTGGACCTGATCCTGCTGCAGAGGGAGCGGGAGCTGGACGGACTGGCGCAGCAGTGGCTGGGTGGCAGGAGGCCGGGAGTCGACTTGCCGGCGGTCTACGTGGAGCACAATGCGCCCGAGGGACCCGTCAACGCCATGCGGCACCCGGCGGCGGACCGCCCGGGCATCCACGTGGTGCACGTGACGCACTTCAACAAGCTGTTCTGGGACACCGGATCGAGCCCCGCCACCGTGATCGAGCACGGCGTGGTGGACCCGGGGCCGCTGTACACGGGAGAGCGGCAGAGGGCTGTCGCTGCGATCAACGACGCTCCCAGCCGCGGGCGGGTGACCGGCACGGACCTGCTGGTCGACATGATGGCGAAGGTACCGACCGACCTGTTCGGGATGCGCAGCGAGCAGCTCGGGGGGAGGGACGTTCCCCAGTCCCGTCTTCACGCCGAGATGGCCAGGCGGCGTACGTACTTCCATCCTGTCCGCTGGACGTCGCTCGGCTTGAGCCTGATCGAGGCGATGACGATCGGCATGCCGGTGGTGGCGGTGGGGACGACGGAGGTGCACGAGGCGGTCCCTCCGCAGGCGGGCGTGGTGTCGACCAGGCCGGACGTTCTCGAGTCCGCCCTGTGGGCCTACCTGAACGACGCCGACCAGGCGGTGGAGGTGGGCAAGGCGGCGAGGACCGTCGCCTTGGGGCGGTTCGGGCTGGGGCGGTTCCTCGACGACTGGGACGACCTGTTCAAGCGGGTGACCGGATGAGCCGGATCGTGGTCGTCGGAGACGTGCTTCTGGACGTGGACGTCGCCGGCAGCGTCCGTCGCCTCTCGCCGGAAGCACCGGTGCCGGTAGTGGAGGATCCGACGGAGCACGTCCGTCCCGGTGGCGCCGGCCTGGCCGCCGTGCTGGCTACGGCCGCTGCGGACGTGGACGTAGCGCTTGTCACGGCGCTGTGCGACGACCCGGCCGCCCGTTTGCTGCGCGGTCTGCTCGGAGCTGCGGGAGTGGAGCTGTTGGACCTCGGCACCACCGACCGCACCGCGGAGAAGGTTCGGATCCGCAATGGAGGTCATCACATCGCCCGGCTGGACCGCGGCGTGGCCTCCTCGCGCTCCTCGGGCGACCTGGACGGCTCTCGGTCGAAGGCGCTGGCACCGCAGGCGATCCTGGTAGCGGACTACGGCCGGGGAGTCACGGAGAACCCGTCGGTGCGGCGGTGGCTGGAGTGGATGGTCGACGAGCGGGTGCCGGTGGTATGGGATCCGCACGTCAAGGGAGGCCACCCCGTACCAGGCGTTCGTGTGGCTACGCCCAACCGCTACGAAGCACGGGCGCTTCACGACGCCCTTTCCGACCGGGAGAGCGCTTACGGCCACACCCTGGCGCCGGCAGGGCCGGAGCGTGGAGACGGTATTGCAGCCGACACAGCAGCGGCCCGTCGTCTGATGACCGCCTGGAGTGCACGTTCTGTGGCCGTGACGAGGGGAGCTCTCGGCGCCCTGCTGACGGAGGGCGACGGTCCCCCGCTGGTGATCCAGCCTTGCCGCACCTCCCAGGGGGACACGTGCGGGGCAGGGGACAGCTTCGCCATCGGGGTGGCGCAAGCCCTTGCAGCAGGCGCTCTGGCTTCCGAGGCGGTGGCTTGGGGAGTGGAGGCTGCGTCGCGGTACGTGGCGGCCGGAGGTCCGGCCAGTGTTTCGGCACCGAACCCGGGCGCAGGCGGGGCGGTGAGGCTGACCGAGACCACGGGCACGGGCACGGGCACGGGCACGGGCACGGAGGCTCCCCCTGCACCCGGTAGGGTGCAGGTCCGATCACCCGGCAGAAGCGGTTCACCGGCTGACTTTCGGCCCAACGCACCGGGCCCCGCCTTCAACTCGCTGGCCTCCGAGCCGCCACCACCTGCCAGGTCCCTGTCCGCTGCCACGTCAGCCGCCGTCGAGCAGGTCCGAGCGGTGCGCCGCCGGGGTGGAACCGTGGTAGCGACCGGAGGCTGCTTCGACGTGCTGCACATCGGCCACCTGGAGCTGCTGCGGAACGCCAGGTCGCTGGGCGACCTCCTGGTGGTGCTGGTGAACTCGGACGAGTCGGTGCGGCGGTTGAAGGGCGCCGGGCGGCCGCTGGTGAACCAGGGCGAGCGCGCGGCACTGCTGGCGGCTCTCGACCCAGTCGACGCCGTGGTCGTGTTCGACGAGGACGATCCCGGCGCCGTGCTGGCAAAGCTGGAGCCGGATCTGTTCGTGAAGGGCGGCGACTACGCGGGCCGCCGGATCCCCGAGGCTGACGTGCTCGCCGCCTGGGGCGGGAGCGTGGTGACGGTGCCGTACGTCTCGGGCCGGTCGACCTCCGAGCTGGTGCGCATGATGTCGCCCGAGGTCACTCCCGAGATTCCCGCTTCGGACGTTCGCTGACGGTCATGGCGGCCGCAGACGGAGACGCCGACCGGCGCCCGCTGCTCGTAGCGCTGCGGCCCCTCGGAGTGGGAGACCTCCTGACCGGGGTCCCGGCACTGCGGGGCCTTGCCGCCGCGTTCCCTGAGCACAGAAGAGTCCTTGCGGCACCGGCGTACCTCGGCCGGTTGGCCGCACTGTCGGGTGCCGTCGACTCGGTCCACCACGTCGAAGCGCTGCGACCTCTGCCCGAAGCGCTTCACGGTGCCGACGTGGCGGTGGACCTGCACGGACGTGGGCCGGCAAGCCATCGGATCCTGCTCGCCGCCTCTCCCGAACGGCTCCTCGCTTTCGAGCGCCACGACATCCCCTGTTCGGAAGGATTTCCACCCTGGTGGCCGGGCGAGCACGAGGTGCGCCGATGGTGCAGGATGCTGAGGGGACACGGTGTCCCCTGCGACGAAACGGACCTGCACGTCCGTCCCCCGTACGAACCGGCGGTAGCCGAGTGGGACGGTGCCACCCTGATACACCCCGGCGCAGCCGCCCGGGCCCGTCGCTGGCCGCCGGACCGCTTCGGGGCCGTCGCGGCCGGCGAGCGTTCGAAGGGCCGCACCGTGGTCGTCACGGGATCAGCCGGCGAGCGGGGCATCGCTATGGAGGTTGCGGCGACGGCCGGCCTCCCCGCCGAAGCCGTGCTGGCCGGACGGCTGGACCTGGCACAACTGGCCTCGCTGGTAGCCCAAGTGGGCAGGGTCGTCTGTGGCGACACGGGCGTGGCTCACCTGGCGACCTCCTGCCGCACCCCCTCCGTCGTGCTGTTCGGCCCGGTCCCGCCCAGCGAATGGGGCCCGCCGCCGAACCCCCGTCACATAGCGCTGTGGAAGGGCGTCCGGGGAGATCCCCACGGCCGTGCGCCCGACGCCGGCCTTCTCCGGATAGGAGTCGACGAGGTCTTCTCCGCGCTCTCCGATCTGGACCGGTTCAGTCCGGTCCCAGCCGGCCCGGTCCCAGCCGGCCCGGTCCCGACAGGTCCGGTCCCGACAGGGCAGGTTCCGCCACGCATGTGTTCCGAAGGCTCCCCAGCCCCTCGATAGTGCTCACCAGCTGCTGGCCGGGCTGCAGGAAGCGTGGAGGCCTCCTCCACGCGCCGACGCCCGAAGGCGTGCCGGTCAGCAGCACGTCCCCCGGCTCCAGAGGCAGTATCCAACTCAATTCGTGAACCAGCCGGTCTACGTCGAAGATCATGTCCGACGTGCGAGCGTCCTGCACCACTTCCTCGTCGATCCCGCACACGATGCGCAGGTCGGCAGGCGAACCGCCAGGCAGCTCGTCCGGAGTCACCAGGGCCGGCCCCAGCGGTGTCAGCCCTGCGAACGTCTTTCCTTGCAGGAACTGGCTCGTCCGGAACTGGAAATCACGGACCGACACGTCGTTCGCCACGCAGTAGCCTGCCACCACCTCGTCCGACTGACCCCTCGGGATCCGGTGGCAGTGGCGACCGATCACCACTGCCAGCTCCACCTCCCAGTCGATCGACCGTGACTGGGACAGGGGCAGGACAAGGGGGTCGTTCGCTCCGCAGAGCGCCGCCGAGAACTTTGCGAACCACGTGGGGAACCGAGGCTCCTCGACCTGTTGCTCGGCCACGTGGGCTGCGTAGTTGTGCCCTACGCACGCGATCTTCCCGGGGCGGGGGATCACGGGGGCCACATCGTCCGGGTCGGCCTCCACGGGCGGCCCTCCGTCTGCGGCGATCGACCGCCACTCCGGCTGAGCCAGCAACTCACCTACATCGGAGAATGGGAGCCGCACCGCCGCCGAGCCCACGATGCTGGCCGCCGTCGTGGAGCCGTCTCCCATACGCAACGTGACCAGCCTCATTCGGTGCCCCCCTTCACTCCTCCGGTGCCGCCTTGGTCCGGGGCCGCCGACGAACCTGCCAACGGCAGCGGCCGGCCCGACGGACGCTCGCGGGCGTCGCCGGGCCGGCCGTCTGCACAGACGATCGGATGGGACCGTGGAGCCGCTGCCACGGCACTCTCGGCCCTGCGGATCAGACCTTCCAGACCGGAAGCGTCTTCACTCCGAACTGCATGCAGGTAGCGACGGACGGCGCCCACAGGTCGAGCCTGTTGCCGATGATTGCCCCGCCGGTGTCCTGCGCTATTCGGGTACCCACTCCACCGCCCACGTTGATCGTCGTTCCCAGAGGGATCACGGACGGGTCGACCGCGACGGTCACATTCGACACGGGAGCGCCGGATGCGGTCGTACCGCTGAGTGCGTAACAGGTGACGGTGAAGTTCCCAAGGAACGTTCCTCCCCCGGAGGAGGCAGCCGGCGCAGCAGAAGGCGCTATCGCAGCCGTAGCGATCGCGGGATGGCTCGCTGCCGCCTGAGCCGCTGCTGCCGCCTGAGCCGCTGCTCGAACTGCGGCAGCCTTCGCTGCAGCAGCCTTGGCTGCCGCAGCCTGAAGTGCGTCGTAGTAGCCGATCGCCCGGCTGGCAGCCAACGACTGGGACTGCAGCAACCAGTAGCCGCCTCCGTCGGACGTGGACACGATGCTCGACACCGCCGAACCTCCACCGATCCCGTGGAACCCGGCCGCCCCGAAGGAGTAGACGTCACCATTGGCGGCCGTCAGCCAGTAGCCACGGTCACTGGGGAGCGCCGCCATCCCCACGATCGGAGCAGGCGGCTTGTCCGAGACCGCCGACCCGTAGAACTGCGCGTTGCCGAAGGAGAACACCCCGCCGTCCGCCGCCACCAGCCAGTAGCCGTGACCGTTGGACGTGGCTTCGATCCCCACCACCGGCTGCGCCAACGCTCGGCCGCCCATGGACCCGTAGAACTGCGCGTTGCCGAAGGAGAACACCCCGCCGTCCGCCGCCACCAGCCAGTAGCCGTGACCGTTGGACGTCGCTGCGATACCGACCACCGGTGTCGGCAGGTTACGGGGCGCCAGTGATCCGTAGAAATGGGCGCTGCCGAAGGCGAACACTCCTCCGTCCGCCGCCACCAGCCAGTACCCCTTGCCGTCAGGTGCCGCGGCGATCCCCACCACCGGCTGCGAAAGCGCATGCCCGGCCATCGAGCCGTAGAAGCGGGCGTTCCCCAACGCGGTGACCTGTCCCCGGGCGGTGACTTCCCACATGCCCTTGCCACCGGGCAGCGATGCCGAGGCGACCGCCGTCGAGCCGATGCTGTTCCCCGTCGTCGGGCCTGCCGCTCCCGCATCGCCGTGAGCCTGAAGGGCCGTCGAAGACGCTTGGGCTCCCTTCGTCGCTTGTGCGACCGCCGAGCCCGGGGCAGCGGAGCCTGGACCAGCCGAGCCTGAGCCAGCGGAGCCGGGAGCAGCCCAGGCCAGTCCACCACTCGCTATGACCGTACCTACAGCGGTACCGGCCATGGCCGCCGCCCGAAGGCCTCCGGTCAGCCAGTTCCTCGGCGCTCGGTCCTGCTGCTCTGCACCGTTGCTGCCGAAGAAAGCGGGGTCATTTTGGAACCCATCGGTTTGACCCTGTGTCTGTAGAGGTATGGAGCCCCGTGGGCACCCGGTCTCAGGCAGGTTCAGCACGTTTGGAGATTTCAAGGCGATCCTCTCGTCCTGGCGTCCACCATCCACCATGAAGTCGGCGAACCGGACGCGAACGAAGCTCGGGCCCGCTTAGGCACAAGCGGGCGGCTAGATCCGTCTCGGCCGGTCTCGGGAACCGGACCAGACGGTGTCGGTATTGGATAGGCCTCCGTCGGCCAGGCATGAGAATACGCGAACATGCCTCCCGTTCGTCAAGTCAAATCCGCTCAGCCGGACGCAGTAGCAGGTGGGACGGCCCAAAAAAGTGGTCGACAGCAGCGGCGCTCAAGCGCCGGGCAGCAGGTCCGGGCCGCCCAACCGCTCGGACGCCTCGTCCAGCGCGTCGAGCCTCTCCGCAACCATCCGGCCGAGCACCGAGTGGCCCGCACGCTCCAGACGCCCTTCCACGCTGGCCACGTACCGGGAAGCCAACAGCTCCACTTCCGCCACCTGCGGCTCGACCTGGACCGCCAGCGCCGCCCGGAGGGGGAGCGCCGCTCGTTGGGCCCTGACCAGGGCACCGTCCACCTCGAATGCCAAACGGACCAGTGTCCGGAGCGGCTCTTCCCACGGGTCCTCCGCGCGCTGGCGCCAGGCACGGCGCATCCTTCGGGACGAATCGGGACGGATACCCCTTCCTTCGATGGCGGCCGACTCCGTCCCTGCCGATTCGAGCCGCTCCCAGGCGTGGGTAGCCGAGGCGACCGACAACTGCAGGCGGCGGTGCATCGTCGCGACCTGAGAGGGCGACCAGTTCCACCTGGCGGGCACACCGCGGCTCATGGGCGCTCCCCGACCGGGAAGCAGCGCCCCGGCACGGGGACCACTCAGCGACCTCCACAGGTAGCGGGCCACCCCCAACGCTGCGAACCCGGCCATGCCGGTCCACAGCAGACCCACGAGTAGGCCGAACTCGAGCATTCCCACCTCTCGTATCCTACCTACCGATCGAACGCGGGGGCACGGCTTGGGACTCACGGATCGGGGGACACGACGTTACCGATCTACCCTCGCCCGGCACGCCACCAGGCTCTTGCGGGGCCTTCCCCAGGGTCTCTCAGGACCGCCCCGAGTCGACTCGGGGCCTTCTTCCCGAGAGGTACGTCCCGAGTCGGCTCAGGATCCCCTGGAGCACCTCTGCGGTGGTGGCGAAGTTGAGTCGTACGTGACCTTTTCCGGGGCCACCGAAGTCGGGGCCGCTGCTGAGCAGCACGCCGGCGTTCTGCTTCAGCTCACCTGCGGGGTCGGGGCCCATGCCCAGCCCGGACAGATCTATCCACGCCAGGTAGGTCGCCTCCGGGGCGAAGCTGACGACACCGTCGAGACCGGCCAGCGCGGTCGCCACCGCGTCACGGTTGTCCTGCAGGTAGGACAGCACCTGTCCCAGCCACTCGTCCCCCTCTTTCCAGGCCGCTGCTGTCGCTCTCAGTCCCAGCACCGACAACCCTCCTCTGACATGCGAAGGGACAGCGGAGAACCGGTCGTAGAGCGAGCGCGAGCCGAAGCTGGCGACCGAGCAACGCAGCCCGGCGATGTTGAAGGCCTTCGAGGCCGACGCCAGTGTCACACATCTCGTCGCAGCGGCCGGAGCCGCGAGCGGCATGGGCACATGGGACCGGCCCGGGTACACGAGATCGGCGTGAATCTCGTCCACGACGAGGACGAGGTCCTCCTCCTCCGCCACCTCCGCCACTGCCTCCAGCTCGTCGTCGGCGAACACCCGGCCGGTCGGGTTGTGTGGATTGCAGACCAGCATCACCTTCGCGCCTTGGCCCCTCACCGCGGCTCTCAGCCGGTCGGCGTCCACCCTGTATCCCTGCGGTGCGACGGCGAGAGGGGCCTCGACCAGGCGCCGGCCCGTGTCCGCCACGGCGGAGAGGAACGGCGGGTAGACCGGCGTCTGAACCACCACGCCGTCACCGGGCTCGCTGAACGTCATCAGCGCTATGTAGATCGACTGCACGACGTCGGACGTGACGACCACGAGGGACGGGTCGACATCCAGGCCGTGGCGGGAGGCCGACCGGGCCACGAACGACGCGACCACTGCGTCCACATCCTGCCCCGACGGGTAACCCAGATCCTGAGCGCCGACGGCCTCCGCAAGCACGTCCGCCACCGGAGGAGCGAGGGGGAAGTCCATGTCGGCGATCCAGGCGGCCAGCACGTCTCCCGGCGCCGCAGCCCACTTGGCTCCCCGTCTCTTGGTCAGGTCGGCCAGGTCGAAACGATCGAAGTTCACCGACACCCATACTGCCAGCCGGCGTGCCGCTTCCTGCCCCGGGTCCCGGGCCGGGTAGGAGGGTGGGGGGCCAGGCGTCAGACCGCCGTCCAGGCCCAGGGGCGGCCAAGCTCGGCGACGACGTCCGCAACCGCTTCCAGCCGGAACGGCTTGGCCAGGAACCGCCTCACTCCCAGGCGGAAAGCCCGGTCGAGCTGGTCGACGTCGGCGGAGCCGGTCACCGCCACGATCGCTGCGCCGGGACAGCTCTCGTGGCTGCGCAGCCACTCGACGAGAGCCAGGCCCTCGCCGCCTGGAAGCTCGAGGTCGACGATCGCCACCGCCAATCTCGCGCCGGCCGAGCTTTCTGCCCACTCGATGCCCTCCCCGACGGTCGACACGTGGACCACCGGGTTGATGCATCCCAAATCGCCCAGCACGGCAGCCACAGCCGCGAGACAGCCCGAGTCGGCGTCTGCGACCAGTACCCCGGGAAGTGCCACTCTTCCCTTTCGACCCGATCTACGCCCATCTTGACTCGACGCCGGGGCCGCACCAGCCCGTCGACCACCGGCCACTCGGAGTGGCTCCGGCGTGGCGAGGCGGGCGCTCCTGGACGCCTCGCCAGCGACACCGGCCGCATCCGGGCGACGCCGGCCGTCGCCTCAGGGCCTTCCGGTCAGCAGACGCAACGGGATGGCCTGCATCCAACCCAAGTTGGTACCTACGAAGGCCGTCTCGCCGACCACTGTTATGCCCTGGGGACCGAAGCCGCCGTGGGTACCGGTCCACACATGAACGACCGCTCCGTCGGCGGCGTCCACCGCCACCACCGTGCCCGACGCGGTCGGGAACAGCAGCCTCCCCCCTACCAGCACCGGCGGAGCCTTCACCCTTCCGGGCACCGGGGTCCTCCACTTGACCGCTCCTGTGGCGAGATCGATGCAGTAGGCGTCTCCGGTTACCGGGCTGGCGGTGTACACGGAGCTTCCGACGACGATCGGACTGGCGTCTTTGTTGCGAGGAGGCACTTTTCCCGTCCCGAGGGCGGCCGACCACAGCAGCCGGTGGTTCACGGTGTCGATCGCCAGCTCCTCGCTGCCGGCGAGTCCTGGCATCTTCGACACGGTCTCGATCTGCAGGACGGCCGTCGTGCCCGCCACTGCGGGCGTGCCGTCACCCATGCTGGACGAGAACACCGAAGGAGGCTCGACCGCCCACAGCTCCTTGCCCGTGGCCGCGTCGATGCCGTAGAACCGGCTCGGGTGAGTGCCGCCGAACACCACCGTGCTGCCGGACACGTCCAGGGACGACATCGACACGAAGGAGCCGATCGACGTGCGCCACAACTGCTTACCCGTGGCAGGGTCGAGGGCGACGACGTGCCCCCCGCCGTCTGCGAAGATCAGCCGGCCGCCCACAGCCACGGGAGTGGGCATGTCCTCCCCTTTGGTGGGAAAGGTCCACACCAGCTTGCCGGTGAGGGCATTGACGGCGTCGACGGCGCTGATGCCCGTGCCTCTCACCACCTGAGCCCCGGGAGCGCCGAAGCGGACCGCCTGGCTGTAGGAGAAGTCCGAGTTGCCGGCCCCGACCACCACCAGCCGGCGTCCTCCCGCTTCCACCACGAGGGGAGTGCTCATCACCTCGTTGTGCGCCTGGAACGCCCACCGCTGCCGTCCGGTCGTTGCGGAGAGCGCGTAGACAGTCCCGTTGTCGTTCGGCGCATAGACCGTTCCGGCAGCGACCGACACTCCTATGGGGAAGCCGACCAGATCCCTCCATGCCGGCACGGCGGCGGACGGGATGGCGGCGGGATTGGCGACCGCACCCGGAACGCCGAAGGACCAGGACGACGCAGGAGGGCTGTTGCGTGGCTCCGTCACCACGGCGTTGTGGCCCGGCACCCTCCCGTACATCGTCCAGGAGGAAGGATCCGAGCCGCGTCCTGCCGGAATGATCCCCGCCGCAGTCCGCCCGTCAGGTTGCGCCGAGCGGGCGCCGGACTGCGGCGGTACGGCTCCTGCAGTGGCGCATCCGCTGGCTAGGCCCATCGCCAGAAGAGCGGCCAGTCGGGGACTGCAGCGCCGCGGCGCCGCCGTTCTGTTACGGTTCCGGTTCACGCCGAGATGCTGCAGCCATCGGGCGTTCAACGTCCATAAACGGCTGCCGCCGTGCCGTTCAACTTGCTCCAACGGGATCGCTGAGTGGGACTCGGCCGGGAGCGGTATGTAGTTCGGCATGGCCGACGACCTTCGCTCGATGCTCAACAGTGCTCTGATAGAACACGTCAGGACCGACCACTATCCGAGCGTGTCCATGATGAACACGTTGGAGCGGTTGACCACGGGGGAGCAGCGGCAGGAGTTCATCGCTGCCCTGATCGAGAAAGTGAGCCAGGACAGATTCCCGAGCAACACGATGATCGCCCGGATCACACGTCTGGTGACCTGACAGCCCGGCGCCGGACCGGGGTACGTCTGGCTCGCTTGGCGCTGGCGGCCGCCGCCGTGGCCTTGACCTCGTACGGGGCGGCCGGCTGGTACTTCTCGGGAGAGCTGTACAAGATGGGCCTGTCCGCTGCATGGCAACGTGCGCAGAAGCCCAACTACGACGTCATGGTCCAATCCGTGAGCCGGGGCGTGCTGGTCGTGTCGAGCCGCTCGCCGAAGTCGCCCATCTTCTCCAAAGGTCAGTGGGGCATCAGTTGGCCGGGGGGATGGGCGCGGCTGACGAAGCTCCACAAGGTGCGAGGCAACCAGGCCGAGTGGTCGTACTCGATGCTGTCCGGCTCACTCGAGCGTGGAGCACGGGTGGCGACCACGGTGGACGTGTTCGGGCCGACCCCTGCCGCCCTCGGACTGCCCTACTCGTCGGTCGACTTCTCCGGCCCGCTCGGTCGCTATCCCGCCTGGATCGTCCCCGCGACCAGCAGTGCCGCCCGAGCTACATGGGCCATCACGGTGAACGGCAAGAGCCTGTCCCGCCTCGACTGCATGAAGATCGTGCCGGTGCTGCACGACCAGGGCATGACGGTGATGATGGCGACTTACCGCAACGACATCGGTGCCCCGTCCTCGCCGAACGGGCAGATCGGCTACGGGAGCACCGAGTGGCCCGATCTGCAGGCCGCCGTCCGCTATGCGCTATCCCACGGGGCCAAGCGAGTAGTCCTGGTGGGCTACAGCATGGGCGGGGGGATCGTGATGAGCTTCCTCCAACACTCCGCCATCGCCGACAGGGTCAGCCTGGCGGTGCTCGACTCGCCGGTCCTCGACTTCTCCGCCACGGTGGACTTCGGCGCCAGGCATCAGCGGCTACCGCTGCTGGGAGTGCCGATTCCCCAGTTCCTGACGGACGGGGCCAAGTGGGAGGCCTCCCTCCGCTACGGGCTCGACTGGTCCCGCATGAACTACCTGAAGGGGAAGCGCCCTCCGGTGCCGATCCTTCTGTTCCAGGGAGCCGCGGACCAGACCGTCCCGCCTGCCACGAGCGCCGAGCTGGCCCGGCTCCATCCCCGACAGGTCACCTACGTCGTCACTCCGCGGGCCGGACATCTGGAGTCCTGGAACCTGGACCCCTCCCGCTACGACAGGTTGGTCGCGCAGTTCGCCAAGAATCACCTCGACTGAACGCCGGGGCGGAGGGGCGGAGCCGGCGCGGCATGGGCCAGCGCCGGTAGGGGTCAGCTCCGGGCCGGAGCGGCACCTGCTCCATCCGCCACGGGGTTCCGCTCCGCAGCCTGGCGCAGCCCGTCCAGCACTTCGAGCACCTGGTCCCCGTACCGTTCCAGCTTTGCCGGGCCGACGCCCCAACACTTTCCCAGCTGGCCGACGCCGGCAGGCATGTCCCTGGCTATGCCCCTCAGCGCCGCGTCGGAGAACACGACGTAGGCCGGCACGCCGTCGGCGGCGGCGGTCCGCTTCCGCCACTCGGCCAGCTGCTCGAACACCGCCGCTGCGGCCGGGTCCAGCTCGCCGGCCGGCTTCGGTCGACGGAACGTGGACGGCACGGCGGACGGCTCACGTGTCCCTGGGGGCGCTGCTCCTCCCGAGCGCGCCGATCGCCGGGAGCTGCGTGCCGGACCCTCGCCCCGCCGATCGTCGACTTCGCTGCCTGGCGGCGCCTTCCCGGCAGGAGTGCTGAGCTGCGCCACGAAAGGGGACGGCGAGCTGGCGTCCGCCAGCACGACCACCTCCCGCTGCGCCCTGGTGATGGCGACGTGGAACACCCGCCTCTCCTCCTCCACCGAACCGGCCAGACGATGAGGGAACAGGCCTGCCGCCGCACCGAACACCACGACGTCGGGCCACTCTCGTCCCTTGACCCTGTGCACCGTGGACAGGGTCACTCCTCCGGCGCTTCCGCCCCTGGAGAGCACCTGGCGCAGCCACGATTCGAACGTGGCCGGATCGGGATGGACGGCGGCGACCTGCTCCAGGGCAGCCAGATCGTCGACATGGGTCGATCGGTCCGCCTCCCGCCGGGACGAGTCCAAGTCGTCGAGCGCGTCGGCCAGACCGATCGTGGTCCGCAGCGCGGCCAGCACGGCTGGCGTGTCCGCCTGGGAGGCGACAGCGGACAGAGTCTCCAGGTCATCGGCGTAGGCGACCACTTTGGAGCCGTCCGAACCGTCGAGCCGCCTTCCCAGCGCCCGGAGATTCTGGAGCGAAGTGGTGCTCCTCTCGGTCATCATCCCCACCACTCTGGACGAGATGCGCCTGGAGGGCCGCCTTGCGGTGTCGGCCACGTCGGCAGCCGAGATGTGGCGGGGATCGAGAGCGATCCTGAGGTACGCCAGCGCCGTCCGGGTTCCGGTACGGCGCAGGACGGCTTGGTCGAGCGGCTTGTCGGACGGTACTCCGGACTCGCTCAAGTACACCTGGACCGGCAGCAGTGAAGCGTTCACCCGGCTGAGGACGGCCATGTCGGAGTACTCCACGCCGTCGTCGTGCCACCGACCCAGCACCGCCGCCGCGGCGGATGCGGCGCTCTCCGGCTGGACCGACCGAACTGCCAACGCGGCGACGCAGGCGGCCCTGTCCGGAGCCGGTCGGATCGCCTTCGGGATCCTCCTGCGGTTGTGGCCGAGAAGGCATGACGCCGCGTCCACCACCTCCGGAGGACAGCGGTAGTTGACCTCCAGGGCGTGACCTCCGGAGCCGGGGAAGTACCGGTCGAAGTCGATCAGGTACTCCGGCGTCGCCCCCGCATAGGCGTAGATGACCTGGTCGTCGTCGCCTACTCCGAAGACCTGGAAGCCCGGTGCAGCTACCAGTCGGAGCAGCAGCAGGTACGCCGGGGTGAGGTCCTGGAACTCGTCCACGAGAAGGTGCCGCGCTCTGGCCTGCGCCGCCGCCCGGGTGACCGGATCGGTCAAGAGGATCTCGATCGCAAGGTAGACCTGCTCGTCGAAGTCGACCATGCGGCGATCCTTCAGCACCTCCCGGTACCGGTCGAAAGCGGAAGCGACACCGGCGGCGTCCGGAACCTGCTCTTCGGCGTCCTCCGGGGCCACCAGGCCGATCCTGATAGTGGACAGAGCCTCGATGTAAGGAGCCAGGGCGTCGGTGTTCGCCTGGTGGCGTATCGGGACCAGCTGCTCCACGATCTGGCGCACGTCCCGCTCTCCTACGACGGTACGCCTGGCCCGCTGCGCGCCGATGTCCCCGTTGCAGATGGCCAGAGCGAGGGAGTGGATCGTCCGCACCCGGCAGTCGAGGTCCCCGATGCGATCGGCCATCTCGTCCGCCGCCCGACGGTTGTAGGCGACGGCGGTCAGCGAGTCCGGCTCCACTGCTCGGTCGGACAGAAGGTGCCTGATCCGTTCGGTCAGCACGCGCGTCTTTCCGGAGCCGGCAGGAGCCACGATCCGGGCAGGGCCGCAGGGATGGGACACGGCCGCCAGCTGGTCGGCTGCAAGCTCGGTCACAGGCTCGCCGAACCGCATCTCGGTCAGTCGACCACGCTCGATCGACTCTCGGTGCACCACCGCACAGCTCGACGGCCAGCCATCCAGCCCTCGGAGAGGACCGTGCGGTCCGCCGTCGCACCACGCCGGAGCTCCGTCCGGCAGCAGCACGTCCGCCGGGCCGCCCTCTGTGGCACCCAACCTGGCCGCCTTCCGCCCCCACCACCAGACCGGCTGACCGCTGCGCAGGTCGTAATTGTTCGCCCACACCAGGAACTGCAGGCGCTCCCGGTCGAAACAGAAGCTCGGGTCCAGCTCGTATGGCGGCCGGTCGCACACTTCCGGTTGGCGCAGCTCCCTCGGATCGACCGCCAGTTCCACCACCATCGGGCGACGCTCCAGCCACGCCAGGTGGGCCGACCTGACAGCCTGGGTCGGATCGGCCAAGGTCCGGCGATCGACCACCAGCCGTTCCAGGCGCTCCATCGGCGAAGGCACCGCCGCCGCGGGGCCGACCACAGCACCGCGGCCCAGCGCGGCCGGACCGGGGAACACCATGGCCACACGTTACGCCCGGGATGTCACAGTCGGCGACGTCACAGGCAGGGACGTCACGGCCGCGGGCGCCCGGCAGGAAACCTCCCACCTCCCACCCTCCGGCGGGACAGGACGTCAATCGCCTCTTCCGGCGATGGTGTCCCGAATCCTGTCCGCTACGGCGGACACGACTCCCGCAGTCTTGAGGACCGTCGGATTGGACGGCGTCTGCGCGTGCGGGCGGGTCGGAGCGAGCTTCTTCGCCTTGGCCAGCTTCTCGCCCAGATCGGCGGCCGCCTCGGCCGACAGCTTGGAGCGGAGCTGCGGCCAGACGACCTCCTCCTCGTAGGAGATGTGCTCCAATGCGGGGGGGATCACCTGCATCACCAGCTTCTCGAAGGTCACTTCCCTCGGCTGGGTCTTGTCCAGCATCTGCAGGACCTGCTTCGCCTGGTCCTCCTGCTCCCGGCCGCGGTCTGCCATCACCCGGCCCTCTGGCACCAGAGATGCCACCGCCGGCCAGAAGTACATCTCTTCCACCGCCTCGTGCTGCGACTCCGCGATTATCAGCCGGTCGACAGCTGCTTTTCGCAGGTTCATCTCGGACTCGGTGGTGAGCGCAGTGGGAGCACTCCGCTGCAGCTGGTCCAGCATGGTCCTGACCTGCTCGTGGTCACTCGCCAACAGCTCGAAGGGGTCGGGCATCGGTTCTCCTCCAGCGTCTTCGTGCCACCATCGGTACCCAACCTGGACCAGGGATAAGATTCCTTGCCCACACGGGAACCGGCGTCGTCGCTCGCAGCGGTTCGGCGCCCCTGGCCGACAGACGATTGGTTGAGGACATGGCCCACTTCGAGAGCCACGACGGCACGGTCAGCTACTATGAGGACCAGGGGCAGGGGCCTCCGGTCGTGTTCGTGCACGGGTTCGCGGCCGACACGGACATCACGTGGGGACGGCCGGGCATCCTGGACGCCGTGGCGGACAAGGGCTACCGGATACTGAGCATGGACCTCCGGGGGCACGGGCGCTCCTCACCGGGCCGCAACCCGGCCATGTACACCATGGAGAGGGTGGTGGGAGACCTCGTGGTGCTACTGGACCAGGTAGGGCTGCGCCAGGCGCATCTGGTCGGCTACTCGCTCGGGTCGAGGGTGGTGATGGAACTTTCGTGCCGGCGGCCGAGCAGGGCGACCTCGGTCACGTTGGCGGGGATCGGAGCCAAGTCGGCGGCACCGAAGCGGATATGGGGCTCCGAGGAGATCGCCACGGCGCTGGAGACCGACAAGCCGACCGAGGTCCACAGCCCCCGGGCGAGAGCGTTCCGGGCCTTCGCCGAGTCGACCGGAGCGGACAGGTCGACGTTGGCCGCGATGCAGCGGGCGCTGATCGACTGGCCCCGGCCCAGGCCCGAGGAGATAGCCGTGCCGGCACTGGTCATCGCAGGAGTGAAGGACGATCTGGCCGGGTCCCCCTTCGAGCTGGCGGAGAGGATCCCTGCAGGCAAGGCCGTGGAGATCAGGGGGAACCACATGAACGCCGTGCTGGACCCCGAGCTGCCCTCCCACATCTGCCAGCACGTAGAAGCGGTGGAGAACCTCTGACCAGCAGCACGGGTGGCTGCGGGGGGGACTCGATGCGGGGTACGGCCGGCATCGACGGCTTGGTCGAAGCCGCTGAGGCAGGCGGCGCGGACAGCCTCGTAGGGGGCTGCGGCAATTGGGACGGATGGATGCAGGTGGCGCTGGAAGAGGCGGCGGTGGCCGAGGCGCACGGAGACGTGCCGGTCGGTGCGGTGGTGGTGGACGGCGACGGCCGCCTTCTCGCTCGCCGCCACAACGAGAGGGAGCTGCTGGGAAGTCCCACGGCACACGCCGAGATGCTGGCGCTGGCCGACGCGGCCAAGGTGATCGGGGGCTGGCGGTGCAGCGGCACGACACTGGTCGTGACTCTGGAGCCGTGCCCCATGTGCGCCGGAGCGGCAGTCGCAGCAAGAGTCGACCGGGTCGTCTACGGGGCGGCAGACCCGAAAGCCGGAGCTTGTGCGTCGCTCTACCGGATCTGCTCGGACCCCAGGCTGAACTGGGCACCGCAAGTGGTGGCCGGCGTGGGAGCGGACAAGTCCGCTCGCCTGCTGAAAGCGTTCTTCGCTTCCCGCAGGGGCAGAGCGGGGAACTGATGCGCTCGACCAGCCCCTCGACAGCGGTCCGGAACGAACGTGCTTGTGGGGCGGCCGGGGCAGCCTCGGCGTCCGGGACCGGCCAGGCAATGGCGGAGGGCGAACGGATGCTCGTCCGACCGCGGCTCGCCCTGGGTGCGGTCGCGGTCGTCCTTTCCCTCCTGGTGCCTCCGGAAGGGCGGGCGGACTTGGTGGCTGCCGGCCTGTGGCTCGCCGCCACCTCGTCGGCCTCCATTTGGCTGGCTCACCCGTCGCTGCCCCACGGGGCCGGTCGGGGAGGGCGACGATTCCGACTGACATGGATCCATGCCACCTCCCCGACCCTGGCGTTGACAAGCGACGTTCTGGTGGCCGGCTTCCTGTTCACCACGCTCGGTTCCGGCCCGTACTTCCCGGCCGCCTTCGTGCTGCCTCTGCTGGCGTTCGAGCTGACGCTGAAGCTCGGCCGCCGAGGAACGGTGACGGCGGCTGTCGCAACAGTGGTCGCCTTGGCGGCCAAGGCGACCTTCCGGTTTGCCAGCTACGGGTTGACGCCCCGCTACGACCTGGCGCTGCTGGTGATGACCGGCGCGGCTGCTTTCCTGGGAGTCGGTATCAGCCTTCGCTCCCGAGAGCAGCAGCGCCTCGGAGCGGTGCTGGAGAAGGAGCAGATCGCTGCTTCTCTGCGAGCCACAGTGATGGAGCTCCTGGCGGCCGCCGGCAAGGACGCCGACGTCTGGGAGGGAGCCCAACTGTCGTCCCTGCTCGACGCCGCGTGCCAGACACCTGACGTGGCCCCCGAGCTGGCGGCCCACCTGGCGAGGCAGCTGTCCGACCAGGCGGACCCCTTCAAACCGTCCCCCAGAGAGACCGAGGTGCTGGCGCTGCTGGAGGCGGGGATGACGGACCGTCAGATCGCCGAGCAGCTCTTCTTGTCCCCGGGCACCGTGAGAGTGCACATCTCGAACGCCTCCAGAAAGCTCCGCGCTTCGAACAGGGCCGAGGCGGTCGAGGCCTACAGGCGCCTGACGGCAAAGCGTCCCCGATGACTCGGCCCACGCCCGCGGTGTCGTCCCGAACGTACGGTCAGGCCAGGGAGTCCGGGGGCCCGAGGGCCCGGGGGTCGGGAGTCCGGGGGTCGGGAGTCCGGGGGTCGGGAGTCCGGGGGTCGGGAGTCCGGCGGCAGTGCAGTGGCGGCAACCGGGCGGGTCGGCCTCAACGCACCGACGCCCACTTCGGGAAGACCGCCGAGAGCGGCACCGCTTGGGTCCAGCCCCAGGAGTTGCCCAGGTACATGGTGCCTCCGACGATGACCGGGTTGACGAGCCCGAACCGGCCCCCGGCCACGAGTGAGCCCCGCAACCTACCGTCGGCGGGGTCGAGAGCGTAGATCCGCGGTCCGGCCGCCAACCACAGCGTCCCGTGGTAATAGGTGGCTCCCCCCCGGCCCGCTCCGGCAGGCCCGGCACCGTTGATCTTGAACTGCCAGAGCACCTTGCCGGTCGTCTCGGACAGCGCAAAGAAAGTGGAGAGGTTGGGGCTGCCGACGTACACGACGCCGTTGTGGATCATCGCCACGCCCGCCTTGTACGCGGGAGGAGCGGCTCCCCGCGGCAGCTTCGCCTGCCAGAGGATCTTCCCAGTGGCAGCGTTCATAGCGAACACTTCGCTGCGCATCGTGTTCGTGACCGGATTGGCGTCGATGACGGAGTTCTGAACCACTATTCCCCGGGCGGGGTCCACTGCGGGAGAGTTGTCGCCCATCCCGGTATTGGCTATTCCGGCCACCGTCTGGCGCCACCGCACCTTGCCCGTCCTGGTGCTCAGCGCGTAGACGTAGTTCGGGCCGGAGAACCCGGCGAACAGCGTGTGGCCCGCTATGGCGAGCGACGACATCGAATCGAAGCCGCTCAGTCTCTTGGACCACACCTGGTGGCCGGTGCGGAGGCTCAGCGCCAGCACTCTGCCGCCCCCGGTTGCTTCGAACACCACTCCGTTCGAGTAGGCGAGCGACGACATGTCCTCTCCACGGGTCGGCACTTCCCACAACTTCTTGCCGGTCCTGGCGTTGTACGCGTAGATGGACGCCCAACCCAGCCCTCGGGTGATCGGTAGGTGCCTGTTGAACCTCACCATCTGGTTGAACGAGAACCCCGTGTCGCCCGTTCCGGCAACCACGATCCCGTGCTCTACGAGCGGATTGCCCATGAAGGCGTTGTTGCCCCTCGCTTTCCACAGGAGCTTGCCGGTGGCGGCGTTCAGTGCGTAGAGCCTTCCCATGTCGCTCTCGGAGTAGACGACCCCGTTCACGACCGTCACACCAACTGCGTTGCCCAGCGATTGGGTCGTCTTCACCGGCGCCCTCCTTGCTCCCAGCACGGAGCTGTCCTTCGGTGGTCCTCCGAGAGGCAGGGCGCTCAGCTCGGCGAAGTTCCACCGGTAACCCCTCCAAAGTGCCCTGGCCGAAGCAGGCGCCGAGAACGCCGCGTCGTGCAGGGGGCCCGCCCCGTACATCGGCCACGACGAAGGGAACCCGTGGGGCAGCTGCGAGCCGCCTCCTGCTGCCGTCTGCGAAGCGGTCGGACCGCTGGAGGCGCCGCCGCCGCACGCCGCGAGTGCGACCGATGCGCCGACCACCACCGCGGCCGCCCTGATGCGGCGATCCCACCTCAACCGCTCGACCCGTGCCGAGCAACTCGGCTCCGCCGCTACCTCGACTGTGCTGGACAACACTTCCCCCTCCCTTTCGGGCGCCCTCCCGACCTGCTGCACTTGGCGCCACATCGGGCCACCGTAAGGAAACCCCTGTTCAGGGGCAATAAACAGTCTGCATATTGCGTCGTTGAACAGAGCGCGACGGGACCTGCTGCTCCGGCGGCGGACTCCCATCCCGGCGGTGGCGCCGGCGCGGAAGTCAGTCCGGGCTCTCGGTTATCCGGTCAACGAGCGATGGTCAAGTAACGGGCACCGGATGCGGCTGCCGCTGAGCGGATCGCCGGGCCGTCGTCGCCGTTCCATACGCACAGCGCAGCGTCGAGGTGCTCCGCGGCGGCAACCGCCTCGGCGCCGAGGGTAGAGACCCTTTGGGTGTGGCTGATCTCCGCCATCCGGTAGGCGAGCAGCCGCTGCGGCAAGACCTCGACTCTGGCTGGCAGCGCCATGAGCGTGCGGCCAAGCGCTCGCCGGCACTCGGGTGGCCACGAGCCGGTGAGGGCACCGCCTCGGGCTGAGACGGCGCACTGCGCCGCTTACAGGTAGAGGTTGGTCGTCGCCGGCTGGTGGTCGTGGAGGATGCGCCCGAGCTCATCTCCGACGTCGCCGGCGAGCAGGTCCCTCAGCAGATGGTCGTCGAGCAGCGCCTTCGTCACCAGGTGGCGAGGTCGGGGTCGTCGCCCAGCGCACGAACCCGCTCGGCGTGCTCGTCCCGGTCGAGGAGGTCGTTGAGGAGCCGCCTTCCTTCTCCCTTCGGAACTGCCAGGACCCCGAAGCCGAGGTCCAGCACATCGACCGGACCGCCACGGTCGAGATGCCAGCGATGCCGGGCAGCTGCCGGGAGCGACATCTGGCCCGACGAAGAGACGACATACTCCTGGACCTGGCTCATGCACTCCAACATCCTTGGTAACGGGGTGTTGGCCACCAAGTACTCCGCAGGCCTTCCTCCTGCGCCGCCCGCCCGCTGGTCCCGGCACCGGTCGAGGCCCCCAGTTGACGGGCCGAAGCGCAGGTCATATGCTCTGACCTGCGAGGAGGGATGCGAGAGCGGCCGAATCGGACGGTCTCGAAAACCGTTGTGCCCCCTGGGCACCGTGGGTTCAAATCCCACTCCCTCCGCCAGTGGCGGCCAACCCCGGTTTCGACGGAGCGAACTGGGGTGACCGTCCGGCTCGACCACGCCCACCCGGTCTTGGATCGAAGCCTGCCTCGTTGCGAACTGGGGCGACCGTCCGGCTCGACCACGCCCACCCGGTATTGGATCCGCATCCGCCTGGTGCCACGGTGCTGGTGCCGCCCTTCGACCGGTCTCGGAGCCCCCGGCAAGCGTCGGGACCGACGCCCTCTGGTCCGGCAGTTGCTTTGGTACGCGTAGGGAGGCGAACCGGCGGGTATGGGCTGCCAGCACGGCCGGTCGTGAGGGAGGGGCACATGCCTTCGGAGAAGTCGGAAAGCGGGAAGTCGGAAAGCGCGGAGACGGAGAGCGCGGAGGCGGGAGGGGCGGCGGAGGCGGCGGTCGCCGCCAACAGCACCGTCGTCCACCTGCCGCTACTGGGTCGGGTCGTGCTTCCGGCACCGGCCCACTTGGCCTGGTACGCGGGGATCGGCGCCCTGGCTGCGGTGGAAGTGATCGAGTGGCCGGTGGCCCTTGTCCTCGTCGCTGGCAAGATGCTGGCGGACAACCGAAGCAACTCGGCTCTGAGGGACTTCGGGAATGCCTTGGAAGAGGCGTGATCCGAGTACAGGTAAAGCCGTTACAGACGGCAGGTCAGCTTGCGGCAGCGGCCGGCGCCTCGTCCGGCTCGCACATGGCCCTGCCGGCTGCATGGGCCCACATGAGGGCGCTCAGGTAGGACTCCTGGAGGACCTCCGGCTCGGTCCAGCCGGCGCTTCCCAGGCGGGACCCGCCCTGCTCGTAGTCGATCACCTGTGCCAACAGGTGTCCCAGGACCCCCGAGTGGTCCAGGATCGCTTCCATCATCGGGCCGGGCAGCGGGAAGTCGCGGACCGCCTGGTCGAGCGGCACTCTGAGCAGGAGGTCGAGAGAGGACAGCAGGCCGGCGGTGAACCCCTCCGCTCCGCTTCCCGGCACTCGCAGCTCGCTGAGGATCTCGCACATCTTCGCCCTGACCAGGGCCATTCGGGCCTGCTCGGTCTCGGCAGGCCCCGCGTCGTCAGCCAGCAGCATCAGTGTCAGCAGGCTTGCGAGTCGCCTCTGTCCCATCAGCATCACGGCGTTGTGCAAAGACCCCACCTCCGCTCGCATCCCGGCGCTGCTGCCGATGGAAGCGGATCGGAGCACTCTGTATGCCAGGCCGACGTCGGTCTGCAGTATCCGCTCGACGTCCGCCATCGGAGTCTCACCGTCGCTGAGCTTCGAGAGGAGGTGAAGGCATGCACCCTGGCTCGGGCTGAGGTCCGCTGCCTGCACGGTCTGCGGCCGGGAGAGGAAGTAGCCCTGGAAGCAGTCGAACCCGGCCACCCGGCAGGACTCGAGCTGCTCTGCGGTCTCCACCCTGAGCGCGATCGCGGTCAGGTCCAGCTCTCTGGCCCGAACGAGGGCCAGGGCGGTCTGCTCCGGAGTCAGGTGCAACACGTCCACCTTGAGGACCGACACCAGAGGCATGAGCGGATGGTGCGCCGAAGACGGATCGAAGTTGTCGAGGGCCAGCTGGAACCCGTCGTCCACCAGTGCCCGGCAGCCGGAGATCACCTGGTCGTCGACCGGCATCGATGTGGGGATCTCCAGGACGGTACGGTCGGGCGGCAGCAGCACCGCCTGCTCTCCGGTGAGGAACGCCCGAGAGGCGTTCACGAATGCCAGACCGTCCCCCACCAGGTGATGCAGCCCGATGCCGGTGGCCGAGCTGGCAAGCACGGTGGCGGTGCGTGCGTCGGCGCCGCTCTCCGCCATCGCCGAACCGGCCTGACGGTAGAGCAGCTCGTACCCGACGACGGCGCCGTCACGATCCATTATCGGTTGGCGAGCCACCAGAACTTCGCTTGCGACAGAGCCCATGGGCGGTCTCACCTCCTCCACCGTCACGTCGCAGCGCACCCTGCGGCTCCTAATCAGTTCGGCAGCGCCCGGCTGCCGCTTGAGGAGCCCAGGTCGAGGCGGTCCGCGGACCGCTCGTCAGCGAACTACGACCGTCCCGTGCCCGATCGCGCTGAAAGCCGAGTGGTAGTGGTAGACACCCGCCTTGGAGAACACGTGGTAATACACGCCCTTGGTCTGCGCCGGGCTGCTGAACGACTTGAACACGACGTTGCCCGGCAGGGCCGTTATCCAGCGCCACTCGACTGCCTGACCGCTCCGGACGGTGACGGTGGCCGGCCCGAAGCCGTCGTTGTTGACGTTCACCACAGCGCCGATCTTCACGCCGGGAGGCTTGGGGTTGCCGCTGAACGTCGCCTGGGTGGCCGGCAGGTTGACCTGGGCGCACCCCGCGAGGGCGGTTGCGGCCACCGATCCGACCAACACCTTCAGCAGACGTTCGCGCACCTCCCCATCCTGTCAGGAAACTTCGGCTCCGCACCAAACGAGACCGCAGGCAGCATGCGGGCAGCGTTCGGCGCCCCGCCGCCCGGGGGAGCGCTTCAAGCCAGGGCGACCAGGTCGCCCATGTCGTCGCTCCAGCGATCGACCGTCCCTTCCGGCATCACCAGTACCAGGTCGGGCCGCAGCGCCTCCACCAGCTCCGGATCGTGACTGACCACGATCATGGAACCTCCCCACTCCGCGAAGGCCCCACCGATGGCCAGCCGTGAAGCCGGGTCCAGGTTGTTGGTCGGCTCGTCGAGAAGCAGCACGTTGTTCCGTGCGGCCACAAGCTGAGCGAGGGCCAGCTTGGTCTTCTCGCCGCCCGACATGGTGCCTGCCGCCTGGGCCGCCACTTCCGGCGAGAGCCCCATCATGCCCAGGAGCGCTCGCAGCTGCTGCTCGGACAGGTCACCCGCCTGCCGCAGATGATCCAGGGCGGACGTCCCGTGCTCGATGCCCTCGTGCTCCTGCGCGTAGTAGCCGGTGGACACGTCCAGTCCCCAGGCCACCGTGCCGGCGTCAGAGGGCACCTCGCCGGCCAGCATCCGCAACAGGGTCGTCTTGCCTGCGCCGTTCAATCCGAGGACCAGCAGTCGCTCGCCGCGGCCGAGGCTGAACCCAGATCGGAA
>JAJYPS010000102.1 GCA_021795215.1 Actinomycetes bacterium
GACATTGGGTTGTGACACCCTACGTCAATACATCGAGCAACAAGACAGGCCAACTTGATTCGGGGCTGCGCCCCGAGCGGCGCTTCACCACCGGCCTGAAGGCCGGCGCACTGCGCCGCTTTTAGGTTTAGGTAGCGACTCGGCGGCTCGCGTCGAAACCGGAGGAGAGTCCCATAACCGTCAGCGGAGCAGGACTGCGAGCGCCCCGAAGGCTGCGGAGCGGTGTGAACAGCGGTTCTTCTCGACGAGCGTCATCTCGGCGAAGGTCAGGCCCCGGCCACCATCGGGGGCGAACAGGGGGTCGTAGCCGAAGCCGGCCGCGCCCCGAGGCCGATCCACGATCTCACCCCGTACTACACCCTGCACCCAGACTTCACCACCGTCTGGGAACCTGACCAGGGCCACGGTGCGGAACTCGGCTCGCCGGTCGACTCGACCGTCCATCGCCGCCAGAAGTGCCGACACGTTTTCGGCGTAAGTGGCCGCATCACCGGCGAACCGTGACGAACGGACGCCGGGCTTGCCACCGAGAGCGGCGACGAACAGACCCGTGTCGTCCGCCAGGGAAGGCTGCCCGGTTGCGTCGGAGACGGCGGACGCCTTCAGACGTGCGTTCCCGATCAGGTCCGGCGCCTCCTCCTCCACCTCGCCGACCGACGAGGGCCTTTCCAGCAGCTCTACGCCCGGATCGAGCAGTGCTTCTATCTCGGTGATCTTGTCTCGGTTGGCGGTGGCGACAACCAGTCGGCGGACGTGCTTCACATGCGGGGACTGGGCGGTTGGCTCAGCAGGTCCGCCTGCATGTCCAGCAACGACCCGATGCCGCCCTGAGCGAGGTCCACCATCTGGTCCAGTTGCGAACGGGAGAACGCTTCCCCCTCGGCCGTGCCCTGCAACTCGACGAAGCGGCCGGAACCGGTCATGACCACGTTCATGTCGACCTCGGCCCGGGAGTCCTCCGAGTAGTCCAGATCCAGCAGGCAGGAGCCTCCGACGATGCCCACAGACACCGCCGCGCAGGAGTCGGTGAGAGGATTGGCAGCCAGCTCACCCTTGGACACGAGCCTCGAGAACGCGTCGTGCAGAGCGACGTAGGCGCCGGAGACCGAAGCGGTGCGGGTGCCGCCGTCCGCCTGCAGCACGTCGCAGTCGACCAGCACTTGGCGCTCGCCGAGAGCAGCCAGGTCGCACACTGCCCGAAGGCTGCGGCCTATCAGGCGCTGGATCTCCTGCGTCCTACCGGACTGCTTGCCCCGGACCGCCTCCCGGTCCACTCGCTCCGGGCTCGAGCCGGGGAGGAGCGAGTACTCCGCGCTGAGCCAACCCCTGCCTGATCCCCGCATCCACGGAGGGACCTTTTCGCTGACCGACGCCGTGCACAGCACCCTGGTGCGTCCGGAATGGACGAGCACGGAGCCCAGCGCCATCTCGGTGAAGTCCCGCTGCAGCAAGGTGGGACGCAGCTGGTCCGACTGGCGACCGTCGGCTCTCAACGCCGGCCCGCCGGAGACTCGAAAGGCGAGGTAAGGGGAACGGCACGACGCTCGGCCACCCGGTACCTTGCGCCGGGCATCGCCTGGTGAACCTGGCGCCCGAACGCCGCAGCGGCCTCGGCTGCGACGACATCAGGGGGTGCCCAGGGGGCCCGGTGCGTCAGCAGCAACTCCCCCACCTCCGCCTCTCTTGCGGAAGCACCTGCCTGCCGGCCGCTCATGTGTCCTCCGTTCCCCTCGTGCTCGGCCGGCCACGTCGCCTCGCACACTGCCAGGTCGATGTCCGGACCGAGAGCAGCGAGCGACCATCCCGGGCCGGAGTCGGCAGAGTAGCCTATGCAGGCACCGTCACCATCCAGGCGCACGGCGAGAGTCTCGGGACCGTGGTCGGTCCTGGAAAATGACAGCCGAACCTGGCCGAGCCCTCTACTGTCACCACCAGCGACGGTGCGCCAGTCGAACACGTCCCACTCGGCGAAGTAGCAGGACTCTCGGACACCGGCCGGCGCGAAGACCGGAATCCGCTCATGGTCTGCGAAAGGGCCGAATCGGATGGCTACTGCGAGGCCGTCGATGTCGGAACGGTGATCCGGGTGTTCGTGGGTGATCACCACGGCGGTCAGGTCGGACAGCGAACGATGCGTCTGGAGTGCGCCGAGCGTGCCGGGGCCGGTGTCGACCCACAGCACGTCGGGGCCGCACTCCACCAGATAACCGCTGCCCGCACCGCCAGGGCCCGGGTAGCTGCCGTCGCAGCCGAGAACTGTGAGGATCAACTCAGGTGGCCCACGAGCCGACCGGCACCCGCGGCACGGGGGAGTCGCTTGCAGCCTGCGACGACGCGGGCCAGACCGCTTCCTCCCCGATGGCGTCCCATCGGACCGCCGACACCGACCCAAGGTCGTCCCCGAAGAGGTGCCGCCCCAGCTTGGCGAACATTTCGGAGTCACCCGAAGAGTACCAGCGGTGCCCGGGAGTGTCGGGAGGGGCCTGCCGAGCCAAGCCGGTCTCGGCCAGGAGCGACCGGACCTCGAAAGCGGTCTCCTCGGCGGGCGACACGAGCACCACGTCCCGGCCCATGACCTCACCTATCGTGCGGGCGAGGAAGGGGTAATGGGTGCAGGCGAGGACCAGCGTGTCGACGCGGGCCGTCCGGAGCGGCGAGAGCAGCCGTTCCGCCAGCACCAGCACTTGATCGGAGTAGGTGTCGCCCCGTTCGACGAACTCTACGAAACCGGGGCAGGCGGCGCAGCGAAGGCTGACACCGGGTCCGCCGGCCGCGAAGGCGTCCTGGTAGGTGCCCGACGCTACGGTGCCCACGGTTCCAATCACGCCGATCCGGCCGCTTCGGGTGGCGGACAGTCCTGCCCGGACGCCGGGCTGAATGACGCCTACGACCGGCACGTCCATCTCCCGGCGGAGCTGGTCGAGCGCCACCGCGGAAGCGGTGTTGCATGCGGCCACGATCATCTTGGCGCCCCGAGCGACCAGCCAGTGCCCTATCTCTACCGAGAACGACCGCACCTCGTCGGCCGGCTTGTCGCCGTATGGATACCGGGCGGTGTCGCCCAGGTAGATCAGCTGCTCGGCGGGCAGCAGGTCGATCAACGCCCTGGCCACGGTGAGGCCACCGAAGCCAGAGTCGAACACCCCGATGGGTCGATCGTCCAACGTCGTCTCCTCTCGACGGGGCTGGCCCGGGCCGAAGGCCGGGAGCCGCCCTAATCCTGCTGCCCAGGCTAAATCACCGGCCGCTCGGAACGGTGGATGGTCCCCACGTTGAGCGTTTGTACAACCTGCCTAAGTGAGCTGCAGGGATCGAGGACACAGCAGCCACCCCTTCAGGGCAGCGTACCGATCATCTCACGGCTCGGTAGGAGATTCGGCCGGCGCAGGTCGGCCGGGCGCAGGTCGGTCGACGCAGGTGGGCCGGCACAGGTCCGTCGACGGCCCGACCGGTCAGCGATGCTGGACAGCCCAGATCGCCCAGCCGCTGCTGACACCCCGGGCGGCGAAGCCGAGGAGCACGCCAGCTACGAGGCTGCCCAGCACCAGCCCCTGCCGCAGCCAGGCGCCGGGCACCTGCTCGCTCTTGCGCCTTGGCCTAAGGTCGGAGCGAGCAAGTCGGATCGCTTGCAGGATATGCCCCAGCACGTGGAGCGTCATCAGTCCGAACCACACCACGAATATCGCCTTGTGGGCGAACCCCCACGTCGGAACGGCGCGGGGGCCCTGGAGCCAGACCACGATGCCGGTGAGGAACAGCAGTGCCGTGAACAGAGTGATGAAAGGCCCAATCAGGCGCAGGAGCGGCGGGGGCGGACCAGCCTTCCGGTAGCGCTGGTCCCCCAAGTAGTAGCGACCGAACCGCCACAGTGTCGAAACGGTCTTGAGGGCGACCGGCGGGATCAGTACCAGCCCGATCAGGATGTGCCACGAGAAGAGCGGGCCTATGAAGGCGACCGTCACCCCCTCGGCGAAAAGCAGGCCCACTAGCAGCAGCCCGGTGCCGGCCGTGAGGCGGGCGTTCTTCCGGGCGCCCTGGGACCAACCGGCCGGCCGACGGACTTGAGGACGGGACCGGACTGCGTGGTCACCTCGTCCCGGACCTCTGGCCGGCATGGTCGCCGTGGCAGCGGAACCGCCACGTTCTCTTTCGCGGATGACGAAGCCCGCCCCCCCTGTGGGCCGTTCTGTCGAGTCGGTCACGCAACCATTGTGCCAGCCACCGAATGAGAGAACGCTGAGCGCATGCTGTTTGAGATCTAGAAGTAGACCATCTTCCGGGCATTCTCTACAACGGTGTCCAGATCGCCTGTCCAGATATCGCCCGACAGGTACTTCCACCCTCCGTCCGGAGAGACAATGGCGACGACGCCAGTGTCCACCGCTTTCGCAACTCGTGCGGCGCCAGCTAGGGACGAGCCGGTCGAGATACCGGCAAAAATGCCTACATCGGCCAGACGGCGCGTCCACTCGATGGACTCCCGAGGACCGATCACAGTCTTGCGGTCGAGCAGGGAGTAGCCGTCATTGTCGGTAAATATGGGAGGGACGTAGCCGTCCTCCAGGTTACGAAGACCGTCCACGAGCTCTCCGGCGGGAGGCTCGGTGGCCCACACCTGGATAGCCGGGTTTCGCTCTTTCAAGTAACGACCGGTGCCCATCAACGTCCCGCTGGTGCCGAGTCCCGCTACGAAGTGCGTCACCTCGGCGCAGTCCCGCCAGATCTCGGGTCCCGTCCCCTCGTAGTGCGCCTTGGGATTGGCCGGATTGGCGTACTGGTAGAGGAACAGCCACTCCGGATGTTCGGCGGCGATCTGCCGCGCCATCCTGACCGCTCCGTTCGATCCCTCGCCACCGGGAGACTCGATGATCTCCGCTCCCCACACCCCCAGCAGCTGGCGTCGCTCCCGGCTGACGTTCGAGGGCATGACGATCTTCAGTCGATAGCCCTTCACCCGGCAGATCATCGCCAGGCCGATGCCGGTGTTGCCCGATGAAGGCTCGAGGAGCGTCTGGCCCGGATGAAGAACTCCGTCCTTTTCGGCCGCCTCGATCATCGCCTTGGCGATGCGGTCCTTCACCGACCCTCCCGGGTTCTGGCCCTCCAACTTGACGAGCAGCCGTACGTCCGGATTGGGAGAGAGGGAACTGACGTCCACCATCGGGGTGTTTCCGATCAGGTCGAGCACACTCTCGTAGATCATGTGGGGACGTTGCTCTGCTCGCAGGCGACGGTCACGCAGGCCGTCAGGCCACTCCCCCCGCCACGGCGGGGAGGATAGACAGCACGTCGCCGTCGGACACCTTGGTGTCCAGCCGCTCCATGTACCGCACGTCGTCGTCGTTGACGTACACGTTGACGAACCGGTGAAGCTCACCCTCCTGGGTGAGAAGTTGGCCCGCCATGCCCGGGTAGTGGTCGGACAGCTGCCGGAGCACGTCTCCGACAGTTCCCGGCTCCGCATCCAGCGTCGATCTTCCGCCGGCGTGCACCCGGAGCACAGTGGGGATTCTTACCGCAACGGCCACGACGCCCTCCCGACGATTGTTGACCCGACAAGTCAGATTCTAATGGTCCAGCACAACAACCGGCTCTTCGAGAATGTTCCCCTCGACGATGCGATACGAACGCAGCACCGCTTCGGCGTCCCTGAGGGAGACGAGCACGTAGTGCCAGGCAGGATCGGGCGCCTGGGCGACGTCGGTCGGCGACGGGTATGCGGCGGTGTGGGTGTGGGAGTGGAAGACGCCGACCAGCGCCAGCCCGTTCTGCTCCGCGTCTCGGTCCGCTCTCAGCAGGTCCCGAGAGTCGACTTCGTACAACCTGGCGGACCGTGCAGCGTTCGCAGTCGGGTAGCACTTGGTGGCAGTCGTCGGCGAAGAGAGCTGGGAGGACGGCGGCTCGCCGGCCAGTAGCCCACAGGCCTCGTCGGGCAACCCGTCGATGCAGTGGGCCACCATCTGTCGGTAGACGGGACCGGGCAGTCGCAGCACGCGAGGGAGGATAACGGGACAGCCGGCTGGCGGGGCGGGATTATCGTTCGTCGGATGGCCGGCAAGGGATCCAAGAAGAAGGCTTCCAAAGCCGCGCCCGGCCGCAACGACGACTTCCGGCGAGTGGCACAGAACCGGCGAGCTCGCCACGAGTACGACATCTTGGAAACATTCGAGGCCGGGATAGCCCTCCAGGGCAGCGAAGTGAAGTCGATGCGGGAGGGCAAGGCCAACCTGCGGGAGGCATACGCCCGCGTGGACAACGGCGAGGTGTGGTTGCTGGGCCTTCACATCAGTCCCTACGCTCAGGCGGTCGGCTTCGGCTCTCACGTGCCGGATCGTCCCCGTAAGTTGCTGCTGCACCGGAGCCAGATCGACGAGCTGACCGGGAAGCTGGCGCAGCAGGCGTTGACGCTGGTGCCACTTTCGCTGTACTTCCGGCGGGGTCACGCGAAGGCAGAGCTGGCGCTGGCCAGGGGTCGCAAGCTATGGGACCGGCGTGCGGCCATAGCGGAGCGGGACGCGTCCAGGGAAGCGGCTCGGGACATGGCGCAGGCCCGGCGTCACGGCAAGGGATAGTGCCACCTGGGCAGCGGGCAGAGTTGTATCGCACCAGAAGGCTCGAGCAAGTGGGCGGCGGGACCGGATGGGCGGATGGCTTGGCGGCCCGGCATCGACCAGGCTGCCAAAGGACGCAGAGGTTGAAGAACGGAGCACGGGACGTCCGCCCCACGGCGAAAGGCGTCGGATTCGTGGCAACCGGCCGATCGGCGAGCCGTCGCGGTAGGCGAGGCGTGAACGGCCGGTAGAATGGGCAGCCGACATAGCCACGGGGGTGATTGGTCTCGACTTCGGTAGTCGAGGTGGGAGAAGCGAGCCGTGGTCTCCGGAGCCACGTTAAAGAGCCGGAACCAACAACAAACGCCGAGCCTCAGCTCGCACTCGCTGCCTAAACAGTAGCGACGTTTGACCGGCCTCAGCCCTGCGGGCCGGATCCGAACGACATCTAGCAGGACTTGCCCGAGCGGTCGTGCCGGTAGGCCGGACGGGGACACTTGATCGGCTAGGGCAACGCTGCGCTGCTGGTGGCGAGGCGGGGTCCGAAACTCAATCACCAGATGCGCTCGGAGAAGGCCCACTGAGAAGCTGAAGGACGCGGGTTCGATTCCCGCCACCTCCACATGATGTGACTCCATACGAACCGGGGTCCTGCAAGAAGCCTGGGCCCCAAGCGGCCCGGGCTTCTTCGCGTCCGGGACCCGGAAGTACGGATAGGCGTGGTTGTCGGGTGAGATCTCGATGCGGTCGATCAGCTCGCCGAAGAGCTGCTTCACGACGTCGGGGCTGGCGTGGCTGACGACGTGCTCGATCTCGACGCGGATCTCGCCGATGAGCTCGCGGCTTGGAAGTTCGGGGATGGCGGCACGTAGTTGGGCGGCCAGTTGCTCGCGGTGCGCGGTGAGCTCGTCTCGGCGGGCCGAGAGCTCGGCAACGCGCGGCGCGCAGAGATCGGCGGGCATCGTGCCAGCCTCGAACGCGCGCAGGTAGCGGTCGAGGGCTATGACCGTCTCACGCAGCTGGGTCTCGGTGCTCGTGTGCTCGGCTTCGAGGTAGGGCCGCTCGTTGCCGATCTCTGCGGAGACCTCGCGGACGCCTTATTCGAAGATCTCGAACCGACTGAAGGCGTCGAGCAAGCTGGAGCCGATGGCTGACTCCAGATCGTCGGCCGGAACGGATCCGAGCAGGCGCGCGCTCCTTTGGCTTGGCGGGTGCGACAGACGTAGTAGCCGTAGCAGCCGTTGCGTCCCTGCGCGCCGGCGCCTACGTAGACGCCGTGGCAAGCCTGGCAGCGGACGAGCCCGCTCAGGAGGTAATCGGAGGTGCTTGGCGCAACCAAAGTCGATTCCGCGGAGCGCTCGTCGAGGAAAGCTCGTGCACCGGCGAAGATGGCCTCCTCGACAATCAGTTCGTGCTTGGCGTCGTAGATCTCGGCGCCGTGCGTGATCTTGCCGATGTAGACCGGGTTGCGGATCGCTCGCAGGATGGTCTGGTTGGACCACGGCCGGCTGGCTCCAAGAGGGCAGATCAGCCGCCAGCGGCCGAGGTCGGAATGGGGTCGACGACAGCGAGGAGGAGTCTCTCGTTACGACAATCGGCGCCGGTTCCAAGCGGTGTCGAGAACCTCGTATCGTCCAGGAGCTTCAAACCCAGGTGCCCGAGCGCCGTCGCCTCAGGCCCTTGCGCACCAACCGGTCGCACAGGCGAGTCACGGTCGACGAGTCGACCGCTAACGCGCTGGCCAGATCAACGGGACGCGTCAAGGGACGCGAGCCGAGCACCACCAAAGCGCGGAACTGCTGGATGGAGAGACCACCCTCCTGG
>JAJYPS010000103.1 GCA_021795215.1 Actinomycetes bacterium
GCCCGAGGCGGGTCCGGCACCGGGGCCGCCGCCGCCGTGGGGTATGCAGAACGTCTTGTGCAGGTTGAAATGCGCCACGTCCGCGCCTATCTCGCCGGGGCGCACGAAGCCCACCAGCGCGTTCAGGTTCGCTCCGTCGAAGTACACCTGTCCGCCCGCCTCGTGCACGGCACGACACAGATCCGCCACGTTCGCCTCGTACACGCCGTGCGTGGAGGGGTAGGTCACCATCAGAGCCGCCACCCGGCCCGCGTGGCGCCTCAGCTTGGCGTTCAGGTCGTCCAAGTCGACGCTGCCGGAGGCGTCGCACGCGACCACTTCCACCGACAGCCCCGCCAGAGCGGCACTGGCCGCATTGGTGCCGTGGGCCGACGAGGGGATCAGGCACACGTCCCGGTCGGGCTCGCCCCGACCGAGGTGGTAGCCGCGGATGGCCAGCAGACCGGCGAGCTCGCCCTGGGAACCGGCGTTGGGCTGCATCGACACCGCCTCGAACCCGCTGATCTCGGCCAACCACTGCTCCAGCTGGCCGATCAGCTTCAAGTACCCCTGCGCCTGGTCCAGAGGCGCGAATGGGTGCAGCTCCGCGAAGCCGGGCCAAGTTATAGGGGCCAGCTCAGCGGCCGCATTGAGCTTCATCGTGCAGGAGCCGAGCGGGATCATTCCCCTGTCCAGAGCGAAGTCCTTCTCCGCCAGCGAGCGCAGGTAACGCATCATCGCCGTCTCGCTGCGGTGTCGATGGAACACCTCCTGGCCCATGAACTGGCCCTTGCGGGCCATCTCGTCGCCGATCGTGTCGGACGCCGTCGACGAGACGTCCGAGAAGCTCATGCCGTCCGCGCCGAAGGCGCCCCAAACGCGCTCCACCACTTCGGCAGTCGTCGTCTCGTCCAGCGAGAGCCCCAGGCGGTCTGCGCCGGCCTGGCGCAGGTTGATCCCCGCCGCAGCTGCAGCGTCGGCGATCTCGTCCGCACGGCCGGGCACCTCGACCGTGATCGTGTCGAAGAACGACTTGGTGCGCACCGAGTACCCCAGCTTCGCCAGTCCCGTCGCCAGCGTCGCCGTCAGCCGGTGGACCCTGCCGGCTATGGCGGACAGTCCGTCGGGTCCGTGCCATACGCCGTAGCAGCCGGCGACGACGGCCAGCAGAACCTGTGCCGTGCAGATGTTGGACGTGGCCCGCTGGCGCCTGATGTGCTGTTCCCGCGTCTGCAGGGCCAAGCGGAGGGCAGGACGTCCCTCTGCGTCCACCGACACGCCGACCAGCCGACCGGGCAGTTGGCGGGCGTACTCCTCCTTCACCGCCATGTAGGCGGCGTGGGGGCCTCCGAACCACAGCGGCACACCGAACCGCTGCGTCGTGCCGACCACCACGTCAGCTCCTACCTCGCCCGGCGGCCGGAGCAGCGTCAGCGCCAGGGGATCGGCCGACACGACCAACTTGGCGCCGGCTGCCGCCGCCGCATCCGCCGCGGCGACCATGTCGGGGATCTCTCCGCTCGACCCCGGGTACTGCACCAGGACGCCGAACACGCCTTCTCCGTCGATCTCCTCGCCGGGCACCCAGGCCCCTACCTCGATGCCCAGCGGAGCCGCACGGGTCCGCACCACGTCCGCGACGTGAGGATGGCAGTCGGCGTCGACCAGGAAGCGGTCGCCCCGCTTCGCCACCCTGTGGCAGAGGAGCATCGCTTCCGCGGCGGCACTCCCCTCGTCCAGCAGCGAGGCGTTCGCCAGGTCCATGCCGGTCAGCTCGCTCACCATGGTCTGGAAGTTCAGCAGGGCCTCCAGCCGCCCCTGGGAGATCTCGGCCTGGTAGGGGGTGTAGGCGGTGTACCAGGACGGGTTCTCCAGCACGTCCCGGCGAATGACGGCAGGGGTGTACGAGGCGTGGAACCCGAGCCCGACCAGCGAAGTGAGGACCCTGTTGCTCGCCGCCAGGTCGGCAAGCTCCGCCTGGGCCTGCTGCTCACCGACGCCGGGGGGAAGGTCGAGGGGCCTCGAGGTGCGGATGGCGGGAGGAATGGCCGCTTGCATCAGCTCGTCCAGAGTCGCCATGCCCAGTGCCTGCAGCATCTCTTCGCGCTCCGCTTCGGAAGGCCCGATGTGACGGGCCACGAACGGGGAAGCTCCGGTGGCGGTCGAAGCCTGGTGGGCAGGGCTAAGCATGGGCGGTCGGCCTCCTATCGCTGCTTCAGCTCCTCATCGACGGTAGCGGTGAGGCACGAAGGGGAGCGCCGCGACGGTGGCCGGGTCCATCCGGTCGCCAGTCCGTAAGACCAGCTCGGTGCCCACTTCGCAGAAGTCGGTGCCGACGTAGCCCATAGCGACCGGTCCCCCTGTGGAGGGGCCGAAACCACCGCTGGTCACCGCCCCGACCACGCTGCCGGCTGCCTCCACCTGCGCACCGGCTCTGACCGGTCGGCGCCCCGCGGGGAGAATGCCCACCCGCCGCCTGGCCGGCCCCGACTCCAGCTCCGCTGCCATCCTCGCCCAACCGGGAAAGCCTCCCCCTTCACGCCTCCGTCTCGCAACGGCCCACGTCAGGCCCGCCTCCACGGGGCTCGTCGTCGGGTCCAGGTCCGCCCCGTAGAGGCAGAGGCCGGCCTCGAGCCGCAGCGAGTCCCGCGCCGCCAGGCCGGCCGGCTCCACGCCGGCCACCTCCAGCAGCATCCCGGCCAGATCTGCCGCTCGAGCCCCGGGCACGACCAGTTCGAACCCGTCCTCTCCCGTGTAGCCGGACCTGCTGCAACGCACGTCCACGCCTCCGAGCGTCACGGTGGCGACCCCCATGAACGCCATTCCGGCCACATCCGCGCCGAGGGCGGTCAACGCGTCCTCGGAAGCGGGTCCCTGCAGCGCCAGAAGCGACAGGTCCTCCCGCAGCTCCGCCGTGATGCCGGCAGGAAGAGTGGAGCGAAGGTAGGCGACGTCTTGGTGCTTGCACGCCGCGTTCACCACCATCGTCCAGCCATCGCCGTAGTTGGCGACCATGACGTCGTCGGATATCCCGCCCTGGCCGTTGGTGAGGAAGCTGTACCGCTGGCGGCCCGGCTGCAGATCTACGAGCGACGCTGGCAGCACGGACTCCAGTGCTGCGCCGATGCCGAGGCCCGTTTCGGAGGACCGGTCCCTGCGGACGTCGACCACTCCCATGTGACCGATGTCGAACAGGCTCGCCGCCTCCCGGGTGTGCAGGTGCTCCTTGATAGCACCCCGCCCCGAGTAGTGCAGCGGAAGCTCGTAGCCGGCGAAGGGGACCATGCGACCACCACGGGACCGGTGCAGGTCCCACAGCGGCGTGCGGGCCGGTTGCGGATCGGCTCCCGTGCTCACTGCCTGATCGCCCCGCCGGTGGCGGGGTCGAAGAAGTGCATCATGTCCGACTCGACCTCGAAGGCGATCGGGTCTCCGGGTTTCACGTCGACCCGCGGACCGACTCTCGCCACGGATATGCCCGCCGTAGCCACCTCGCCCGTCCGCATGGCCGGATCGTCGGCCGCGTCCTCAGCCTTCACGTGCCGGGCGTCGGTCGAGAAGTGCACCATCAGCTCGGACCCCAGCGCCTCCACCAGCTCCACCCTGCCTCGAAGCTCACCGCCACCGTCAGAGCTGGGCGGCGCGACCGACAGGTGCTCCGGCCGGATGCCGACGATCACTTCGGCGCCCTCGAAGCGGCTCAGCTCCGGATGTGCGGCCATCGCTGCATCCCCGACGTCGAGCCGGCAGCTGCCCAGATCGACCGTAGCCGCGCCCGTCGACGCTCCCTCGAGCACCCCCCGCCAGAGGTTCATCGCAGGCGATCCGATGAAGCCCGCCACGAACACGTTCGCCGGGCGGTCGTAGAGGGTCTGGGGCGTGTCGCACTGCTGCAGCACTCCCCCCCGCAGCACTGCCACGCGGTCCCCCATCGTCATGGCCTCCACCTGGTCGTGCGTGACGTACAGCGTCGCCACGCCGAGCGTCCGCTGCACCTTGGACACCTCTGCCCTCATCTGGACCCGCAGCTTGGCGTCCAGGTTCGACAGCGGCTCGTCCATGAGGAACACCGACGGCTCCCGGACTATCGCCCTGCCCATCGCCACCCGCTGCCTCTGTCCCCCCGAGAGCTGTCCGGGCTTTCGGTCCAGCACCTCGGACAGGCCCAGGATCTTCGCCGCCTGGTCTATCTTCGCGCTCGCCTCCGCCTTCGGCGTCTTGCGCAGCTTCAGGGCGAAACCGATGTTCTCCGCCACGGTCATGTGGGGGTAGAGCGCGTAGCTCTGGAACACCATCGCGATGTCCCGGTCCTTGGGCGACATGTCGTTGACGCGCTTCTGTCCGATGTAGAGAGAACCGTCGCTTATGTCCTCGAGTCCGGCCACCATGCGGAGCGCGGTGGTCTTACCGCATCCCGAAGGTCCGACGAGCACCATCAGCTCGCCCTCTCCCACCTCCAGGTTGAGTCCGTCCACTGCTTTGGTACCGTTCGGGTAGATCTTGGTGACTTGCTCGAGTTTGACAGTCGCCATCGGTCAGCCTCTCTTCTCCAGGCCTCAGTTGTTGCCGGGTCTCAGTCGTTGCCGGGTCTCAGTTGTTGCCGGGTCTCGGTCGTCGCCGGGTCTCGGTCGGCGCCGGGTCTCAGCCTTCTCGCTCCACCACGACTGCGTGCCATGGCTCCATCACCAACCGCTCTGCCACGCTGCGCCGACCCCCGTCTCCCGTGTCGGCGACCACGGTGCCGGTCACACCGGCCACCTCTGCCGTCCGAGGGGAGAGGTTGACGGCCGTCACGAACCGGGATGCCCCCTCCCAAGCCCACACGTCCGGACCTTCGACCAACGGCCGGTAACCGGACGACGCCAAGCCTCTCCTGCGGAGCATCAGCAGCGTGCGGCAGAGGTGGAGGGTGGAGCGGGGATCCGCCCGCTGGGCTCGGACGTTGAGAGCGGCGCAATCGCCCATCGGTAGCCACGTCGGTGCTCCGTCTTCGGCGAAGCCGCCGTTCGGGCGGTCGCTCCACTGCATGGGGCTGCGGAAGTGGTCCCGTGAAGTCCTGCCCGCCAGCACGGCCATCTCGTCCAGCAGCCGTTCCTCCGGCATCTCCACGTCGGTCATGCCGATCTCGTCACCGTAGTAGAGGACGACGGTGCCCGGCAGTGCGCACAGCATGACCAGCGCCGCCCGGGAGCGCCGCTCGTCGCCGGCCGCCCATCTCGTCGGGAAGCGGGAGACGTCGTGATTGGAGCCGGTCCACAGCGGCGTCGCCCCCTCCGGCAACGACGCAAGCGTCCGGCGTACCAGGTCCGCCATGGTGCCGGCCGACAGGTCGGCAAAGAGGAAGCCGAAGTTGAAACAGAGCTGGAGCTGGTCCGCCTCTTCGCCGTAGAAGCGAGCCATCCCTTCGGGCGAAAGGACCCACGTCTCGCCGAGCAGCGCCCGAGGCGGCTCGTAGGAGTCCGCCAGCCGACGCCAGCGCCGGTAGATGTCGGCCACCTCAGGTCGGTTCGCGCTGTAGACGGGCACCAGTCCGGACCGCACTTCCATCGGATGGTGCTCCGGCCCCGCTTCCGGATCGTCCCGCAGCTGGCTGTCCTTGACGAGGCCGTGCGCGACGTCGATCCGGAAGCCGGCGACGCCCCTGTCGAACCAGTAAGCGAGGATGCGCTCGAACTCGGCCCTCACCTCGCCGTTCCACCAGTCGAGATCCGGTTGCGACGGCAGGAAGTTGTGCAAGTAGTACTGCCCGGACGGCTCGTCCAGGGTCCACGCCGATGCACCAGTGGCATCTCGCCAGTTGTTCGGTGGACCTCCGCCCGCTCCGGGCTTCGCCCACACGTACCGTTCGCGCATCGGTGAGGACGGGTCCGACCTGGCCTGCACAAACCAGGGATGGGCGTCGCTGGTGTGATTGGGGACTAGGTCGAGCAGCACCCTGATCCCCCTCCAGGACGCCTCCTCGATCAGCCGGGCCATGTCCGCTTCCGTTCCCAGCTCCGGGTGGACTCCGTAGTAGTCCGAGACGTCGTAGCCCCAGTCGCGGTTCGGTGAGGGCATGGTGGGCGAGAGCCATATCCCGTCCACCCCCAGCCACTCCAGGTGGTCCAGGCCGGAGATCACCCCCTGCAGGTCCCCGATCCCGTCGCCGTTGGAGTCCTTCCACGACCTGACGTAGATCTGGTAAAGGGTGGCGCCGGACCACCAGGGTTCGGTCATCCCTTCACTGCGCCGGCAGTCAGGCCGGACACGACCGACCGCCGGAACACCAGCACCAGGATCGCGATCGGGAGCACGGCCGCCACGCTGGCTGCGAAGATCGTCCCGTAGGGCACCACGAACGCGGAGCCGAACAGAGCGATCCCCACGGCGATCGTGCGGTAGCCGTTGGCGCTGTTGAAGCTGACCGCCATCAGGAACTCGGTCCAGCACGCCGTGAAAGTGAACACCGCGGCGGTGAATATGCCGGGGCGGGCCTGGGGCAGGATGATCGACCAGAGCGTGCGAAGCGGCGACGCTCCGTCGAGACGGCCCACCTCTTCCATCTCCGGCGGGATGCCGATGAAGTAGTTCCGCAGTATCCAGATGGCGAACGGCAGGTTGAACGCCGTGTAAGGCAGGATCAGCGCCTGGTAGCTGTTGAGCCACCCGATCTCCCGCATGATCAGGTAGAGCGGCGAGATGACGGCGATCGCAGGGAAGACCGAGATCATGAGCAGGCCCATCAGCACCGGCAGCTTTCCCCGCATCGGGAAACGGCCGAGGGCGTAGCCCGCCAGGATGCCCAGAGCCAGCACCAGCACCGTGGAGGCGAGGGACACCACGACGGAGTTCAGCAGGTACCGCCCGAATCCGTAGTGGAGGAACGCCTGGCGAAAATTGGTGAGGGTCACCGGATGGGGGTACGCCGTGGGGGGCGTCGCTCCGATCTCGACCGGCGACTTGAGGCTCGCCGACACCAGCCAGTAGAGGGGGGCAGAAACGAACACCGCCACCAGCAGCGACGCGAGGTTGACACCGTTGACCACCCGCCGCCAACCCCGCCGTTTCGCCAGTCGGCCGCTCACCCGCGGTCCTCCGCCACCTGCGCCCGGAACACCTTGAGGAACACCATGCACCCCACGAGCACGAGCGCAGCGGTTGACGTTGCCACCGCTGCCCCGGTCCCGAAGTCCAAGTTGGTGAACATCACCTGGTACCCGAGCAGTGCCAGCGACTCCGTCGCGTATCCCGGCCCCCCGCTGGTGAGCACGAAGGGCAAGTCGAACAGCCCGAACGCCTGCAACACCCGGAACAGGACCGCCAGCGCCAGAGTGGGGCGGAGCAGGGGGAAGGTGATCCTCCAGAAGGTGGCCCACCCCCCGGCGCCGTCGACCTCGGCCGCCTCGTAGATCTCCTGGGGAAGCATGACCAGCCCGGCGAGCACGATGATGGCCACGAAGGGCGTGGTCTTCCACGTGTCCGCCACCATCATCGACACGACCGACAGGGTGGGCTGGCCCAGGAAGTTCGGGGCGAAGCCGAGCACCGGCCTCAACAGGGCGTCGGCCACCCCGTAGGTGCCGTCGTAGATGTACCGCCACAGCTGCGCCGATATGACGGTGATCATCGACCACGGGATCAGCAGCAGGGCCATCATCCAGCCTCGGGCCGCGCCGAGCCTCTCGAGCACCAAGGCGATCGCGGTGCCGAGCACCAGTTCCGCCACCACCGTCACCGCCGTGTACACCACGGTGAAGATCAGGTCGTGCTGCCACCGGCCGCTCTGCAGGACGGCCGAGTAGTTGGCCGTGGTCAGCTTCCCGAGGCTGAACCCGTTGCCGGAGACCTGGACGTCGGAGAAGCTCATCACCACCGAGAACACGATCGGGAAGATGGTCACGATGCCGATGACCACGAGGGCCGGAGCGGAGAACAGCCACCCCAGCTTTGCCAGCCTGCGAGTCATGACGTCCGGCCGGCCGGCAGGCTGACCGGACGTCGGCGGCTGCGCGGGGCGCGGGGCCAGCACCGTCGTGCCGGCCGGCCCGGACGTCGTCGTCACCTCGGGATCACAGTCCCGTGCCGTTGACGGCCGACTGGATCTGCCTCTGGGCCGAAGCGAGAGCGGCCTTGGGAGAGGTCGCGCCTGCCAGCGCGGCATTGATGTTGGTGTAGAGCGCCTGGCTCACCTTGGAGTACGCAGGGGTGAAGGATGGCCTGGCGATCAGCTTGGTCTGGCCGATGATGGCGAGCACGGGGTTCTTCGCCCGCACGCTGGGCGACACCCTGACCGACTGCAGGGTCGGGATCTCCGAGTACTGCGTGGCGAGGATGGTCTGCGCCGCAGGGCTGGTCAGGTACTTGATGAACGTGACATCGGCGGCCATGTTCTTGCTGT
>JAJYPS010000104.1 GCA_021795215.1 Actinomycetes bacterium
CTTGCCGGGGAAGATCGGGCAGGTGTCGCCGCATCCCATCGTGATCACCACGTCCGCCGTCTCGACGGCCTCCGTGGTGAGCATCTTCGGGACCTCCCTCCGCAGGTCGACGCCGATCTCGGCCATCGCTTCGACCACGGCCGGGTTCACCTGGTCTGCAGGCTCCGATCCGGCCGACCGTACCTCTACCGATCCTCCCGACAGCTTGGCGGTGAGCGCCGCCGCCATCTGGGATCGGCCGGCGTTGTGGACGCATACGAACAGCACGACCGGATTCACCGGACCACCGCCGCTGCGCTGTTCCCGGTCGACCCGTAGAGCCGCCCACGTGCCCAGAGGGCGACGTACACCAGTCCAACCAGCACCGGCACTTCGATCAGCGGTCCCACCACCCCGGCCAGCGCCTCCCCGCTCGCAGCACCGAACACGCCGATCGCCACCGCTATCCCCAGCTCGAAGTTGTTGCCTGCCGCAGTGAACGCCAACGTGGCCGCCCGCTCGTACGGAAGGCCGAGGCGCCACCCGAGCAACAGTCCACCGGTCCACATGATGGCGAAGTAGGCCAGCAACGGGACCGCTATCAGGGCGACGTTGCCGGGATGCCTCGTGATGGTGCCACCTTGGAGCGCGAACAGCACCACGATGGTGAACAGCAGCCCGTAGAGGGCCAGCGGCCCGAGTCGCGGGAGCAGTTCCTCCTCGTACCAGGCTCGACCCTTGGTCCTCTCCCCGACGGCCCGGGTCAGGAAACCGGCCACCAGCGGCACCCCCAGGAAGATCAGTACCGACACTGCGATGGTGCCCATCGACACGTGCAGGCCGGAAGTGGGCAGTCCCAGCCAGGCCGGCAGCAAGTGCAGGTAGAAGTAGCCCAGTCCCGCGTAGGCCACGATTTGGAATGCGCTGTTCAACGCCACCAGTACGGCGGCGGCATCCCGGTCGCCGCACGCCAGATCGTTCCAGATCAGCACCATGGCGATGCAGCGAGCCAACCCAACGATTATCAGCCCGGTCCTGTACTGAGGCTGCGAGGGCAGCAGAGTCCAAGCGAGCCCGAACATCACAGCCGGTCCCACCAACCAGTTCAACACCAGCGAGGAGACCAGCATCCTGCGATCGGCCGTCACCTTCGGCAGGTCGCCGTACCGCACCTTGGCCAGAACCGGGTACATCATCACGAGCAGCCCGACGAAGATCGGAGCCGACACGCCCTGGGTGACCTGCGCCGAGTTCAGCACTGTGGCCGAGGACGGCACCAGGCGACCCAGCGCAAGGCCGGCTGCCATGGCGGCGACGATCCATACAGGCAGCAGCCGGTCCAGCCTGGAAAGCCTGGCCAGCACCGGGCCCGACTCGCCAGGAGCGGCGATCTCCTCCACGACGTCACTCATCGGTGCCACACTCCTGGGTGTTCACGTCGACGGGCGCCAACTGCCGAACGGGCACCTGCCAGGGCGATGTCTGCAGGGTCGGGGCTTGCAGGGTCGGGGCTTGCAGGGTCGGGGCTTGCCAGGGCGATGTCTGCGGAGCCGAGAAGGGCTGGTGACGCCGAGGTTGTCATCGGGACGCCCCGACAGTGGCATCCAGGTCGGAGAGGGCATCCAGCACCCGTGACGCCCGAGGATGCAGCCTGTAGTAGATCCAGACACCTCTTCGCTCGCGCTCGACCAGTCCGGCTTCGTGGAGCACCTTCAAGTGGTGGGAAACGGTCGGCTGGGACAGCTCGAATGCGGGCGTCAGGTCGCAGACGCACGCCTCTGCGGAGGTGTGGCAGGCGATGAGTGACATCAGGCGGAGTCTCACCGGGTCGGCCAGCGCCTTGAGCAGGGGGGCCAGGACTTCGGCTCGGCCTCTGTCCATCGGTTGCGCCACGAGAGCAGACGGGGTGCAGGCTGGTGTGGCGCCCAGCTCAGGATCGTAGGGATGTGCGCCCGAGCTGCCGCAGTCGGTGCCGGGCGACGGCTGGGCGGATGGGGAGACAGGGCGTATAGACACAGGTCTATGTTGACAGACGTCTATGTCTCGGGTCAAGAGTGACACCCCGGTAGGCGTGTGTCCGGCAACCGAAAGCGAGGGCCGGGGAAGCGCCAAAGCGCCACAGCGTTGCAGTACCGCTGTGGCCACGATTCAGGTTCGCCAGGTTCGAGAGTGGGTGCCGTTCCGACGCCGACGACCGTGGAGCCCGGCACGGCTGGCGGCCCCTGGCTCAGCGGAGGCGCATCGCCACCCAGGTGAACACTTGGATGGCATCCCTCGGTGTGTGGTGTTCCTCCCGGCGCTGCTCCAGCAGTTCGAACGCGTCGCCGAACGTGCCTGCCAGGCCGTCGGCGTCGTATCGCTGTACCGGCAAGCCGGAGCACTTCTCCGGGCCGTCGACAGAGAACGTTCCGACCACCACGCGAGCGCCGGGTCTCAGAGCCGACTTCAGTGTCGACACGTACCTCTCGCGTTCGGACGCCTGGGTGAGGAAGTGGAACACGGCCCTGTCGTGCCAGAGCGAGTAGTGCCTTTCGGGCCGCCACTCCAGTACGTCTGCCGTGTGCCAGTGGACCGTCCCGGCCCGCACACCCAGTCGGCTGCGCGAGAGGTCGAGCGCAGAGGCTGAGACGTCGAGAACGCTCAGATCCGAGAAGCCGCGGTCCAAAAGGGCATCCACGAGAACCGACGCTCCACTGCCGACGTCCAGCACGGGCTCGTCCGGACGTGCTCCCACGGCGTCCAACAGCTCCAGGGAAACCGTGGGGCTCTGCTGGTACCAGCTGACCGAGTCCACCGCTCGCTGCCGGTAGATCTGCTCCCAGTGGGATTCTCTCGACGCTGCGGACAAGAACATCGGCCAAGCATAGGTATGGCGCTGCAGAACGACCAGGCGGGAGCTCTGATGGTCCGTCCGGAGTTCGCCTGGGAGTCACGGATGGGTGGTCATCGAGGGAATTGCGGTGCGCTATGTGAATCTCCGCGCTACACGTCCTGGATAGCCTGGAGTCGCCTACCAGCAGGACGAAAGGGGTTTGCAGCCCCCCGCGTGTAGCCGGCGAGGTCGTCTATCTCGTCATCGGTGAACCCCTTCATTCGTAGGTTTTCGCCAATCGATGCGGGGAGCCGAGGACGCTCAAACGGTACGACATCGGCCATCGGTTCCTTGATCTTCCATCCCCTGGCGTTCAGCGCCTTGTAGAACGCCATGCGCTCGGAGGGCGTAACCATGCCAAAGTGGTGCGCCCGCTCGAACACCGCCTGCATCGACACGCCCCACTCGCGCTTGAGCTCAAGCAGGGTTCCAAGGTCTCGACGCTTCAATTCGGAGCGGATTGCTGCCTCGGGCATCAAGAATTCGGCTGCGAACTCGTTCGCTTGTGTCTCGGCGTCCTCGGTGACCTCGTTCGAATGCAGGGCTAGATGTCCCAATTCGTGAGCAAGCGTGAGCCGTCGGCGGTCCGGGGTGGCGGTCGAGTTGAGCAGCACCACTGGATGGTCGCCGATCCACTGTGACATCCCGTCGATGCGGTGGGTGCCAAAGTCCTTCTCGAAGATCAAGCACCCAGCGGCTTCCATCCAGCGCACGAGGTTTGCTACCGGACCGATCGGCAGCTGCCACTGAGCCCGGACGAGCCCGGCCGCTTCGGCCGGGGAGGTGTACTCGGGATCGAAGGTGGGGATTCGCCGATCCGCGTGGAGGGACACCTCCTCGAAGAGCAGGGATGAGTGCGCCCGCAGGAGGTTCAGGTCGGCTTCGATGCGTCGCCATAGCGACGCCTTCGTCGATTTCTGGCGGCGCATGTGGGCCTCGACCCCCAGCGCGCCCCGGAAGCGATCTCCGTGGCGTAGTAGGCGCTCGGTGAGGCCCAGCGCCTCAGCAAGAGAGCGAACCATGTGGTCGTCCGGTTCGCGATCGCCCGATTCGTACCGGTTGATCGCTACCTGGGTGACGCCGACGATCTCACCAAGTTCTGCCTGGGTGAGCCCCTTTGCCTTGCGACCGATCGCTATCAGGTCGCCGAGGTCGTTCACAGCTCGTCCTGTGTCCCGCCGCTGCCGGCTTCGCCCTGGCCTATGCCGGTGATGTCGACGATGGGGAGGTCCGGCGTTCCCAACGGAGACCAAGTGATCGGAGTGACACCCCCCTCGAATGCACCACCACCAAGTTCCATCGCCCAGATCACGTTCTCTCGACCGTCTCGATACGAGATGACCGGGGCGCCGATCGCCTTGGTGTCGGTGTGCCAGCGATATCCAGCGGCAAGGGTGATCTCCTCCATGCCCGGCAGGATGCCTTCCCTGCGCTGGACCCAGAACTCGAGTGCAGTCTGGGTTGGGTAGTTGCTCACGCGGTCGCCAAGGTTGTGCCTCTTCAGGCGGAGCCGAATCTGCCCCACCACAATCTCGCGAGTCACTCCAGACTCGTGCATCGTCACGTCGTTCTCGTCCCCAAGACCCAGCATGTGAGCCCACATGCGGTCGTGGATCAAGTTGGCGAGGCAGCGATCCGACATGGTCGGAAACCAACCGGGACGCCATGCCCGCATCGCCTCGAGGTCGTCTCGCGAGCCGTCAATGGCGGACACAAGCTTCTATAGGAACTTGTCGCCCAGGGCCGTGAGCACCTGTTCCGGGTCGCCGGGTGAAAACATACCAGCAAACATACCGGCTGACGAGTGCGGGCACGAGGATCGAATGTCGGCCCGCAGCACTTCGAGTCCGGAGATGCAGGGTTTTTCGTACCGCCGGCCCTGTGACCTGGTCGACCAGATTGTCTCGATAGGGACCACCGGTCTGTCCAGGACGGCCGAGAACCGGTCGTAGTCCTCCTGCCGTCCTCCTGCCGGAGACGCACTGTCGACATGCGCCACGGTCTGAAGGTCCGGTTGCCTCCAGTGTGACCGGCACACCGCTGTTGGTAGGCGGTACACGACCGAACATATGTTCGATACACTCGGCCGGGTGGGAAAGGCAGGGCGGCGAGGCGGGGAAGGTTGGCGTGCGGAGTGGGAGACGGCCTCCGGGATGACGGCCCGACGGGCGGTGCTGCCGGTGCTGCCGGTGCTGGTCGGCCTGTTCGCAGAAGGCGGGATACGGAAGGGGAGCGTGGTGGCGGTGGAGGGGGGTGCCGGCTCGACTTCGCTGCTGCTGGCGCTACTGGCCGGAGCGGGGGGAGAGGGGGCCTGGGCGGCGGCGGTGGGAGTTCCCCTGCTTGGCCTGGAGGCGGCTGCGGCGGCAGGAGTGGTGCTGGAGAGGCTGTTGGTGATCCCCCGGCCGGGGGGGGCATGGCCGGAAGTGGCGGCGGCGATGCTGGACTCGGTCGACATGGTGGTGCTGGGGGCTCCTCGGCGGTGCCGTGAGGTGGATGGTCGCCGCCTGACGGCCAGGGCGAGGGAGCGCAGGGCGGTGCTGCTCCTGGAGGCACCACAGAGCATCGGTGGGCCGAAGGGGGGCCGGGAGACGGTGCCGTCCTGGCCGGGAGGGGTGGATCTGAGGCTGAGAGTGGAGCGTTCCGTGTGGGAGGGGACGGACAGGGGGTTTGGTCGGCTGCAGGGACGCCGGGTGGTGGTGAGGGCATGGGGGCGGGGAACGGCGGCCAGGGAACGGCGGATGGAGCTGATGCTGCCCGGACCGGACGGTTCGATCGAGGCCGTGCTGACGCCGGTGGCAGGCGACCTGACTCCTCTGCGAAGTTATGTGGACCTGGATGCATGTGCCACCCAGGAAACGATGGCGGGGTAGAGCCGGGTGCGGGTGTTGGTGGTGTGGTGGCCCGACTGGCCTGTCGTCTCGTTGGGGCTGTCCTGCGGCGACCCGGTGGCGGTGATGGAGGCGAACGTGGTGGCGGCGACTTCGCCGGCTGCCCGAGCGACGGGAGTGGCTGCTGGACAGCGGCGGCGGGAGGCGGAAGCGCTCTGTGCCGGCCTGCTGACTCCGTGCCGGGATCGGACGGCGGAGGCGAGGGCGTTCGAGCCGGTGGTAGCGGCGCTGGGGCAGGTGACGCCGTTGGTGGAGGTGGTGCGCCCGGGTCTGTGCGCGTTCGGGGCCCGTGGGCCGGCTCGGTATTTCGGAGGGGAGCAGTCCCTGATCTGCCGGGTGGCGGAGGCGGTCGGGAAAGCGGGCCCCGGAGAGGCGGGCCCCGCTGTAGGGATCGGAGTGGCGGAGGGCTACCTGGCGGCTGCGCTGGCGGCCCGTGGGGGAGAGGCTGTTCCGGCGGCTGCCACGCGTGCGTTCCTGGCACCGTTCCCGGTATCGGTACTGGGACAACCGGAGCTGGCCACCCTGTTGGGACGGCTGGGGATCCATACGCTCGGCGACTTGGCCCGGCTGCCCGAGCCGGCGGTGCTGTCCCGTTTCGGGCCGAAGGGACGCTGGGCGCACGGCATGGCCAGGGGGGAGGACGCTCGGCTGCTGGCCGCGGGGCGTCCTGCCGACCCGATCGTGGCCGAGATCGTGTTCGACCCGCCGGCCGAGCGCAGCGACACGGCCGCCTTCGCGGCTCGCTCGCTGGCGGCCGACCTGGTCCTGCGACTGGACGGAGCGGACATGGCGTGCACGCGGCTGCGGATCGAGGTGGAGACCGAGCACGGCGAGTCGCTGGTGAGGCTGTGGCGTGGCGAGGAGCAGCAGCTGGACGAGGAGCAGATGGTGGCCAGGGTGCGATGGCAGCTGGACGGGTGGCTGTCGGGCAGCGGCACCGACCCGCCTCCTACCGCCGGCATTGCCCGGCTCTGTCTGGCGGCCGACGAGACGGTGCCTGCCCGCTCCCGACAGCTGGGCTTTTGGGGAGGTCGCAGCGACCGGGACCGGCGCGCAGCCAGGGGAGCGGACCGGGTGCTGGGCATGCTGGGCGACCGGTCGGTGTTCACCGGCATGGTCCAAGGCGGCAGGTATCCCGACGAGCGGGTGGCGCTGCTGGCTTGGGGAGAGCAGTCGACTGTGGAGCGCCCCGATGTGGGACTCCCCTGGCCCGGCCGGCTTCCTGCTCCAGCTCCCGGACTGGTCCACGCGGAGCCGGTCCCGATCCGGCTGTGCGATCCCGGAGGGGGGACGGTGACTGTGGACGGGCGGGGGCAGGTCAGCTCCGAGCCCAGGCGGCTGTCGATCCGGCAGGGCAGGTGGGTCGAGGTGGTGTCCTGGGCGGGGCCGTGGCTGGCCGACCAGAGGTGGTGGGATGCTTCCGACGGGCATCGTCGGGCCCGCCTGCAACTGGTGACCGGGAACGGCGTGGCCCATCTGTGCTTCGTGGAGAAGGGTCGATGGTGGCTGGAGGGAACCTATGACTGATCCCGTCGGCTACGCCGAGCTGCACGCGCACTCCAACTTCAGCTTCTTGGACGGGGCGTCGCACCCGGAGCACATGGTGGCCGAGGCGGTCAGGCTGGGGCTGTCGGCACTTGCGTTGACCGACCACGACGGCCTGTACGGGGTGGTCCGGTTCGCCGAGGCTGCCCGCAGGTTGGGGCTGCCGACGGTGTTCGGCGCAGAGTTGACCCTGGGACTGGAGCGCAAGCAGTCCGGCATGCCGGACCCGGAGGGCAGTCATCTGGTGGTGTTGGCCCGTGACCCCGACGGCTACGCCCGCCTGAGCCGGACCATCTCCGAGGCGCAGCTGGAGGGAGGGTGCAAGGGTGCTCCGCGGTTCGACCTGGACCGCCTGGCGGAGTCTCACGGCGGTCACTGGCTGGTGACCACGGCCTGCCGCAAGGGCGCCGTGCCGTCGGCGCTGGAGGCCGAGGGGCCGGCGGCAGCGTCCAGGCAACTGGACCGGCTGGTGTCGGCGTTCGGCCGGGGAAACGTGGTGGTGGAGCTGTGGGACCACGGGGACCCGGTCGACTCGGCTCGCAACGAGGCGCTGGCCCGCTTGGCCCTGTCCAGGGGCATCGAACTTGTGGCGACGTCGAACGCCCACTACGCGACGCCGTCCGGGCACCGCCTGGGTGGCGCCGTGGCGGCGGTACGATCCCGCCGATCGTTGGCCGAGATGGACGGGTGGCTGCCGGCAGCACCGGGGCGGCACCTCCGCTCGGGAGCGGAGCAGGGGCGTCGCTTCGCGAGGTTCCCCGGAGTGGTGCAGAACGCGGCCCGGCTGGGGGCGGACCTGACGTTCGACCTGCGCCTGATCGCTCCGGGGCTCCCCCCGTTCCCCGTTCCGCAGGGGCAGGACGAGATGGGCTTCCTGCGCCAGGTGGTGGACGAGGGAGCCGCAGCCCGCTACGGCACCAGGGAAGGCGAGCGGGTCGGCGGGGCGTGGGCGCAGATCGACCGCGAGCTGGCGGTCGTCGAGCAGCTGGGCTTCGCGGGCTACTTCCTGGTGGTGTGGGACATAGTGGGGTTCTGCCGCCGACGGGGCATCCTGTGCCAGGGAAGGG
>JAJYPS010000105.1 GCA_021795215.1 Actinomycetes bacterium
TTCCGATCTAGCCCACCCCGGAACCAGCCCGGAGGAGAGGATGGTGGCGGCCAAGGCCAGGTCCACCCCTGATGGGCGCATGGAAGCTAACGTCGGGCGGTGTTCCTGAAGTCGCTGACCCTGAAGGGCTTCAAGTCGTTCGCCGAGTCGACCACGCTGGAGTTCGAACCGGGCGTCACGGTGGTCGTCGGGCCGAACGGGAGCGGGAAGTCGAACGTCGTGGACGCCGTGGCCTGGGTCCTCGGTGCCCAGGGTGCCAAGGCGCTCCGGGGCGGTCGGATGGACGACGTGATCTTCGCCGGTACGGCCCGCCGCCAGGAACTGGGCAGGGCGGAGGTCACGCTCACGATCGACAACTCCTCGGGCCGACTGCCGGTGGCGGCCGCCGAGATGAGCATTACCCGGACGCTGTTCCGGGACGGGGACAGTCAGTACGCGCTGAACGGGGCGCCGTGCCGCCTGCTGGACGTGCAGGAGCTTCTCTCGGATGCGGGTGTGGGCAGGACCCAGCACGTGATAGTCGGCCAGGGCCAGCTCGACTCGGTGCTGGAGGCGAAGCCGGAGGAGCGGCGGGCGGCGATCGAGGAGGCGGCGGGGATCCTGAAGTACCGCAAGCGGCGGGAGCGGGCGCAGCGCAGGCTGGAGGCGACCCAGGCGGACCTGGAGCGCCTGGGGGACATAGAAGGGGAGGTCCGCCGCCAACTGAGGCCGCTGGAGCGTCAGGCCGAGGCCGCTCGGCGCCACGGCGTCGTGACGGCGGAGCTGCGTCGACTGCGGCGTCAGGTCGGGGCGGGGGAGCTGGCGGCGCTGGAAGCGGCCGTGTCGAAGGCGCGGGAGGCGCTGTCGGCGGCCTCGGCCCGTCACCGTTCCGATCGGGCCGGCCTGGAGCGGGCGGACGAAGCGGTAGCCGCCGCAGAAGCGGGCCTTTCGGCGGCTGCTGTGCCGCCGGTGGTGGAGGATCTGTTGCGGCGAGCGCAGCAGGTGGCTGCCCGCTCCGGCGCCGCCCTGACCGTGGTGGAGGAGAGGGCCAGGTCCCTTTCGCGCGAAGCGTCCCTGGCGGTCGACGCGGCCGGAGACTCCTCGCTGGCGACGGAGCGGGAGGCGCTGGAGTCGGCTCTGGAGGAGGTGGAGCGCGCCGCCGGGGCGCTCGCCCCCGACTTGGCGCAGCTGACCGAGAAGCGGGCGCAGCTGGAGCAGCGCCGTGAAGCGGTCCGGGCTCACGAGCGGCGAGTGGCGGAGTCGCTGCGTGCGGTTGTGCCGAGGCCGGACGGGACGGATCTGGCCGGGGCCCGGTCGGAGCTGGCGGGGCTGCTCGCGGGGATGGAGCGGGACCAGTCGACCCTGGCTCGCCTGGCGCTCCGGGAGGCGGAGCTGTCCCGGCTCACCGAGTCCGGGTGTGTGCGGCTCGACCAGCTGGCTGCAGAAGTGGCGGCCGCGGAGCAGGAGTGCGAGCGTGCGGCGGAGTCGAAGGGCCGGCTGGACCGAGCCGCCGAGGAAGCGGGCCGGGTCCGCACGGAAGCGCAGGAGCGGCTGCAGCAGGCCCAATCGGACGTCCGTACCTGCGCGGCCAGGATCGAAGCTCTGTCGATCGCTCTGTCGGAGCTGAGGGATCGTAGCGGCGCAACCTATCTGGACGGGCTGGAAGGGGTGTTGGGCAGCCTCGCCGAGTCGGTGTCGGTGTCTGCAGGATGGGAAAAGGCGTTGGCGGCGGCGCTGGGGGACACCTTCGGAGGGGTGGTGGTGAACGGCCACCGGACGGCACTCGAGGCGGCCGCGAGACTGGTGGGTGAGGGTCACTTCGCCGTGCTGCTGCCGCTGTCGTCCCGTGAGGGCACCGGCCGGGGCACGCAGGTCCCCGACGACGGAGCGGTCCGGCTGAGGGACCTGGTGCGGGGTCGTACGGCTGAGATCGAGAACATGCTCGATCAGCTGTTGGGACACGTCGTAGCAGTCGACGGACCGCTGGCCGACGCCGTCGGGCGCCACCTGGCGACGGGGCAGGTGGTGGTCACCCGTGAGGGTGACGTGATCGGCCCGGACGGCTGGAGAGTTGGTGCGACTTCCCCGGGGGTGACGGCGTCGGCGCTCGACCAGGCGGCCGTGGAGGCGGATGCAGCTGCGGCGGAGTGCAGCCGAGCCCAGGCGGACAAGCGCGACGCCGACGAGGCGTCGGCCGAAGCGGGGAGGGCGGCGGCAGCTGGAAGGTCGCAGGCAGCGGAGGTGCAGCGCCGCTACGACGCCCTGGCGGATCAGTTCGCAGGAGTGTCCCAGGAGCTGCAGCGTCGGAAGGAGGAACTGGCGGGAGTGGCCGAGCAGGCGTCGGCGACGTCCGCACGGCGGGACGCGGACGCCAGGCGGTGTGCGGAGCTGGAGCAGACCGTGGCGAAGCTCGAGCTTGCCGAGAACCAGGCGACCGAAGCGGCGCAGAGCGCCGCCCAGGAAGCCGGACGGCTGTCCGGCCAGCTGGCTGCCGAGCGGCACGAACTGGCCAGCAGGGCGGAGGCGCTTTCGACCCTGGAGGCGGACCTGCAGGCCAGAGCCGCAGCGTTGGAGGAGCGTCGCAGCATGCTGCGCGCACGTCACTCGAAGGTGGTCGCGGACCAGGAGCGCAACAGGGAGGCGGGTGAACGGCTGCGCCGCCGCCAGTCGGAGATATCCGCGGCTCTCGCAGCCTGTGCGGCCCTCGGCCTGCGGGCAAGGTCGCTCCAGGGCTCCTCGGAGGACATGGTGAGCCGGTTGGCGCTGGTCCACTCGCGGCACCGCCGGCAGCTGGAGCTGGCCAACGAGGTGGTGTCCAACGCTCGTCTGGCCCGTGCGGCTCTGGCGCAACGGGTCTCGGAAAGCTCCGAGGCACTGCTGGACCGCCGATCCGAGCTTTCCGAGGCGGAGGCGCGACTGGCAGGCTCGACCGAGACGTGGCACCAGAAGCTCGGCTGTTACCAGCCTTGCGACGGGGGACCCGAGTGCAGGCTGAACCAGGTGCAAGACGGGGACGGGGAACCGAGCGCCGGGGGACAGCCGAGTGGCACCGGTCAGTTGAGGGACGGGATACCGAGCGCCGGGGAACCGAGCGCCGGGAGAGACGGAGTCGGATCGCTCGGACACGACGAGGCGGTGGCCCGGATGGGGCAGCTGGAGAGCGAGCTGCGCAAGATAGGGCCGGTCAACCCGCTGGCGTTGGAACAGGCGGCCGAGCTGCGGGACCGGTCCGCGTTCGTGTCCGCACAACTGGAGGACGTGAAGGCCGCCCGGCGAGAGCTGGGCAAGGTGATACGGGCGGTCGACGAGGAGATCGTGGCGACGTTCGAGTCGGCTTGGCAGGACGTGGCATCCAACTTCGAGAACCTGCTGCAAGCCGTGTTCCCCGGCGGGACGGGAGCGCTGAGGCTGGTGGGTGAGGAGGACATGCTGACCGCGGGAGTGGAGATAGAGGCCAGACCGGCGGGCAAGGCCGTCAAGAAGCTGTCGCTGCTGTCGGGAGGCGAGCGGTCTCTGGTGGCGCTGGCATTCCTGTTCTCGCTGTTCCGGAGCCGGCCGTCCCCGTTCTATCTGATGGACGAGGTGGAGGCCGCGCTCGACGACGTGAACCTGAACCGCTTCCTGTCTCTGGTCGGCGAGCTTCGCAGGCATGCGCAGCTGCTTCTCGTGAGCCACCAGAAGCGCACCATGGAGATGGCGGACTGCCTGTACGGAGTCACCATGCAGCCCGGCGGCTCGTCGAAGGTGGTCAGCGAGAGGGTGGCGGTGGCGGCAGCCACCAGCTGAGGCAGGGCTGGTCCCGCCAGGCTTTAGGCTCCGCGGAGATGCTCCTCACGATTCTCGTCGTGGCTGCTCTGGCGGTTCTGATCGCAGGGACCGCCGCCCTGCTGACCACTCGGGGCCGGCGTCGGGGAGTGCTCGAACCGCCTCCGGCCGCAAGGAGCGGCGAGCGACGGGGGGCAGTCAGGCGGCCTGTCGGGGGGACGCCTCCCGGGACCCGGGCACCTCCGTCGACTCGTCCCAGGCCGGGGCGTCCGCCTAGCACGCCCGGCAGACCAGCCGGCCCTTCGACGCCGCCGGTAACGGAACCGGAGGCGCCGGCCGAGCCCGGAACGCCTGGCGTCCCCACGCAGCTGGTCCAGCCGGAGGTCGCTCCGCGGTTCAGGGACCGGCTGGGCAAGGCCCGGGCTGCTTTCGGAGCCCGGATAGGCGGCATCTTCTCCCGGGGCCGCATCGACGAACAGGCATGGGAGGAGCTGGAAGAGGCTCTCCTGCTCGCCGACGTCGGTCTCGCCACGACCACCAAGCTGCTGCAGGCGCTGAGGGAACGTGTTTCCAGTCGGGAGATCTCGACCCCGGACGAGCTTCTTGCGGCCCTTCGGGAGGATCTCCGCTCGGTGCTGTCCGGTGGCGAGCGGTCTCTGGCGGTCACCTCGGACGGCACCACGGTATGGCTGTTCGTCGGGGTGAACGGAGTGGGCAAGACGACCACCATCGGGAAGGTGGGGCTGCTGGAAGCGTCGGAAGGAAGGCGTGTGGTGATGGCGGCGGGCGACACTTTTCGCGCCGCTGCAGCGGAGCAGCTGCAGCAGTGGGCCGACAGGGTGGGAGCGGACCTGGTGAGAGGCGGGGAAGGAGGTGACCCGGGCGCCGTCGTGTTCGACGCAGTTCAGCGGGCCGCCTCGAAGGGTGCGGACCTGGTGCTGGCCGATACCGCCGGGCGGCTGCACAACAAGGTGAACCTGATGGAGGAGCTCAAGAAGGTGCGCCGGGTGGCGGACAGACCGCCGGGCAAGGTTGCGGAGGTGCTGCTGGTGATCGACGCGACGACCGGGCAGAACGGGCTGGCACAGGCGAGGCAGTTCGCGGACGCGGTCGGCGTGACCGGTGTGGTGCTGACCAAGCTGGACGGGTCGGCGAAAGGGGGCATCGCCGTCGCGATCGAATCGGAGCTCGGCATTCCGGTCAAGTTGGTGGGCCTGGGCGAGGCTGCCTCGGACCTGGTCCCCTTCGATGCGACGGAGTTCGTGGACGCCCTGGTGGCCCCCCCCGACGGCCCGTCGGCTTGAGAATGCCCCCGGCATGGTGCTCCGGCCGTGGCCGGATGGCCTGCAATTCACCGGCGGTGCCCGTGGCGGTGGCGGTGGCGCTTCCGGTTGCCCCGGCGGACGCCGACACCGTCGCCGCTGTGCCCAAGGAGGCACGCTGTCTGGCAGCGGTGATCCGTTAGCCTTGGCCGGGCCATGTTCGACACGCTTTCAGACCGCTTCGAGGGAATCTTTGCCCGGCTGAGGAGCAAGGGTCGCCTCAGCGAGGGCGACGTGGACGAAGTGCTGCGTGAGATCAGGGCGGCGCTGCTGGAAGCGGACGTGAACCTGGGTGTGGTCCGGTCGTTCGTTGCGCGGGTGAGGGAGAGATGTGTCGGCGCAGAGCTGTCGGCCAGCCTGTCGCCGGCCCAGCAAGTGGTCAAGATCGTCCACCAGGAGCTGACCGCCATCCTGGGCGGGGAGTCGCTGAGGATAACTTTCGCTCCGAGGCCACCCACGGTGGTGCTGCTGGCCGGACTGCAGGGAGCGGGGAAGACGACTACCGCGGCGAAGCTGGCGCGGTGGTTTCGCCAGCAGGGGCGTCAGCCGCTGCTGGTCGGGGCGGACCTGCAGCGGCCGGCAGCAGTGGAGCAGCTGAGGGTGCTGGGTGCGGGCATAGGAGTGCCGGTCTTCAGCGAACCGGCCGACCCGGTCGAGGTCGCAAGAAACGGTGTCGACGAGGCCGCGAGGCGGGGTCGGGACGTCGTGGTCGTCGACACTGCCGGCCGACTGGCGGTCGACGAGGCGCTCATGGACGAGATCCGTCGTGTGTCGGGGGCCGTCTCGCCTCACTACACGTTCCTGGTGATCGACGCGATGGTCGGTCAAGACGCCGTAGCGACGGCGCAGGCTTTCCACGACACGCTGGAGCTGGACGGGGTGATCGTCACCAAGCTGGACGGGGACGCCCGAGGAGGGGCGGCGCTGTCCGTGAAGGAGGTCGTCGGCCGCCCCATCGCGTTCGCGTCGACCGGAGAGAAGGTGGACGACTTCGACGTCTTCCACCCGGACCGGATGGCCAACCGGATCCTCGGCATGGGCGACGTGTTGTCGCTGATAGAGAGCGCCGAGCGGAACTTCGACGCCGACGTGTCGGCCAGGACGGCGTCGCGGCTGCAGGAGGGCCGCTTCACGCTGGACGACATGTTGGAGCAGTTCCAGCAGCTGAAGAAGCTGGGGCCGTTGAAGGGCGTGCTGGGCATGCTGCCGGGCCTGCCGAAGGAGCTTCGCCAGGCAGACGTGGACGAGAGCAGGTTCGCCCGGTTCGAGGCGATCGTGCGTTCCATGACTCCTGGCGAGCGAAACGACCCGTCCATAATCAACGGTTCCCGGCGCCAGAGGATCGCCCGTGGATCGGGCGTTCAGACGACCGACGTCAACAAGCTGCTCCAGAGCTTCTCGGAGATGCAGCGGATGATGAAGTCGATGGGGATCACGAAGGGAAGTACGAAGAAGGGGAAGAAGGCGAAGCGAGGCGGCCGGGTCACGCCGCCTGTAGGCAGCTTTCCAGTCCCCAGGTAAACGTCTCCCCAGGTAGACGTCGCGCCCGTGTGGCGGTCCGGTCTCCGTTCGCGCCCGTGCCGCGGCGTATTAGACTCGGCTTGCCTCCGGGTGGCGGGGGGCAGGCCTAGAAGGGCACCGTGCAGGGACGACCGAGTGCAGGGACGACCGAGGGCTCGTGAACGGCGCGGATGTGCCACGGTGGCTGGCAGTGCCGTCGGCCAGTAGCCACGACGAAAGGAACCTGGACCAGTGGCAGTGAAGCTCCGACTGATGCGGATGGGCAAGAAGAAGCAGCCGACCTACCGGGTGGTGGCGGCAGACAGCCGGTCGCCCCGTGACGGGAGGTTCATCGAGATCGTCGGCACGTACGCTCCGAGAAAAGATCCTTCGGAGGTGCTGCTGAAGATGGACCGGATCGACTACTGGCTGTCGGAGGGTGCCAAGCCCACCGAGGCAGTGGAGAAGCTCGTGACCATTTCCAGGTCGGCCCCGCCGGTGCAGCAGGGAGCCGGCGGTTCCGAGGGCTGATGGAGACGACGAGCCCCGCGTCGCCTGACGACGAGGTCGACGGGAACCGCCTGACGGGCGGTATGGCGAGAGATGTGCTGGAGTTCCTGGCGGAGTCGATCGTGGAGGAACCCGACGCCGTGGTCGTGGAGTTGGCGGAGCACCCGGGTCGGGTGGACCTGCGGCTGAGCGTGGCACCTGCGGACATGGGCAGGGTGATCGGCAGGAAGGGAAGGGTGGCGAACGCCCTGCGGGCGGTGGTGCGGGTCGCCGGGGCACGCGAAGGCGTCGAGGCCACCGTCGACATCGTCGGCTGAGGTGGGCACGCCGTCCGGGCCCGGCGGCGTGCCGCCGGCTGCTTCGGAGGTCGGGTCCGGGCCGCTCATGTTGGACGTCGGCCAGGTGACCAGGCCGCACGGTCTGAAGGGCGAGGTCGTGGTGGCCCTCTGGAGCAACAGGCCCGAACGGATGGCGGCTGGTTCGGAGTTGGCGGCGCTGCGGAGGACCGATGGGAAGCCGGTCCGGACCGCTCTGCGGGTGTCGACGTCCAGGCCCTACGGCGGCCGAGCCTCGAGCTGGGTGGCGGCATTCGAGGGCGTGGAGACACGTGAAGCGGCCGAGGGCCTCCGGGGCTGTGTGCTGCAGGCCGAACCGATCGACGATCCGTCCGTGCTGTGGACACACGAGCTGGTAGGCAGGCCTGTGGTGGACAAGGGCGGCCGCGCGCTTGGCTCGGTCGAGGCGGTGCAGGCCAATCCGGCCTCGGACCTGCTCGTGCTGACCGGAGGTGACCTGGTACCTCTCCGTTTCGTGGTGTCCTCTTCGAACAGCGGAGTCGTGGTGGACGTCCCGCCGGGTCTTCTGGACTGATCGGGGAGCGGCGCGGTGGCTTTGCGCGTCGACGTGTTCACGGTCTTCCCCTCTCTGGTGGAGCCGTGGTTCGGGACCGGCGTGGTGGGCCGTGCGGCGAGGGCGGGGCTGGTGGACCTGCGTGCGGTCGACATCCGCTGCGGAGCCAGCGACGCCCGGGGCACGGTCGACGACTCGCCCTTCGGCGGAGGCGCCGGCATGGTGCTGGCCGCGCCGCCGGTGTTCGCCGCCGTCGAGTCGACCCGGCCCCCCAGGCCGCTGCTGCTGCTCGGACCCGCCGGCCGTCGGTTCGACCAGGAGATGGCTTCGGAGTTGGCCCAGATGGACGGTTTCTCGCTGTTGTGCGGGCGGTACGAGGGGGTCGACGAGCGCCTGGCCCGCCATCTCGCCGACGAGATCGG
>JAJYPS010000019.1 GCA_021795215.1 Actinomycetes bacterium
GACCTTGACCGTGGTGCCCTTGACCGAGTTGTAGTACTCGACGCCCTGCTTGAAGCCGTCCATGAAGATGGTGACGGTCGGGTACGGCGCGCCGCCGAACGTGCCGACCGCACCGGTCTTCGAGTAGCCCGCAGCCAGGTAGCCGGCGAGATCGTGCTCCGACCGCCAGCTGCTGGGACGGGGGGCCAGCTCCCTCACCACCACCGCCCTCGCCCACGGTCGCCTGCCTTCGGCATCCCGCGCCGCCACCCCGTAGTTGCCGATGTGCGGATAGGTGAAGGCCACCACCTGACCCGCGTAGGAAGGATCGGTGAGCACCTCCTGGTACCCGCTCATCGCGGTGTTGAACACCACCTCGCCGCTCGCCACCGTCGCAGGGCCCACCCACTCGCCGCCGAAGCTCTCCCCGTCCGCGCAGACCAGCATTCCGGGGGGGCGACCGGCCCGCGAGCGCAGCGCAGGCGCCGCCGCCGTCTGTGTCCCCGCCGTCTGTGTCGCCGCCGTCTGTGCCGTCACCCGAGTCGCTCCCGTCGTCACCCTTGCACCACCCTCGCCCGTCCTGCCGTCGTCGACCCCGTGCGACCGCTGCCCAGCCCGTCGCCGACGGGTATGACCTCTCTCATCGACGGGCGGCGGCGTCGACCACCACTGCCTCGCCGGCGTACACCGTGTGCCTCACCCTGCCGCGCAGAGTGCGCCCCGCAAAAGGGGTGTTGCGGCTCCTGCTGGCGGAGGAGGAGGGGTCCACCTTCCAGAGCTCGGCCGGGTCGACCACCACGAGGTTGGCCGGCTCGCCCTCCGCTATGGGGCGACCCTGTCCGGACAGACCCGCTATGGCCGCCGGCCTCGCCGACATGAGCGAGGCGACGGCAGCCATCGCCGGTTCGACCCATCGGTCTCCCTCCCCCCCGGACGCCGGCCGGTCGCCGTCGCGCCATGTCGCCGCTGCGCCGTCGTCCAGGCCGCGACCCTCCTGGAAGTGGTCCTCACCCAAGTGGAGATCCGCCAAGGTGGTCAGCACGACTGCGAGCGCGGTCTCGAGGCCGATCATTCCCGGCCGCGCCTGGTCCAGGGGCGCCTCCTTCCACTGCGGCGCATGGGGCGCATGGTCGGTCGCGACCGCATCCAGGGTGCCGTCCGACAACGCAGCCCGCAGGGCTCGGCGGTCGGGCTCGCTTCGCAACGGCGGGTTCACTTTGAAGACCGTGTCGAACGACGCCAACTCGGCGTCGGTGAGGCTGAGGTGGTGCGGCGTCACCTCGCCGGTGACCCTCACTCCCCGGGCCCGGGCGGCCCGCAGGATCTCCACCGATACGGCACTGGAGAGGTGCATCAAGTGCAGTGGGCATCCTGCCGAGTGCGCCAGGGCGATGTCCCTCCAGACCATGACGTGCTCCGCCTCGGCCGGCGCGCCGGTGAGCCCCAGACGGGAGGACCACTCGCCCTCGTGCATGACCGCCCCCGCCGACAGCTCCGCAACTTCGCAGTGCTGAGCCAGCGTCACGCCCAGCGGTGCCGCGTACTGAAAGGCGGCCCTCATCAGGGCGGAGTCCTGCACTCCGGCGCCGTCGTCGGTGAAGAGCCGGACCCCCAGCGCCGCCATCTCCCCGAGAGGCGCCAAGTTGTCGCCCCTCCGGCCGACCGAGATCGCGCCTGCCACCGCGACCCGAGCACAGGCGCCCCTTCCCAGCTCCATAACGTCCCGCGCCACGGACGCGCAGTCGATCGGCGGGTCCGTGTTGGGCATAGCCACCACCGCGGTGTAGCCGCCGAGCGCCGCCGCCCTGGCACCCGTTGCCACCGTCTCGGACTCCTCGCCACCTGGCTCCCGAAGGTGCGTATGTATGTCCACCAAACCGGGCAGCACCACACATCCGGACCCGTCCAGCACCGTGGCGCCTCTCGGAGGCTCCACCGTGGGTGACAACGCGGCTATCCGGCCGCCGGACATGCCGACGTCCGCATACCGGAGCCTGCCGTCGGTCAGCACCCTGGCTCCCCTCACCACCAGGTCCACCGGACCGTCACCCACTCGTGGCGCCCTGTCTCGCGTCTCGAGCACCTTCCGCCACAGGTTCGGGCCAGTGGCCCACCGAACCGGAAGACCGTGGAGCGGTCCCCAGCGAGCGGGGCTCGCTGGCCGGCGAGCCGAGCAACAGGAACAGCACGGCCATCCGCACCGCCACTCCTTTGGCCACCTGGTCCAACACCAGGCTGCGAGGGCCGTCGGCAACGTCCGGAGAGATCTCGACCCCCCTGTTCATCGGCCCGGGGTGCATCACGACCGCGCCGGGCTTCAACCGGGCGGAGCGGGAGCCGTCCAGTCCGTACCGCTGGGCGTACTCCCTCACCGAGGGCAGCGCGTTGGAGGCCATCCGTTCGGTCTGCAGCCGGAGGAGGTACACCACGTCCAGATCGCCCAGAACTTCGTCCAGGTCGTGGCTGACGTCTACCGGCCATCCGGCAACTGAGGGGGGCAGCAGCGTGGGAGGGCCGACGAGAGTGACCGAAGCACCCAGCGCAGTGAACGCCGCGACGTCCGACCTGGCCACCCTGGAGTTGGCGACGTCGCCGACGATCCCGACACGGAGCCCGTCCAGTGCCGGCGTACCCAGGTGACGGGTCACCGTGTAGCAGTCCAGCAGCGCCTGCGTCGGATGCTCGTGGCGGCCGTCCCCGGCGTTGAGCACGGGTGCGGTGGTCCACCGGGTCGCCGTGGCGGGGACGCCGGCACAGCCGTGGCGGACCACCATCGCGTCTACCCCCATCGCGTCGACCGTCGCGAAGGTGTCCTTCAGGCTCTCGCCCTTGCTCAGCGAGCTGCCTGCCGCCGAGAAGACGAGCGTCTGGGCGGACAGGCGCTTGGCGGCGGTGTCGAACGACAGGCGCGTCCGCGTCGAGTCCTCGAAGAACATCAGGGCCACGGTCCGTCCTCGCAGTGCCGGCACGGTAGGGATCTGCCTCCCGCTGACCTCCTCGAACGCTTCGGCAAGATCGAGGATCTCCTCGATACCGGTCCGACCCAGCTGGTCGATGCCGAGAAGGTGGCCGAGGGTCAACGCTGCGCCGCTTCGCCCAGCCACACGCCCGTCTCGTTGGCGTCGACCAGCTCGTCGCTTCGCGTCGGCAGGTTCTTGCCCACGTAGTCGGGGCGGATGGGGAACTCGCGGTGGCCCCGGTCCACCATGACCGCCAGCTGTACCGCCCTGGGACGTCCCATGTCGGACAGGGCGTCGAGCGCTGCCCTCACCGTGCGCCCGGTGTACAGCACGTCGTCCACCATGACCACCGTCGTGCGGGTGATGTCGAAGGGGATGTCGGTCGGCGCCTGGGGCAGCACCGGCCGGAGCGAGAAGTCGTCCCTGTACAGAGCCACGTCCAGCGTGCCGAACGGTACCTGCAGACCGGAGATCTCGGCCAGCACCGAGGCGATCCGCCTGGCTATCGGCACTCCCCCGGTCTGGAGCCCGATCACCACGACTCCGTCCAAGCCGTGGTTGCGCTCCATCACCTCGTGGGACATCCTCGAGATGGCCCTACGGACGTCCTCCTCGGACAGCACCTGCGTCCGGGCGACGAACCTCCCCCTGCCCAGCAGAGGCGTCCTCCGCTCCCGTTCGGCCATCGGCCTCCTTCGCTTTCCGTGGGGGCCTCTCCGGACCCCCTTGACGGTCGCCTCTCACATGCTAGCCGCCGGGGGGCCTCGCACCACTTGGAGCGCTGCCGTCCTCGGCGTCGGGGCGGGCCAACCCGCCAGACTGGTCGGTACCGGGCGGAGGGTCCACACCGGCCGGGGAGTCGGGGCGGGCCGGGGAGTCGGGGCCGGGTGGCGGGGCGGACCCCCTGACGGCACTGGCGATGGACGCCAGCACACCGTTCACGAAACGACCGGAGCCGTCGGTCGAGAATCGCGAAGCCAGGTCGACCGCCTCGGCCAGCACGACGGCCATCGGCGAGTCCGGCCGGTGAGCCAGCTCGTAGGCCGCCATGCGCAGTACCGCCCTGTCGAGCGCCGGCATCCGGTCGAGGTCCCAACCCACCGCTTTGGAGGCGACCAGCTCGTCCAGCTCGTCCAGGCACGCCGAGACTCCCCGGACCAGGTCCTCGGCGAAGGGGTCCGGCGGTATCTCCAATGTCGCCAGGAGGCTTACGGGGTCGATGTCCTTGCACTCCGCCTCGTAGAGCAGGCCCATCGCCCGCTCGCGTGCACTGCGCCTCCCGCCGCCCAGCGCCGACAGGCGCCTCTCGTCCTGAGAGGGAGCATCACTCGTCCGAGACTGCCACTGGTCCGGAGAGGCACCGTCACTCATGGATCACTGCCGACCGAAGGCCGCCGACCGAACGCTTCGGGCTCGGGATCAGACCCGGGTCAGGTACTCGGCGGACCGGGTATCGACCCGCACACGATCCCCGGGGTTCACGAAGAGCGGCACTTGGACCACCAGGCCAGTCTCGAGAGTGGCCGGCTTGCGGGCTCCCGACACACGGTCGCCCTGCAGTCCCGGCTCGGTCTCGGCGACTGCCAGCTCGACCGAAGCGGGGAGCTCGACGCCGACGATCTCGTCGCGGTACATCGACATCACCGCCGTGTCGCCGTCCTTGAGGAACCTCGACGCTCCTCCCAGCAGGTCGTCCTCCACCTGCAACTGCTCGAACGACGTGGCGTCCATGAACACCGACTGGCTTCCCTCGCGGTAGAGGCGCTGCATCTCCCGCTTCTCGATGATCGCCTGGTCGATCTTCTCGTCTGCCCGCCACGTGCGGTCGATCACCGCTCCGGTGCGGACGTTCTTCAGCTTGGTCCTGACGAACGCGCCACCCTTGCCGGGTTTGACGTGCTGGAACTCCACGACCGAGAACAGCCCCTCGCTCAGGTCGAGAGTCATGCCGTTCTTGAGATCGTTTGTGGAGAATGCCATCAGACAACCAGCTCCTTGGGGGCGTTCGTGAGGGTCCTGCATCCCGGGCCGTCGACGACGACCGTGTCCTCGATGCGGACTCCGCCGACACCTTCGAGGTAGACGCCCGGCTCGACGGTGACGACCGAGCGGTGGGGCAGTTTAGCAGTGCAGCTCTTTCCCACCCACGGCGCCTCGTGGATGTCCAGCCCGACGCCGTGGCCGGTGCCGTGGGTGAACGCGTCGGCCCACCCGGCGGCGGCGATGACCTCCCGGCATGCCTTGTCGACCGAGGCGCCGTCGCTGTCCTCGCTCACCGCAGCGACGCCTGCCGCCTGTGCCTCCGCCACCACGTCGACCATCTTTCGAGCCAGCTCCCGCTTGGGTGGCCCCAGGCAGACCGTCCTGGTCATGTCGGATCGGTAGCCTTCGACGACCGCCCCGAAGTCGATGACGATCAGCTCGCCGGGCTCAACGGGCTCGCGGGTCGGCCGGGCGTGCGGCTGGGCGCCTCGGGGGCCGCTGGCGACGATGGTCTCGAACGCGCTGGCAGAGGCGCCGAGGCAACGCATGGCGGTGTCGAGCGCAAGGGCGACCGCCGCCTCGGTCACCGGCGATCCGCCGAGCAGCGCGGAGACCACGTTCGCCGCTACCACCTCCTGCTCGTCGGTTACCACCTCCGGCTGGTCGGTCAATTGGAGATCGGGCGCTCGGCTGCTGCGGGACGTTCCAGGGAGGGCGGCCAACCGGGCGAGGACGACGGCCAGAGCGCGATCAGCGACCGACGCCGCAGCCTCGATGCGGGCCACTTCGCCGCCGTCCTTCTCCATCCGCAGGTTCTCCACCAGGCCGGACACCATCTCCACCCCGGAGGGGGCGCCGTCTTTGAGAGCGGACCGAATGCGCTCGGACTGCTCCCAGGCGCCGTGGTCCTCCAAGCCGATCCTTCCCCGGAGGCCGGCCAACTTGGACACCTTGTCGGTCTGCTCCCCGGCGCTCGCCGCTATCGCAAGATCCACCGGGGATCCCCAGGCACCGATCTCCCTGACACCCTGGATGCGGTACCGACCGTCGGTGACCAAGGTGGCCGCTGCTGCGGTCACCACGAGCACCCCGGCCGATCCGGTGAACCCGGTCAGGTAACGGACGTTGGTCAGATTGGTGACCACCAGCGCACCGAGGGAGTCCCTTTCCAGCACCGCCTGGAGCCTGCCGAGCCGGGTGGCGGTATCCATAGGCGGCAAGTCGGCAAGGGGATGGGGGTGACCGGTGTCCGTCGGTGCCATCGTCCCATCCAACCACGGCCGGACGGTCGACTGACGCACGCCCGTCGGCAATCGTCGGGAGGCCACGCCGGGAAGGCAGCCCGAGCCCTCGGAGCCACCGTCCCGCGGCCGGGACGAGCCTCGGAGAACGGCTTGGAACACCGTGGGGCCGGCTGGGGGGCCGGAGGGGGGGCCGAGGGGGGCCCGAGGAGGGAGGCCCGAAGGGAGGGGGAGGGCCTCGGGAGAGACCGTCAGCGAAGGGACGACGCCCCGTCCGTCGGGCAACCGACCGCGGCGGGGAGGCCGCCTGGTTTGGACCGTACCGACGGGGGATACAGCACTTTGGAGCGCACTCCGCCGAGGTTGCGATTGGGTGGCCGGCCGGTAATGGCCGGGTAACGACTGCGCGCCGCCGCTTCGTTGCGCATGTCGGGTATGTTTCCTGTTGATGGCTGCCACGATTGCTCTCACCCGCGCTCGGGGGAAGTTGGGTGCCTACGTGGCGCTCACGAAGCCCCGCATCATCGAGCTGCTCCTGATAACCACCCTGCCGACTATGGTCGTCGCCCGCCAGGGCCTGCCGTCGCTGTGGCTGATGGTGGCCGTGCTGATCGGAGGAACGTTCGCCGCCGGTGGGGCGAACGCTCTGAACATGGTCTACGACCGTGACATCGACTCGGTGATGAAGAGGACGGCCAAGCGACCGCTGGTCACCGGAGCGGTGACTCCGGTCGCCGCCATCGTGTTCGCCATCGGGCTGGAGGTGGCGGCGTTCCTGGAGCTCTGGGCGACGGCGAACCTGCTCACCGCCATCCTCGCCATCTCGGCGACGGCTTTCTACGTGGGGATCTACACGGCGTGGCTGAAGAGGAGCACCAAGCAGAACATCGTGATCGGCGGCGCTGCGGGAGCGGTGCCGGTGCTGGTGGGGTGGGCGTCGGTGACGGACCATCTCTCTCTGGCGCCGGTGATCATGTTCGCGATCATCTTCATGTGGACGCCGCCTCACTTCTGGGCGCTGGCGGTCCGCTACAAGGACGACTACGCGTCGGTCGACGTGCCGATGCTGCCCGCAGTGGCCAGCCTTGAGAGGGTAGCCAGGGAGATACTGGTTTACACGGTCATCCTCTGGGTGCTGTCTCTCCTGTTGGCTCCTGCGGCCCATCTGGGTCTGGTGTACGAGGTCACGGCGCTCCTGCTGGGCGCCTACTTCGTCTACCGGGCATGGGACCTGGGCAGGGACGCCTCGCCAAAGAAGGCGATGCGCCTGTTCTCCTACTCCATCTCGTACCTGACGCTGCTCTTCGTGGCGATGGGTGTAGACACGTTGGTGCGACACCCCTGACCGACCCCTACGCCCCACTGGAGAGGTAGCGCTGTAGTGAGAACGTCCCAGTCCAACAGGAGAGCCGCCGATCGAGCAGGAGGTCGCCCCGGAGCCGGGCCGGCTGGAGGCGGTTCCACTCGGCGGCCCGCCTCATCGGGCTCGGGCTCCAGGTCCTCGATGAAGGTCTGGCTCGCGGTCGGCCTGGCGGCTGCACTGCTGGCGGCCGTGGGGTCGTGGGCAGCGCTGAAGTTCTCGGCGAAGGCGTCCTCAGGTTCCAACGGAGCGTTGGGCGTCGGGCTGGGAAACCAGACCATACCGCAGCCCAACGGAGCGCAGAAGGCGCCGGCGAAGGCCCAGTCCCCCTTCGCCGGCCTGGCCCGACTGCCCAAGGGCAGGCCAGCGGCGACCTTCTCGCTTCCCCGCCTGGGAGGGGGTAGCCCGGTGAGCCTGGCGGCTTTCCGGGGCAAGCCCGTGGTGCTGAACTTCTTCGCATCCTGGTGCACCGACTGTCGAGCGGAGCTGAAGGCCTTCGGCACGGTTTCCGGCCAGGTCCGCTCGAAGGTGTCTTTCGTGGGTATCGACACCACCGACAGCGCACCGGCACATTCGATCCAGGCGCTGCTCGCTTCTGAGGGCGACCACTACCCGGTGGGCCAGGATCCCAACGGCACGCTGGCCTCGAAATACCTGGTCAGCGGGCTTCCGACGACATTCTTCATCAATGCCAAGGGGAAGGTGGTGGGCCAGGCGTTCGGGGCTCAGACGGTGAGGAGCCTCGATGCCTGGGTGCACCGCTTGGAATCTTCATGATGCGCGGCGGGGCTCTTGCGCTCGGAGCGGTGGTGCTGGTGGGCGTGGCTGCCGGAGGCTCCGCCGGAGCATGGTACGCCCTTCGGACCAGCGGCTCCGGCACCAACAGCCTGGCGTCGTTCATGGGCGTGTCCCCTGTGCCCCCCAAGGCCGCGCCTGCGTTCACGCTGACGAACCAGAAGGGCCAGCCGTTCTCCCTCGCGCAGCTCCGCGGCCGGGCGGTGGTGCTCGAGTTCATGGACTCCCACTGCACGGACATCTGCCCGATAATCTCCCAGGAGTTCGTCGACGCCTACCACGACCTCGGGCCGAAGGCGTCCAAGGTGGCGTTCGTGGCGGTGAACGTGAACCAGCAGTTCAACCAAGTGAGCGCGGTGGCGGCGTTCAGCTCGGAGCACGGATTGAACGCCATACCGAGCTGGCAGTTCGTGACCGGACCGGTACCGGCTCTGAGGCACGTCTGGCAGCAGTACGGGATCAGCGTGGGCGTGGAGCCGAACGGGACGGTGATCCACAACGACCAGATGTACTTCATCGGCCCGCACGGGACCGAGCGGTACGTGGCGACTCCGTTCGCCAACGAGCGGCCCAACGGGACGGCGTTCCTGCCCGCGCCTCAGATCACACGGTGGGGCAAGGGGATCGCCAGATATGCCGCGAAGGTGGCAGCATGAGAGGATCACCGGCTGCGCGCAGCGACGCCGGAGAAGTCGAGGAGGCAACGACCCCATGACGAGCAACGACACTCGGGTGGCACCCGAGAGCCCGAAAGGCACTACCGCACCCCCCCAGCCCGACCTGCCGTCCAAGCGGAACTTCCGCCTGGGTGTCGCTCTGGTGCTGGCGCTCATGGTCGGAGGTGCGCTGCTCGGCACGGTGGTGAGCCACTTCCACCTTCTGGCGGTACGCCGTCAGCAGGCCCAGAAGCTGCCGTCGCTGGCCAGCTCCCAGCCGATCCAGACGAACCTGGCGAACTTCATGGGGCTGTCCCCCGCTCCCGGCACTGCCGCTCCCGGCTTCACGTTGGTCGACCAGCAGGGCAAGCCGGTGTCGATGAGCCAGTTCCGGGGCAAGGTGGTGGCGCTCGAGTTCATGGACACCAAGTGCACGGACATCTGCCCGATCATCTCCCAGGAGTTCGTCGACGCCTACCACGACCTCGGTGCCAAAGCCTCCAACGTGGTCTTCCTGGGAGTGAACGTGAACGCGGCCAATGCCTCGGTCGCCGACGTGGCCAGCTTCACGTCCGCACACGGGTTGAGCACCATCCCCAACTGGTACTTCCTGACCGGCTCCCCTGCGGCCCTGAAGGCGGTGTGGAACGCCTACGGAGTGCAGGTCCAGATAGACCCCAAGAACGGCACGGTGCTGCACAGCAACCCGCTCTACTTCATCGGGCCGCACGGCCACGAGCGGTACGTGGCGACTCCCTACGCCAACATGCTCCCCAACGGCACCGGCTACCTGGCGCCGTCGAGCATCAGCAGGTGGGGCAAGGGCATCGCTCAGTACTCGGCAAAGATGCTGCCGTGACCAGCCGTACGCCCGCGGGGACGCAAGGGGGCGGTCCCGGCTTCGAAGATCCCGAACTGGCCGGCCGTAGAGTCGTCAGCTTGTCCGAGCTGGGCCTGGACGAAGCCTCGCCCAAGCCGGTCTGGTACAAGAGGCGGGCTTGGCTGCTGGCGATCGGTATCGTGGCCGTGCTGGGAACGGTTGTAGCGCTGGACTACCCCCACCGCACGACCCATGCGCAGCAGCTGGCCGATGCAAAGTCGTTCCTCGCTCAGATAAAGGGCGACGTCACTGCGTGCAACTTCGGGCTGAACGAAGCGACGACGGTCTACCGTGACGCCGCCTACGGTCACCTGACTGCTCAGCAGCGGGGCGAGGTGCCCCACCTGCTCCAGGACGACCTGACCGCCTGCTCCTACACCAACAGCCAGGTGTACTCCCTGGACACGATCTCGGTCCCTCGCAACCTGGCGCGGACCCAGCTGACCAACGTCGCCGCTTCGGCCTCCACCTGGGCGTTCCCGGACGCTGCGACCTACATAGAGAACCTTGCGGCACTCGACAAGAACCCGGCCAACGCGAAGGCACGAAGCCAGCTGCGTCCCGAGGAGGTGGCGCTCGCGAGGGAGCGCTCGAAGATCAACTCGGAAGTGGCGGCTGTGCAGAGCCAACTGCACACCAAGCTGCCGCCGATGAACCTGACCCGGGTGCCGGTCGGCTTCGCTACGACGCCCCCCAAGGGATAGCGCCCAGGACCGCTTGAGATCTCGTCGGACGGTTGTGCCACGGGCGCGACCGGGGCGCATCAGTGGCCGGACATTGGGCACAACTCAACGACTGCCACCGGGCTTCGGCCACTGCTGGCCGCAGATCGTCCGGAGCTCAGCCGCTGCCACCGGCCAGCCGGTGGGGACCACCGTTGTCGCGGTCCCGCTCCTCCGCAATGCGGGAAGCTTCTTCGCGCAGCGCCTCGTACAGAGCGTCGTCGGTGTCGTCCTGGCTCCTCAGCCACCTGATGAGGGTGCTGAAGATGAGCGGCACGAACGCAGCCACGCCGGTCAGAAATAGCAGTCCGGCGGTCATCTCCTGGTCGATCATGCCCGACAGCGCGTCTCCGGAGCGCAGGTAGGCCCGGTACCACGGCGTGTGGGAGAAGCCGAGCACGAAGCCCATGATCCAGACGGACCACATCGCCACAGCGGCAATCCCCATCCTCGCCGGCCTGTCGCAGCGGGGGGAGAACACTCCGGAACCCACCAGCTCCATCCAGAGGAGCACACCAGCCACGCAGAGCCACGCAGCTTCGAGAAGTACGAGCGCCGAGATCCGATGCAGGCCGTCGACCGCAAACGGCGTCCGCCAGCAAGCGTAGGACGCGACGAAGAACCCCAGGGCCAGCCAGGCCTTCCAGGTACCTCTACTTCCGCCCCCCAGACCGGTCCCCATGCCTGGACGGTCGCGACCGAGATCGATCTTGAATCCGGTAGGAGCCCGCTCCACGGACCTCAGTGAAGGGCGTACCCTCCTCACCTCGGGAGGACGCTTTCCGACGACGGCGGCGAGAGCGCCCCACGGAGCACCCAGCACCACAAGGACAGGGACGGCGAGAGCGAACAGCCCCTCCTGCAGGGCCACTCCTACCGTATAGCTGCGGGCGAGATTCCATACAGGCCAGACAAACGCAGCCAGCCATACGATCACCGCAATCCGGACGAGGGAAGGACTTCCCAAATGACGTGAGGGCGCACCGGCTTTTCGTAGCCGGAGCGCCCCCACCTCGAATGCAAGAAGAAATAGAAGTCCCGCCGCCAAACCAATCAGCTGCGGGACCACCGGAACCGAGAGCACACCCAGCAGAACCATCGCACGACATCCCTTCCGCCCGCTGAGAGCGGCCCTCGGACTACCACTTACAAACTAGCCAAGCCTGCTGCGCTGAAAGAAACCCCAGAACAAGATGCCAGCGAAAACGCCGATCGGGATGGCAAAAGTCATGACCTGAGCTGCCCCGTCGTTGACCGCCTGAACAACCGCAATTAGATCCATGTCACCTCCCTCGAGGATGCCAGGCCCGCCACAGGTAGCACCATCAGGGCGCGCCGTGACCGGAAAGACCGGTGGTACGTGCTTCCAGACGCGCACGATATAGCAGCTCTGCGAGCTGCTCGTCCTCGTCGGCGTCCTTGGAGAGCCATTTGTTGAGAGTCCAGAATGCAGTAATACCGAAGGGGATCATCGGCGTAACCCACATGATCGCCGCAGCCAACCCCTGGTCGTTCATGAGCGAGATCCCGCGCCCCGGGACACTCGCGTATGCCCCGTACCACGGATGACCCGCATACCCCATACCGATGACCAGACCCCAGTTGGGGAACAGCACCCCTGCGATCACCCAGATGCGGGAAAAGTATTCCAACCTCGGGGAGAACGGGTGCGACCCGATGAGCTGCCCCCACAGCCACAGGCCGGCGACGATGAACGTCACGTGCTCCGTGTAGTGAAGCACCGGGATCCGGAGAGTCGCATCAAACATCGCCGGGACGTGCCAGAAGAAGATGGTCCCGTCGAATGCGGCTACCGCTACCAGCGGATGGCCCAGCACCCTCCCCGTGCGCCGCAGAAGCCTTCCCCCACCCGACCGGTAGATCCAGCGGAGGATCGCGCGACTGGCAGGCACAGGCAGTCCCCTGAGCATCGGCATCCAGGGCGCGCCCAGAAGCACCAAGGGAGGAATGACCAGCAGCAGGATCATGTGCTGGATCATGTGGACCCAGAAGTACACGTCCGACCAGTAGTCGATCGGCGACGCCAGGGCCACGAGGACCATGACCAAGCCGCCCAAGAAAGCGTACCGCTGCGTGTGCCGCCGCTTACGCCTCTCCAGCTCGGCAGCGGACGTGCCGCTCCGAGAGTCGATCCGTCGGAGCCCCCGCTCGTACAGTACGAGCGATATGAGGACACCGGCGAGCACCGTCGGAGGGGCCGACCAATGGGAAAACAGAAGGTTCATCGAGAACTCCAGTCGACGGAGAAGGCGTGCCCGGCAGTGTCACCACCACCGGGCGCGCCCGACTCCGGCAAAGCTCAGACTATGTAGAACAGCAGCCAGAACAACACGGAAACGGTTGTGATGAACCACCAGAAGTAAGCGGCCCCTTCGGCAGACGCCCTGAAGAGGCGGGCTCTCGGCAACTGCGAAGCAGAGAGACCTCCGTCACCAGCTACGGCGCTCTTCATGCGGAGCGCCCTGGCGGCCAAGGTCTCCGACCAGTAGGCACCTACCAATAAGAGAGCAGCGCTCAGCGGGCCCCAAGCAACGAAGAGCGACGCGTAGCCGCTCTGACCGGGCTGAAATCCCAGCCGGGTCAGCTCCCATATCTGAAGCCCGCAGCCCAGGACTCCCGCGCCGGCCGTGGCCCAGGTGGCGACCGACCAGTCCAGGTCGAGCCCCCGGCGCAGCCGGAAAAGCCCGTAGGACTGCAGTATCGCTCCCACCAAGGCTGCCCCCGCTATCTCCGTTCCCAGGAGGAGAGGTGCAGTTTGGCCGTGCGGTCTCCACAGCCCCTCCGAGTTCACGGAGCGAAGGTAAAAGTAGGCAAAGCCCACTCCGGCGAATGCCATGGCGATCACTCCGATGAGCAGTCGGGTGCCGGTCCAGATGGCTCCCTCCGCACAACGGGTCTCGTAGGCGATCTCCTCCGCCGGCTCCATCAATCCAGGTGCATCGGCCATGCCTAGACCTCCTCGGTTCCCGAAGACGTGGGCTGCGCTCCTGCGAGGCCCTCGTGGGTGCTGCTGGTCGCCGCGGCGATCTCCCCGAAGTCGGCTACCGGCAGGGCGTCAGGCTCGCCGTAACGGTAGGGGTCGCTCAGGATGACCGGGATGCGGCTGAAGTTGTGGAAGGGCAGCGGCGTCGGCATTGTCCACTCCAGTCCCTTGGAGTTCCAGGGGTTCGGCGGAGCCGGCTTCGGGCTGATGAACTGCGTCCACACCAGGTTTATCGTGAAGACGACGAACGAGAAGCCCAGCAGGTACGACGAGATGGAGCTGATGTCGTTAAGCGTCTGCAGCCGCGGCGCGTACTCGAACACACGCCGGGGCATACCCAGCAGCCCCACGATGAACAGTGGGAAGAACGTCAGGTTGAAGAAGATGAACATCATCCAGAAGTGGATGCGGCCCAGCGTCTCGTTCATCATCGACCCCGTCATCCTCGGGAGCCAGTAGTAGAGGCCACCGAAGAAGGCGAACACGAGACCACCCATGATCGTGTAGTGGAAGTGGGCCATGACGAAGAAGCTGCCGTGAACCTGGACGTTGATCGGAACGTCGGAGAGGTAGACGCCCGTGATTCCGCCGAACAGGAAGTTGAAGTACAGAGCCAGCACGAAGAGCATCGGCAATTCGAGGCGGATCTTGGCCCGCCACAGCGTTCCCATGCCGACGAGGTAGATGAACCCGGTCGGTATGGAGATCAGCTCCGTCGTGAGCATGAACATCGGACGCATGTCGGGGTTGATGCCGCTCTGGAACAGGTGGTGCTGCCACACGAAGAACGACAGCAGTCCCACGCCGATCATGCCTGCGGCACCAACCCGGTACGCGAACAGCGGCTTCCGGGTGAACACCGGTAGCAGCTCCGCCGCTATCCCGAAGCCGGGCAGCGCCATGATGTAAACCTCGGGATGTCCGAAGAACCAGAACAGGTTCTCCCACAGGAACGAGCTACCGCCGTGAGCGTTGACGAACAACGCCGTCTGCGCGGTGCGGTCCAGCGCACCCATGTACACCCCTGCGAAAAGCACCGGCGTGGCGAGCGTCAGCAGGCCGGCGGTGCCCAGCATCGACCAGGCGAAGATCGGCAGGCGGCTCCAGCGCATACCGGGAGCCCGGTAGGTGATGATGCTGACCGCCATGTTGAACCCGGCCAGGATCATCCCGGTCCCAATCACGCCGAAGCCCATCAGGTAGGAGTCCATCCCGCCGCTCGACTGCTCCTGCAGCGGCGCGTAGCCCGTCCACCCGGTCTGGAACCCGCCCAGGGGAAATGCCGTGAGAATGACCATCAGGCCCGAGATGAACACCCAGAACGAGAGGGCCTCGACCCGGGGGAACGCCATGCGGCGGGACCCGATCATGAGAGGCACCAGGAAGTTCCCCAGCGGACCCACGACGATCGACGTGGCCATCATCATCATGATCGAACCGTGCTCGCTCACGAGCTGGATGTAGATGTTCGGGCCGAAAATGTGGCTCGTCGGGTTGAGCAGCTCCGTCCTTATCGCCATTGCGATGAGCCCGCCGGTGAAGAAGAACATCAGCACGCCTACGACGTACTGGATGCCCACGACCTTGTGGTCCAGAGTGAACTTGAGGAACCGTGCCCAGCCCTCTTCGGGGATCTCGGCGGGCGCCTCCTTGCCCATGATCTTGGCGATCGGGTAGTTGAGGGCGCCGATTCCGGCGAGCCATCCCACGACGCCGAAGAGCAGGGCAAGGAATATGGCCACGTTGTTGGTGCTCGTGTTGAACGCCACTTCGTAAAGATCACCCGAGACGATGGCGTTCCCCAGCCAGTGGCCGAAGAGGTACCCGAGTACTGCACCCGCAAAGGCAGTCCCGACATTGAGCCGGCTACCCCGGGCCGGGCTGGCCGCGCCGGGGGCCGGGCCCCCGGTCTGACCCAGCCCGGCGGAAGCAGTGGCGCTGATGGCCATACTCAGCCGTCCTTTCTCATAATGCTGTCATTGGTGTTTCCGCATGTTTTCGTGGACAAGAGGTTCATGCCTAGCCGACCTTCCCCGAGGTGTTGGTAACCGGTGGTGTGGTCGGCTTCTTGATGGTGCCAGTCGGCGTCTTCGTGGTGGTGCTGCCGGCGCCGGCTCGCTGTGAAGGATTGGTCCTTCTGAGGGCGGATGTGTCCTCGACCGCCTTGCCATTGGGAACGGCAGTCTCCTCGACCTTGCTGAAGGGATCGATAGCCGGGTAGTAGCCGCCTGCCGCTCCGTTCGCCGAAGGCGTGTAGCCCGCGTAGTTGACCGGGGGCAGCGTCTTGGTCATCGGTGCCAGCTTCTTCTCGGTGCTCGTAGCCCACGCCATGAACTGCGACGGGGTGACGACCTGCCCGTAGTTGTACATCGCCCCGTGCCAGACGCCGCACAGCTCGTCGCAGCGGACCACGAACCGTCCGGTGTGCTGCGTCTTGGTGAAGGCGACGTTGTCGACTTGGGGGTTGGCGTCGGCCTTGACGCCTAGCTGGTACGCCCAGAAGTCGTGGATCACGTCGAGAGAGGTCACGTGGAAGGCGATCTCGGTGTTGTTCGGGATCACCAGGGCGTCGGTCTCGAAGCCTCCGAACGTCGGGTACCGGTAGGTCCACCGCCACTGCTGCCCGATCACCTGGATCGGCAGGATCTTGTGCGTAGCCGGCGTCCAGATCGGGGTAGGACCCTCACCGCCGCCGGAACCCGCCGGCACCACGAGCTCGTAGGTGCCGAACACGAACATCGACATGACGATCGTGGAGGTGATGGCGATCCACGCGGCTTGCACCGCGATGTTGCTCCGGATCGGAGGACCGTCCTCGAGCGGGGCGTTGCGCGGCACTCGCCAGACCGTGACCGCGTACCCGAAGTACATGAGCACTCCCAGCACGATCGGCGAACCGGTCATCGTAACCACGGCTTCGTCGAACTGGATCCCGGTAGCCGAGTCGGTCATGTGGCCCGGCGGTAGGTGGTTCCTCAGGACGAACCAGATGAACGGCTCAATGATGATGACGAGGATGGCCCACGGAATGACCAGCCTCGTGAGGTGCTTGCGGTTGAGGCGCCTTCCCTCGGGAGTGGAAGGCATGCCCTTCATTTGTCTTGCCACCGTTATGCCACCACTTTCATGAAGCCACCCATGTAGCCGACCGCCTGCATCGGACCGCCGTTGCCGTCGACGGTCGCCAGCCCGCAGGGCACGAAGCACTGCCAGCGGTACTCACCGGGGTGGTTGCCCGACATGAAGCTGAACTTGATCGTGTTGTGCAGCGCGCTCTGGTGGCAGGGCGCCGCCGTGGAGCAGAAGGTCTTCGCGGAGCCGTTGACGCCGTAGAGCGGCACGCTGATGCCCAGTGCCGGCATGGTGAACGTGTGCGCCACACCGTTGCCCTGGAAGGAGTTGATCAGGTTGAACGGCTTGCCGTTCAGTGTCGCCGTTCCGCCCTGCACCCCGGTCACCTGTCCGATGGCCTGGTTACGCAGCGGGCTGCCCGAGTCGTACTCGTAGACCGTCACGTTGATCCTCGTGTTCTCCGGCACCTTCCAGACAGTGGTGTGGACCCACTTCCCCGAAGGACTCTTCGTGAGGTAGCTCACCCAGTTCGGCGTCGGGCCGTAGCCGATGGCTCCGACCGTCTGCAAGGTGAGATTCACCGGTTGGCCTGTCGCGTGCCCTGCGGTGAAGTTCACCGTCGGCGGCCGGGCCCTCAGGTAGTCGGCAATCGTATAGCCGATCAGAGACCCCGCCACGGCGAACACCGCGAGCACAATCATGAGCCTGGAACCTCTGCCCATGGCACCCCTTTCCCGTCCCGGCGGTCTCAAGACCTTCCGGGACAGCTTTCCCTGTTGCTTCCGTTGCCGGTCGCTCCCTCCGCCCCGCGCGGAGTCCAGTGGTCGTGAACCATACACCGCTGGAGATTCCTATTCAACGACGCCACGGGGCCTTTCTTGGCACGCCCCACAGCTGGCCCGGCACGTCTCGGCCGGCAACGGCCCGGACACGGGCGGGCAAAGGGTCGGTAACGATTGTGCAGAGGACTCGTCGGCGGGTCAGCTCGAACTGGGCTGCCCACCTGCCAGGCTGCGCTTTGGCGGGGGCGCCGCAGGTTCAGGCTCGCAGACTTTCTGCCACAAGCGACGCGGCGGCCTTTACCGCAAGCTCGTAGCCCAGTCCCCCGAAGCCGCTGACCGTTCCCGCTGCAACCGGCGCGACCACCGACGTCTGCCGCCAGGACTCCCTCGCCACCGGATTGGAGAGGTGCAGCTCCACCACGATGCCGCCGTAGGCCGCCAGAGCGTCGGCCAGCGACCACGAGTAGTGCGTGAGCGCCCCGGCGTTGACCACTATCCCTGCCGCTCGGCCACGAGCCGCGTGCACGGCCCCCACCAGCTCGGCCTCCGAGGCGGTCTCCACGTGGTCGAGCGCCAGCCCGTGCTCCGCCGCGGTGCGGGTCGCACGGGTGACGTGAGACTTCAGTGTTTCCCGACCATAGATCTCCGGGTGACGTTCACCCAGCAGGATGAGGTTCGGTCCCGACAGAAGCAGCAGCAGATCTTTCCGGCTATCGGCCACTTACCGACCCCGCTTCAATACAAGTAATCCGCGTCGATCCCTCGGTTCCATCACGGCGTTTGCCGTGCCGGACGCCACATGTGCAAGCGAGCAGTTCCGGTGGCTCATCTCACGAGCAGCGGGGAGGGTTCTCTCGGCATCGACGCCAGCACGTCCGACACCACGTCCTGTCCCACGCCCCGCACCACCTCGACCCCTCGGGGACCGTCCAGCACGAAAGCAAGGCTGCCCAGCGCCTTCTTGTCCCTCTGCATCGCTGCCAGCAGGTAGTCGACATCGGCCGCCTCCGGCAACCGGTACGGCAGGCCCAGCCCCGACACCACTGCGACATGGCGGTCGACCGCGGAGGCGTCGATCCTGCCCAGTCGCTGAGCCAGGAGGGCGGCGAACACCAGGCCGATCGCCACCGCCTCGCCGTGGCGGATGTCACCGCCCCGCTCCAGGCCCTGAGCCTCCAGCGCGTGGGCCAGCGTGTGGCCGTAGTTGAGAAGCGCCCGGTCTCCCGACTCGCGCTCGTCGGACGCCACGACGGCCGCCTTGTGGGACGCGCAGGCCACCACCTGCTGCTCGAGGGGCATGGTATCCAGCGACTCGACACCCAAGAACGCGTACTTCGCCATCTCGCCCTTGCCGTTGACCCACTCTCGCTCCGGCAGCGTCTCCAGCACCTCCGTGTCGCACAGCACGGCGGAAGGCTGCCAGAACGCTCCGACCAGGTTCTTGCCTTCGTCGAGGTTCACGCCGCACTTGCCTCCGATCGCCGCGTCGACCTGCGCCAGCAGCGTCGTGGCGACCGCCACGAAAGGCAGCCCGCGGTGGTAGACCGCAGCGGCGAAGCCGGCCAGGTCCGTCACCACTCCGCCACCGACGGCGACCACGGCGTCCGCTCGGGTCAGGCCGAAACGGGCGAACCCGCTGCACAGCCGCTCCACCTCGGCCAACCGCTTGGCGCCCTCCCCGTCGGGCACGAAGAACGTATGGCTCTCCTGCCCCGGCTCCACGTCCCAAGGGATACCGTCCTGGGTCACGATCGCCACCCGTGACGCTCCCGGCGGCAGAAGCCGGGGCAGCTCCCTGCGCGCCCCGGCGCCGACCGATACGTCGTAACCGGCTCCGTCCAGCGCCACGTGGACCGTGTGCAGCCGGGGGTCAGCCATGCCAGGCCCTCTGCTCGGAACCTTCGGTCTCTTCGGGACCGTTCGGAGCATGCCGGTCACGGTAGCGGTCGCCCGCTGCGGGGTTCGTAGGATCGCCACGGCGGGCTGCCGCGTCCAGGTCGCTCAGTGCCGCCTGCACCTCGAGCGCCAGCTCGCCCGGCTCCGCGCCCTCGGCGTCCAGCACGACGTGGGCGACTTCGGCATACAGCGGGTCCCGCTCCGCCGCCAGTCGGTCGAGCACCAGCCGCGCCGCAGGCCCCGAACCGGCTCGTGCAAGCAGCGGCCGATGACGGCCTCTCGAAGTCCTCTCCGCGAGGGTATCGATACTTACCCTTAGCCAGACGGTCGTGGCCGCATTGCGCATCAGCAGCCTCGATGCCGGGTCGAGCACCGCACCTCCGCCGGTCGCCAGGACCAGGTCCCCGCCGGCGTGCAGCAGCTCCGCCAGCTTCTGAGATTCGATCCTGCGGAACCCCCCTTCGCCCATACGCGCAAAGCAGTCGGCAACCGTCATTCCCAGGGCGTTCTCCACGGCGGAGTCCAGGTCGTGGAAGGGAGCCCCCAGCAGGGCGGCCACTCGGCGTCCCACCGCGCTCTTGCCGGCTCCCGGCATACCGACCAGGCAGACTCGAAGCCCGACGCGATGGGGCTCAGGTGTCATGCGCGGCATCGGCGTGAGGACCGGATGTCACCCTGCCCAGGTTCGACCGGTAGGCGTCGTGGTTCCTCACCAGCTCGGCCAGCGAGTCGCCTCCGAACTTCCGCAGCGCCTCGGACGCCAGCACCAGAGCCACCATCGTCTCCGCTATCACGCCAAGCGCCGGAACAGCCGTGACGTCGGTGCGCTCCTTGAACGACCGGGCCTCCTCCTTGGTCCGCACGTCCACCGTCGACAGGATCGGACGGTTCAACGTCGCCAACGGCTTCATCGCCGCCGACACCGCCAGCAGGCTGCCCGAGCTCATGCCTCCCTCGATGCCGCCCGCCCGGGCGCCTCCCCGCACGTAGCTCGCCGATCCGTCGTCCCAGCCGATCGAGTCGTGCGCCTCCGCGCCTCGCATACCCGCCACCGCCACACCGTCGCCGAACCACACCGCCTTGACCGCCTGGATGCTCATCAGCGCCTGGGCCAGCATCCCGTCCAGCTTCCGGTCCCAGTGCACGTAGCTGCCCAGGCCTACCGGCACCCCGTAGCCCAGCACCTCCACCACCCCGCCCAGGGAGTCCCCGTCCTTCGCGGCCGCCTTCACCGCTTCCACCATCGCTGCCTCGCCCGCGTCGCCGAAACAGCGAACCGGCGACGAGTCGACAGCCTCCAGGTCGCCAGGCTCCGGCCTCTCCCCCGTCGACGTCGCCCCCCCCAGCGCCGTCACGTGGCTGACCAGCGAAGTGCCGATCTCCGCCAGCAGTGCCTTCGCGCAGCAACCCGCCGCCACCCTTGCGGCCGTCTCCCGGGCCGACGCCCGCTCCAGGACGTCCCGAGCGTCGCCGAAGCCGTACTTCAGCATCCCCGCCAGGTCGGCGTGTCCGGGGCGCGGCTGTGTCAGCACCTTCGACGGCAGCCCCGGAGCCGGCGACATCTCCTGTTCCCACTTGGGCCACTCGCTGTTGGCGATCTCGATCGCAACGGGAGACCCCAGTGTGCGCCCATGCCTTATCCCGCCCAGCAGCCTTATCGAGTCCTTCTCGAACCGCTGCCGGGGTCCCCTCCCGTAGCCCAGCCGACGGCGTGCCAGCTCGCCGGTGATCTGGTCCGCCGTGATCGCAACGCCCGCGGGCATGCCTTCAACCACCACCACCAGCGACTCTCCGTGGGACTCTCCGGCAGTCAGGAAGCGCAGCACTCCCCGGATCCTAGTGCCGGCCGTTCCGACCGGCCGGATGTCTCAAGGTGCGGCGGAGCAAAGGGAGAGCGGCCCCGTACCGGTCGAGAACGTTCCGCATCCGGTTGAGGGTGACAGTGACGAGACGGTCACTCCGTCGATAGACGTCCCAACGTACAGCTGAGGGTAAAGCGTGCCGCCTATCCGGGCTTCCGCCTCGGGCTGGCCTCCCATCGTGTAGACCGCCACCAGCTGCACCGACGGAGGGGCCTGCACGGCAGTGGGCGCGGGCGACGCAACTCCGGGCGAGGTGGTCGTTCCAGGGGACGCAGTCGTTCCGGGTGAGGTGGTCGATCCGGGAGATGTCGTGCCGAGCGCACCGGAACCGGGCTGAGGGGAGGAACCGGAGCCGGCCGACAGAGCCGAGGTCGTGCCGAGCACCGGCGACGGCGATGGGGACGCGGCACCTGAAGTGGCGAGGGGCACGAACGGGTCCCTCATCGACAGCACCGACCCCGGCCCGCCGGCCGAGCCGGGTGCGCTGGATGAGCCGGCCGAGCTGGATGAGCCGGCCGAGCCGGGCGACGACGATCGTGACCCCGAAGAGGACGTGGGCGAAGAACCGGACGAGCCAGGCTGGGAGCTGCTACCGCCGGGCGCTCTGGCTGTTGCAGAGCCGGGCGTGGCGGTGGACACCCCTCGGGGCGACGACCCTACGGTGGGAGAGGGAATCACCGCCACGGGCGTGTGGCCCAGGCGGGGCAGCACGACCAGCTCGAAGGTGGCGAAGGAGCCGACGACGGCCAGACCGGCGACGGCCAGGGTGGCTGCCCGGCGAGAGAGCTTCGGTGTCTTCATCAGCCGACCTTCGCTCCGGTGCCGGACGCCGCCGGTGCCGCGGTCCCTGCCACTCCCGGAGCGGGGGCGACGTAGGTGGTGAACACTCGCCCTCCGATGCTTACCGTCAGGGTGGGGACCGTGCCCGGAGCGACCGCCGTACCGGAGCCGGACGAGCTAGAGCCGGTCGAGACGCCGGTTGGAGAGCCGGAGGAGCCGCCGCTGCCGCCCGGGGCGAGGGACAGCGTGTCCACGACGAAGATGCGGGGTAGGTGGGCGAGCTGGTGCAGGAAGTCGAGCGCCTGGAAGAAGGTGCCGTTGCCGTTCAGGGTGATGGACATCTGAGACGGCGCCGCCGGTCCCGACGGGGTGCTGCCTGTCTGGGAAGTAGCGGCCGCCTGTGGCTCTCCGGGGGAGATGGACAGGAACTGGAAGCCGGAGGACTTGGATGCCGAGTCGACTTCCCGGATCAGCTGCGCCAGTGCGGGCTTGGGAGGCACGGCGTTGGTGACCCGGGAGGCGATCTGCCGGTCGGCCGAGATGGACTTGGCGGCGGAGCGCAGTTGGGCCAGCTGGGCCGACAGGGAGGACTTCTGTGCCACCACGGCCGCCTGTGCGGCCCTGGTGCGGGCCAGCGCCGCCGAGCGCGGCCTCCACAGGCCGAAGTAGAAGCCGGTGACGAGCAGGGACAGAACAAGAGCACCCACGAGAAAGATGCGAACGTGTCGGTTCATCGGTCCGCTACCTCAGCCGTTCCCGAGGTACTGCTGCGAGCGGTCCGGGCTGGCGGCCGGCGTCAGGTTCGCAATGGAGGCGATGGCGACCGGTTGGCCCACGGCAGACCGGCTGGAGGAGGTGACGAACACCGACGACAGAGAGGGCACCGTGGACAGGTCGTTCAGCCACGAAGCGGTCGACAGCTGCCCTGCGCCCTGGGCGGCCAGGGTGACGGTACCCGGCGACGTGCCGGAGGGGGCGTGGCCCTGGAACGACGTCAGCCAGGTGTCGGCCGGCATGGCGGAGCTGATCTGGGAAAGGACCTGCACCCAGTCGACCGAGCCCTGCAGCGCCGTGGTGACCAGTCCGGACTGCTTGGCGATGCGGGCTTGCGTGGCGGACACGTAGGACAGGGCGTCCACCTTGCCCTGCAGGGAGGACACGCCCGCCTGTTGGGATGCCAGCACCGACCGCTGGTGCGCCAACCGGCCGCCCTGGACCGACCAGGCGAGGAGGAGCCCCGCCGCGGTGAGCGTGAGGACACTGCCGATGGCCGCCATCTCCACCCGCTCCCGCCTGCGGCCGGCGACTGCGGGTGGCAGAAGGTTCAGCGGCGCCTTGCGGCCGGGCATCGCGGCGAGTGCCAGGCCGACCGGCACGGCCACCAGAGGCTCAACGTAGCGGACCAGGTCGTCGGAGAACCCGACCGGCCGGGACACCATGTGGGGCGGCATGTGCCCCATCTCCACCGGCACTCCGAGAGCGGACGAGAGCGCTTCGGAGAGACCCGCCGTGCGCGCGGCACCACCGGTGAGCACCACTCGGGAGATCGGCAGTGCTCCCGGCTGGGCCGTGTAGAACTCGATGGAGCTCTGCACCTCCCGCGCCAGGGCTGCTGCACCCGCTGCGACGACGGCGCCCGTTCCGGGGGGGGAAGCGCTGCCGCCTGCCGCCGTCCTCCTCTTGGCGTCTTCCGCTGCGTCGGACGACAGGCCGAGCTGGGTGGCGATCCGCTCCGTGACCTCGTCCCCGCCGTGGGAGGAGAGCCTCACGAAACGGGCCGCTCCGTCGTGGTGGACCACCAGCGCGGTCAGGCCGGCTCCCATGGCGACGACCGCCTCCGCCTGCGCCACGTCCGGGATGACGTCCGGCGACGGCGGTCCGAGCACCCGCAGCATCGCAAGGGGCGTAGGGTCGACCATGCCGGGATGGACCCCTCCCGCGTGAGCCGCCGCCACTGCCGAGTCGACCACCGACTTGTGAGCGGCTGCCAGAAGTATCCGGGTCCTGGACAGCCCCTCTTCGTCCACGGCGTCGCCCATCACCTCGAAGTCCAGGTAGGCCTCGTCCAGCGGAAGCGGTATCAGCTCCCCGGCCTGGAAGCCGACGGCCGCCTTCAGCTCCGACAGCGGCATGGAAGGCAGGTCCGTCTGGCGGAGGATGACCCGGGTGCTGCTCACCCCGAGCACCACCCGGCGCCTGGGCATCTTCGTCTCGTGCCACAGCCTGCGGATCGCCGCCCCCACCACCTCGGGGGCCTGTACCTCGCCTGCGACCACCGCCCCTACCGGCAGCGTCACCTGGCCGAACCGCTCCACGGTCACCTTGCCGCCGTCGCTCGACACGGCGGCTGCCCGCACGGCGAAGCTGCCGATGTCCAAGCCGACCGAGCGGACCTTCATGCGGCCGGACCCCTTCCCGGCCGTGGCCGCCGCAAGGCGGCCCACAGACGGTGCTCAGTGCGCATATGGATACAGTCGGACATCATCGGGGGCGCCTTGAGCACGAGTCCCCGGCCTGAGCGTGCCGGGGGGTCGGCAGCGTGTCGGGCACCGTTGCCGCCTATCCCAGCCAGGCGTGCACCACTGGTCCCCCGGCCACCACGCCGAGCAGAGCTCCGGCGGCGAGGAACGGGGCGAACGGCAGCCTGGAAGCGGTGGTGCGGCTGGTGGTGAGCACCAGGGCGATCCCGAACACGGACCCGAGCAGGAACCCGAAGAACATGCCCACCGCCACCTGCGCGACGCCCAGCCAACCCAGCGCCAGGCCGAGCAACGCGGAAAGGCGCACGTCGCCGAAGCCCAGCCCGGACGGCTTCACGAAGTGGACCGCGGCCATGACACCGAAGGCGGCCACCGCTCCCACTGCGGCGTGGAGCAGGTTGGACCAGGAGCCGTCCACGGCGGCGGCCAGCACGAACAGCGCCGCCGCCACGCCGACGCTCGGGTAGAGCACCCGGTTCAGCACTAGGTAGTGCTCCGCGTCGATGACCGAGATGACGACCAGCGAGGCTACGACCCACAGGTAGGCAGGCAGCACCGGGGAGAGCCCGAAGCGCAGCGCCATCACGGCGAACAGCACCGACGTGGCTGCTTCGACCACCACGTACCGGATTGGGATGGTGTCGCCACAGCTACGACAGCGTCCCCGAAGCAGCAGGTAGGACAGCACGGGCACGTTGTCCAGCGATCGCACGGCGACGCCGCAGGAGCCGCAGCGGGACCGGGGAGCGACGACGGAGACACGCTGGGGAACCCGGTGAGCCACGACGTTGGCGAAGGAGCCGACCGCCAGCCCCACCAGGGCGGTGCAGGCGAGCAGGAGCGCCGTCATCCCAGGTCAGCGCCGGTCAGGCGACTGGGGACTCCGGGGGTGCCGGGGGTGTCCGGGATGGGGACTTCCACGTCGAGGCCGCTCGGCGGGGTAGAGGCGTCGCGGCTCTGTTCTATCTCGTCTATCTCGGCCCGATTCGCGCCGGACGAGGCGGGGCGGCCCAGCCACGCAAGGCAGCCCAGCAGGAGCACCACCTCGGAGTACCAGGGCCACGGTGCGTAGTGCCACTCGCTGTAGACGGCCAGGAACGTGCCTGCGGCCAGGGACCAAGCCAGGCGGCCGGTCGACGAGAGCGCAGCCGCCAGCACCAGAGCGATCACCGCGGGCATCACGTAGTAAGGCACCATCACGGACTCGAACAGACAGCGGGCAGCGAGGGCGATGCCGACCGCCCACATCGCCCGGTGCGGCCCTGTATCTCCCCTATAGACCCAGAGGCCCATCGCGAACGACACGACGACGGCAACGAGCCGTTCCGGCCCGGCGGCGACGGTGGAGTGGCCAAGTCTGGGCGCCCACGCCAACCAGGGTGTGGGCCAGTCGACGGTCGGGTAGTTCGGCTGGTCCAGCAGGGCTTTGGCCGTGGCCGTCGGTGCGCCCGCGAACAGTAGGGCCGCCAGGACGACAGGGAACAGCGCCGCCCTGGCCGACACGGCTGCCGCCCGACGCCAGCCGCCGTCCCGCAGCGCCAGTGCAGCCAGCACGGGGAACGCCAGGGCGGCGAGCGGCTGGGCGCACATGGCCGCCCCACACAGCCAGCCGGCCCTGGTCCAACGGCGTTGGAACGCCTGGAGGAGCGCCCAGAGGATACCGGCGACAGCGAGAGCGTCCTCCGGATGGCCCCATAGGACGGCCGTGGGCCACAGGGCGGTCGTGGCCGCGACGGCCAGGACGCCACGGCGCAGGCGCCCCAGTCCCGCCCACCTGGCCAAAGCGTCGAGCGGGAACAGAGGCAACGTGCCCAACCCGAACGTGACCGGCCCGACGACCAGCCATGCGGTGGGATGGGGAACCGGGTAGGGGAAGGCGAAGCCCAGCCCGAGCGAGCCGCACAGCCACGCCACCGGGGCGAGGAGGATCGGAAGCCCCGGAAGCGCCACCAGGCCAGCGCCGTCGCCGTAGACGGCGCCGAACCCGCCCCACGACACGAACTGGGCGTCACGGACGGTCGACCAGATGTCGCCGGGGTACACCCAGGAGTGCTGGCCGTGCACCACCGGCGCCCACAGGAACGAGAACGACAGGCCGGTCGCCATCATGGCGGCGGCCAAGGACAGCGGCCAGACCCTGGTCGCCACAGCCCCGACGACAAGCCGGCCTCCGGGCAGCACCCTCCTGCGCTGCGTGGCATGGGCCATGACGACAAGATCGGCATGTGGGGCCGCCGGGCTGAGCAGCGAGCCGGCTCGGTGGCGGCAGGCTATCCCGCACGGAAGCCCGGCGCCGGGTCAGCTTCGCCCGGGTGGCCCGGCGAGAGGCTGCCCTACTTTGAGATCACCAGACAGCTGCTACTACGCGCCAAGGCGCCGGCAGTGAGACTCCCCCTCGCTGCCGGCGCCCGAACCCCTTCCCACGGCGGTTCGACCTTCCGGCGTCCGCCTCGGTGCTGCAGCGCAACACCTCAAACGCTGACAGTCGGCGACTGGCGACGATCGGCCCGGACCAACTTGGCCACTTGGCGGCGCCGCTGATCCGCCTCGTACGCCCACTTCTGGCTGGCCAGAGCGACGATCGGTATTCCTATGGCGATGACGAAACCTACGAATGCAAACAGAGCGGTAAGTGCAGTGGTAGTCATGTCGATCGAGTCTCCGTTGACGACTTACTCGTTGACAACTGTTCGGAGACCCGTCCTCCTTTCGACTACCACTATTCCCGGCTTCGGTTAGAAGCGGGAAATGCCGGTGCTGCCTTTCCGTTATTGCTCAGTTACCGCAGATACAAGTCGGCTCTGACCTGGACGGCAGCACCGGTGTTCACCCAGGCGGCCCGAGGTTCGCTCAGGCAACCCTGTGCCGCTGCCTGGGTCGCCTTGCGGCACCACCCTCGCCCAGAGCTACGGATCGGTCCCCTCTGCTGTGCAGGCTCAACATGACCAGACCTGCAGCGAAGAGGCAGGCGGCCAGGAAAAGCGACGTCGTGAGAAAGCTGCCGCCGCTGGTGTCCTGCAGGTAGCCACCCAGGTAGGGGCCAATGAAGCCGCCCAGGTTCCCCAGAGCATTGATGAAGCCCAGCGCTCCTCCGAGCAGAGCGGCGGGAACAGCACGGGAGGCGGCCGCCCAGAACGGGCCGTCGTAAGCCAACGCGCCGCCCATTGCCACGCTGATCAGAAGCACCGACAGCACCGGCACGCCGGTGCCCGCCGCCACCGACACGACCAGCGCTCCAGCGCCGACCGCCATCGCCAGGAAAACGTGGCGCCCGTAATGGCCGTTGCGGTCTGCTGCCCTGGCGTTCAGCCACAGACCTGCCATCGCGAACACGTAAGGCACTGCGGTGATCAGGCCTACCTGCCAGATGGCCCCGTTCGTTATGCCCTTGATCACATGCGGCATCCACAGGTTCAGACCGTAAAATCCGATCTGGATCAGGAAGTATACGGCCGTCAGCCGCCAGACGACGCTGCTGCGGAACACGCTGCCGTACCCGGTGAACGCCGGTTCGGTCGCACGGTCTGCCGCAAGGGAGCGCTCGATGTACTCCCGCTCCTCCGGCGAGCACCACGAAGCCTCACTTGGACGGTCCGCCGCCAAGGTCCACCACAGCGGGGCGGCGATCAGGAAGGGGAAGATCCCTTCGATAACGAACAGCCACCTCCACGTAGTGAAAGTCAGTATCCACCCCGACAGCGGAGCGGTGATTATGGACGCGACGGCGATGTTCATGATCCAGAACCCGTACGCCCTTGCCCGCTCCCGAGCCGGGAACCAGTGGCTGATGAGCACCAGGATCGCCGGCCATATGCCGGCCTCCGCAACACCGAGTAGGAAACGCACCACCAGCAGCTGGGTGAAGTTCTGCACGAAACCGTTGGCGACCGCCAGCACACCCCAGACGAGGATCATGATCCCGACGAACTTCTTGGCGCTCCAGTGCTCCGCCAGATGGCCGCCGGGTATCTGCAGCGTCAGGTATCCCAGAAAGAATATGCCTGCGGCAAGGCCCTCCTCGGCCTTGTCTATGTGCAGTTGATGCCCCATTCCGCTGAAGGCGAACGCTATGTTCGTACGGTCCATGAACGAGATGATGTAGACCACGATCGCCACAGGGATGAGCCGGGTCCATCTGGAGCGGCCCACTGGTTCGGGTATCGGCACGGCGGCCGACAAGTCGGACATTGTCTCTTCCTTTCGTTTGTTTGCTATGCCCTCGCTCACACTCCGGTCCTGTCTGGCGCAGGTACGACGCCCGCGTCTGGCATCCCCGCTTGGCCGTTCAGTCCCGGCCCACGGCCGCCTGCGGGCCTCCTACCGCGGACGGCAAGCACCCTGCCTGCAAGAGACGCCGCCACTTCGAGCGCAGCCACCTGGCCGCTCGGATCGGCCACTCCCTTTCCGGCGATGTCGAACGCCGTTCCGTGGTCGACCGACGTACGTATGACCGGAAGGCCCAGAGTGCAACTGACCGTGCCGAAGAAGTCCACCGTCTTTGCCGCCACGTGGCCCTGGTCGTGGTAAAGAGACAGCACCCCGTCGTAGCGGCCCTGGCGGGCCTGGTGGAACACGGCGTCGGCGGGTACCGGACCGTGCACGTCGACACCTTTGGACCGAGCTTGCCGCGCTGCCGGAGCGAGCACTTCCAGCTCCTCCCTTCCCAGAAGCCCGTTCTCCCCACCGTGGGGATTGAGCGCCGCAAGCGCCACACGGGGGTTCCGGATGCCCAGCTCCTCCAGCAGCTGCTGCACGCGGACCAGGCCGTGAACCACCTGGCTCGTGCTGAGGGCCCCGATGGTGTCGGACAGGCTCGCGTGGCGGGACAGGAAGAAGATGCGCAGCCGGTCGAGCACGAACATGGTGAACACCGCCTCCGGCGCCACGCCCAGCAGGCTCGCCAGCATCTCGGTGTGCCCCGGAAATACCGATCCCCCGGCGCGGATCGCCTCCTTGCTGATGGGCGCGGTGACGATACCATCCACTGCGCCCGCGCATACCAGCTCGCACGCCCGCTCGATCGACTCGACCGCCGCACGTCCGTACCGGCCCCGGACCTCGCCGAAGTTGACGTCACCCTCCACGTTGGCCAGGTCCACTACCTCCACTTGGCCACTGTCGGGCTCCGGACCGAATGGCGACAGGCCGCCGGATCCGGTCGTCACCTCCACTATGTTCAGCTCCGCGCCGAGCATCTCCACCTGCGCCCGGAGGGTGGCCGCATCGGCGACGACCAGCGGACGCAATCTCTCCCGCACGCCCCTGTCGCACAGCGCCTTGACCAGTATCTCCGGTCCTATGCCGGCCGGGTCACCCATGGTCAGGGCCAGGAGCGGTCTCTCGCGCCGGTCGCGATCTGTCATCGAGCAACCCCCTTCTGGGCTGCCGCCCACGCTGGACCTTGGTCCCCGTGATCAGTCCTGGCCTCTGCATCGACCGGCAAGCACAAAGACCGATCATCACGCCGCACGTCCGTAATCCGGCCAGCCAGGAGGCTCAGCGTCTCCGGACCGCCCACAAGTCCGCCTTTGGTCACCAGCGGCAATCCGTCAAAAGGGCCGCCCACCAGTCGCCCTGTGCCACACAGTGGGGCGAGCTCCTTCTCGGCCACGACGCCGCGGGCTCCCAGGACGTCCATGAGGCTGGACGCAGTCTGGCCGCCTCCCACCACCAGGCCCGTACAGGTGCGGCCCTCGGCCCAGCCTTCTCCAACACCAGCAGCGCCGCCCGTGCGGCCACCGTCGACCACGCCCACGCCTGGGTTATCGACGTCATCGACGTCGGGCGGCTCCTCACGGTGTCCACCACGATCACCGCCGGGTCTTCGCCCGCCCGGCTCCAGGCCACTTCGCTACGGACCCTGAGCAGACCGTCCGCGTCGTAGCGGCGGGCACCCGTCCGGCTCTGCAGCACAGCCAGCTGCTGGCGGTTCAGCTCCGTCGGGCTCGACAGCACCACCAGTACGAACCTTCCGGAGCTGTCGGTCTCCATCGGGATCGACCGATCAGGCGCCGAGGCTTCGTTCGGCCCGGAGTGACCGCCGTCAGTGCCCCGCGGACCCAGGTGACGCAGCCAGGACCCCGGGGAAACGGTCACCACAGGGCGGGAGCCGCGCCACAGCGTCCGCACCGCTGCTGCGATCATCTTCAACTGGGCCTCCGTCGTGGCGTCCAGTACGAATCGCCGGCTACCGGCCGACACGCGCTCGGAGATCTCGCAAAGCAGCGCCGTGGTACCCGAGTGAGACCAAGTCGACCGGACGACGGTGCAGTCGTCCCCGAATACAGAAGCGGCAACGTCGTGGCGTCCGACCCCACTGGCGCCCCTTGATGCCTGCTGTACCCCACCAACGGTGACTCGCCCGGCTTCGGGAAACGCGGGCACAGCGATCACGACCGGGTCGTCGAGCCCCGCTCCTTCCAGCACGCCTGCCAGCTCCTCTGCCGGAGCGCCCCTCAGTGTCGAGTCCATCCGCAGCTCCAGGTGCTGGAAGCCGTCCCGCACCAGGCGCCGCGCCCACCGCATGGCACGACTCCCCGGTTCAGCGAAGTAGTCCCGGTTGCGCATGTCCACGCACACCGCTCGACATCCACAGTCGAGTGCACCCGAAAGAGTGCACTCGCCCCAGAGGACCTCGGAACGAAACCCGGCCTCCGCCAAACAGGAGGCCGAGGCTGCCGCACCAGTCAGGTCGTCGGCGAGCACGGCCACGCCCCCACAGCTGTCAGGCATGTCCCTCTCCTCCCACGGCCACTACTTGTGCTGGGGGCGAAGTCGCGGGCGTCGCTCCGTGGCTCCCGGCGCCTCGCGTCACCTGGCCGGTACGGACCACCGTGATCAAGGGGTCCTGCTCGACCGACGCCACTTGCGCCGCGCTGGCGGCCGCGTCGGTTATCACCGTCACCGGCTGAGACAAGGGCGCCCAGAACGCAAAGGGCGCCCTGTCCAGCTTGGTCCTGTCGGCCAGCACGAACACCTGCCGTGCCCGCGAAGCCATCACCGCTTTCAGCGTGGCCTGTTCGAGGCTCGCGCAGCATATCCCACGACCTGCAACGACCCCGTCGGCTCCCAGGAACGCCTTGTCCACGTACAGGTGGCGCAGCACCTCCTCGGCGACCGGGCCTATCAGCGCCTGGTTGGTGTGGCGCAGGTGGCCTCCCAGCACGACCACATCCACGGCGTCCGCCTCGGCCAGGGTGAAAAGGGTGTTGGTGCCGTTGGTGATCACCGTCAGGCCCTCGCGGTCCCGCAGCAGCAGCGCAAGCTGACCGGTCGTGGTGCCGGCGTCCAGCAGCAGCACGTCCCCGCTCCCGACCAGAGAGGCGGCAGCGGCTGCGATCGAGTGCTTCTCCGTCCGAGCCGCCAGCTCCTTCTCGCCGAGCCGCAGCTCGATCGGACGGGGGCCGGCCACCGCACCTCCGTAGGTGCGGTTTATCTCACCCCGATCAGCAAGGAGCGCCAGGTCGCGCCGAACGGTCGCCGTGGAGACTCCGAATGCAGCCGCGAGATCCACAATCTCGGCCCGGCCAGCCCGGACGCTCTCCAGGATCGCCCGGCGCCTTGGCTCGGCCGTGAGCCGAGGGTGCTTCCCTCCAGCGGGCTCTGAGCTCACCATCACTTCCACCCCCCGCCGGAACTGTAGGCCGGAGCTCCCAGAATGTCAACACTGTGAAGATTTGTGCGCAATGTGCGCACACGGGGTACCGGGCTGGGCGGCGTCAGAGGTGCCGAGCCTGGTTTGGGCCTCTCCCGCTTCCAGGCCGGCCAATTACTTGGCGTACGGGCTATGGAAGTGCGAACCTGAAAGGGGCGCACCCTGGCAGCACCTTCAGTCTCCACCACCATGAAGCGTGAGCGGGCACTACAAAGCGGATACGGTTGCACAGATTCATGATTGACGTGGGAAGGCGCGCCACAGGGGCCCCGGAGGGCCCCTGTGAACGTGTTTTGTCGAGGTTGGTGACTACAAGGTCCTACCAGGGGGTGGTGGACCAGCTTCCGCTACTACTGCTGGGCGCCGTTGCTGATGCCACTGGACAGCCACCGCTGAATGGATCAGAGGCCTTCGGCCCGGTGAAGTACTGCGTAGCAAAACCGTTTGCCGCATAAATTGCATATACGTTGCCCGAGACTGAGGAGGATAGTAGACATGCTGCAGAACCGTCAGTGGCAGTCAAGGCCTCAACTGCATTACTCTTGGCCATGCTAGAACCAGATGCCGATACCCAGCTCAAGTTCGGCTCCGACGCTGCGAGTGTCGAACTGCCACTGGACGAACCAGCCCCGTAGTACAGCTGGTCGTGGGTGAACAGGGTCTGCTCGACCGTGAGGGCGTTGCGAAGGTCGGACTGGGCCGCACGGTTGTTGGCGGTGTTCTTGGCGGACAGGAAAGTGGGGATGGCAATTGCCATCAGGATGGCGATGATGAGGACCACCACCATCAATTCGATGAGTGTGAAGCCTTCTTCCTGGTCGCTGTGGCGCTTGGCCAGGCGCTCCAGAATGCCTTTGCGCATGGGTGTCTCTGCTCCTTACCGGTGTCGTCCATAACGGCCGCCGACGGGCGGGGGTCACCCCGGCGACTACGTCACGGCACCCGGATAGGCGCCGTATCCTCTGTAACGGCACGGAGGGTGGCAGGCTTGAACGCTGGGAGCAAGAATTTCGGGCGTTGCTAGTCACGCTTGTAAGCCGATGCCCAGGCTCGGGCTCGTCGTCGGCTGGTCGCACCGGACCGGGGTCCAGCGCACTGCCTGCGTGACCGACAGCGGTCAGGAGGCCACGGTCTCCAACCCTCGTCGGACCGCAGCCTTCCGGAGTCCCTCGTCGAACGAGCCACGGCGCGCCCCGACGTGTTCGGCGGCGAGCAGGACACAGCAGTCGGGCGTCTTCAGCCCGGTTTCGGCCCGCAAGAGCGCCAGCTTGACTGCGGCGTCTCCCGGAAAGGGAATGCTTTCCACCTGGAGCTCGCGCAGGAACATGAGGACTTCGTCCAGCCGGTCATGGCGTGCGGGTACGACGAGCACTTCCGCAAGCGTCAGGGGATTGACGCCGCAGTCGTCGTCGATCTCCCGCTCGAGCAGTGCCTCTGCGGCTCCGTGGTGCTCGTCCACCCGACCGCCCCCGGCCTGCCGACAGCGCCGGCTGCGCTCTCCGCTCCTCCACGACCGTCGTCTACCGTGGCTGGCGTGACCGAGCCGGGGCAACAACAGGGGGAGCAACCGCAGGCGGTCCCTCCGACACTCGGCGACCCCTCGACCCCTGCTGTCTCCGTGTCCGGCCTGGTGAAGAGCTACGGGTCGGTCGAGGCGGTGCGGGGGATCGACCTGGAGGTGCGCAGCGGGGAGACGTTCGGCTTCCTCGGGCCGAACGGGGCCGGCAAGTCGACCACGATCGGGATGCTGTGCACGCTGGTGACTCCGACCGCCGGGCACGCGGAAGTGGCCGGCTTCGACGTGATCCGGGAGCGGGACCGGGTACGCCGCCACATCGGGCTCGTGTTCCAGGACCCGACGCTGGACACCTATCTGAGCGCAGAGCGGAACCTTCGCCTGCACGCCGAGCTGTACGGGGTGCCACGGGGGGATGTTGAGCCGCGGATGCACCAGGTGCTGCAGATGGTGGGGCTGTGGGAGCGGCGCAAGAGCAAGGTGTCGACCTTCTCCGGCGGCATGAGGCGGCGTCTGGAGATAGCCCGGGGGCTGCTGCACTCCCCTCGTGTGCTGTTCCTGGACGAGCCGACCATCGGGCTCGATCCGCA
>JAJYPS010000020.1 GCA_021795215.1 Actinomycetes bacterium
CGGCGGTGGTGACCCAGTAGCCCTTGCCGTCCGGCGTGGGCGCCATACCTACGACGGCGGACGGGGGATGGACCGACGCCGGTGAGCCGTACCAGGTGGCGTCGCCGTAGTTGTAGACGTTCCCTCCGGCGGTGGTGACCCAGTAGCCCTTGCCGTCCGGCGTGGGCGCCATACCTACGACGGCGGACGGGGGATGGACCGACGCCGGTGAGCCGTACCAGGTGGCGTCGCCGTAGTTGTACACGTTCCCTCCGGCGGTGGTGACCCAGTAGCCCTTGGCAGTGCTGTACGCCACAGAGCTGGTCACGGTGGCGGAGACGGACGCCGACAGAGCCGCCCCGCTGCCGTAGGGAACGGACAGGATCCCCCCGAAGGTGCCGCCTGTGTCGGACTGGATCGAGACCGACACGCTGCAGCTGCCCCCCGCTGGCAGGTCCGTCGGGCACGTGTCGGCCGAGACGGAGAACGGAGACCCGACAGTGGGGGCGCCGACCGGCACCGTGTGGGACGTATGGTTTGCCACGAGAGCCGACGCCGATCCGGCGACCCCCGCCGCGGTGTGCAGGGAGAGGCCGGACGGCGAGAGGGTGACGGCGGAGGTGCCGCACAGGGCCTGTTGCAGTCCGGCCGCATTCGGCGCTCCGAGGCCGGTCACCATGTCGTATCCCGGTCCTGCCGGGTACCCCGGGCCGCCATCGGCGTTCGAGCCGCTGGTGACGTCGGTCAGCACGCCGGTTCGACCCGCCTGTGCAGCGTCGTAGAGCGCGGGCGCGACGAACCCCAGCGACGTGCCACAGGCCTGCTGCACCACTCCCGACAGCGCCGCCCACAACGGAGCCGCCAGGCTGGTGCCTCCTACTGCGCCCCATCCCGGCGGCCCACATGCGGAGTAGGTGCAGTAGAAGTAGTAGGGCGTTCCAGAGGGCGACGCCGAGGCTGCCACGTCGGGAACCTCTCGCATCCGGTTGGGATAGGCGGCTTCGCTGACGCCGGGAGCGACCTGCCAGGAGGGCCGTGACCAGTACTGGGATATGCCTCCGCCGGAACCACTCCAGGCGACTTCGCTGGACCGTGTGCCAGAAGAGTTGAGCGAGAGGTTGGTCCCCCCCACTCCCGTCACCCAGGGCTGGCTGGCAGGGTCCTCCACCGATGCGGTCATTGGGCCGGACCCGCTGTAGTTGCATCCCGAAGCGCCCCAGTCACCCGACGCAGCGAAGATCGACTGGCCCTGTGCGGCCGCCTGTGCGAAAAAGGTGCTCTCGGCCTGCAGGTAGCTGTTGCCCTGCCCCTGCTCGCAGCTGTCCCACGACGTGGACACGATCTGAGCGGTGTCCTGGTTGACGATGGCCGACCAGATGTCCCAGGGGTTGGGACCGTTGTAGACCTGCACCGTCGCTCCCGGCGCGACGGCTGCAGTCGCCTCGATGTCCGATATCGGCTCTATGGCCATCGGACCCATTGCCGCTCCTCCGTCGACGGGCACGTTCACCACCGAAGTGTGCAAGCCGCAGTCCGATTCGAAGGTGCTGACATCCTGGGACTGGTACCCGGACAGTTCGAAAAGGGCGATGGTGACGCCACTTCCCGTCAGCCCTGCGGAGTAGAGCGACGACGCCTGGTAGGCGCCGAGCGACGGCACCGGGCTGCCGCCGATCGGCCCGCACGTGACGGGGCCGGCAGGAGGAGGAGAAGAAGAAGCGACAGCACCCGTCGGCAGGCTGGCCGGCGCCAGCCCGGCAGGCATGCTGGCCGGCGTGTCGCCGGGTGTCGAACCGTCCCGGTAGCTCGAACCGCTCGGGACCACTGGTCGTCGGCCGAGAACGTAGTTGGGGTGGATGCCCAGCACGTCGGACAGCCCTACCACCGTCGCCACGTGCGACGCGATCTTCGAGGGCAGCGTCGCCGGGGTGACGTTCGAGTATCCCTCGGTCGTCATGCTGCTCGCTAAGGGGGCGCCCCCGCGGAACTTGACCCGGCGGAAGGACGTATGAAGGGTGGCACCGATCGCCGACACGGTGCCGGAGACGGGGATGTACAACCGGTCGGCGGCCACGGGTCCGGGCGTGAGGGCCAACGAGCGGAGCGCGGAGGTGACCGACGCGATCTGGCTGGGGGTCGCGCCGAACCGAGGCCCGAACTGTCCCCGGGCAAGGAACCGGTGGTAGTTGGGGCTGCCCGGTGAGTAGGCGGAGCGGAGGAACGCGGCCAGCCCGACGGGGTCCCGCGGCCGGAGCACGATTCCGAGGTGTAGCACGGTCGCCGGAGGCAGCAGGCCGGACGCGACCGCCCCTCGAGGCAGAGGCGCCGGGCCGGCTACGACTCGAGGCGCCGCCCCGGCGGAGCTCGATGGGGTGCCAGCGGCGGCAACCGGGACCGCCGCGACCGCGGGCAGGATCGACAGGACAGAGACGAAGGCGGCGGTGAGAAGCCGAGCTGACCACTTGGGAGACGGAGAGCGCCCTCCCCGGGGTCCGTGGCCCCGGCGACGACGCATGAGATCTATGTCGGCGGCCGTGCGGCAACACTTGAGTCGGCAGGCTCCCTCCGCCGAACCGCTCGGGTGCTGGCCTCAGAGGTCCAGCACGTCGTGCGCCGCGCCGTCTTCGGGAAGCTCGGTCACCGCCGCAACGACGAAGCCGCTCAGGCTCTGCACCTCCTGGGCGAACCCGACCAAATCGAACGCTCCTCTCCCCGGTTCCATCTGGACCAGCAGCCCCACGTTGGCGCCCGGCAGCGCCTCGTTCCCGGCGACTTCCCCATACACCTGGATGTGGAAAATCCCGTATTTTGCCGCTATGCGCATAATGTCGGGACGTAGCCGCCGAAGGACAAGCAGAATGGAAGGCACCGACATAAAACCGAAGTGTACGAAGTAATTGCGAACTTTGCAGGTCTGTCTCAGAGTGCAGCCGTGCCAGCACTACGCTGATCGGCGCGAACGGACAGAGGAGGGCTGAATCATCTACCCCACGGGAATTGCCTCGCCGCCCTTGACCGCGGCCCTATTCGACCTCAGCCATCCGGCTACATACCTCCACTGGGGGGTCCTCCTCGTGTCGGTTCCCAACCTGGTGGTGGTCGCCGTGATGGTTCTTCTGTTCGGGCTCGCCCTGGCTCTGCCGTTCCCGGGGAGGGAGCGGAGCCCAAGGCGCCAGGTGCCAGAGAGAGGTAAGCGGTGAACCAGTCCCAGGTGCGGCCGGATCGACAGGCCTCCGGCTCGCAGCAGGAGATCGCAGGCTCCGGCATCCCGCTGACGACCAGGCTGCGGAACGTCTGGCTGAGATACCTTCCGCCGGAGAAGATGCTGCCGGACCACCAGCCGGCGTACGTGGCATCGTGGGTGTACGTCTTCGGAGTGCTCACGCTGTCGGGGCTGCTGGTGGCGGTCCTCTCGGGGCTCTGGATAGCGGTCGAGGGACCTACCTGGTGGCATATCAGTGCAGTAGGCCACTTCGTGAACTCGCTCCATCTCTGGAGTGTCGAGCTTTTCATGGGGTTCATGGCGCTCCATCTCTGGGCCAAGTTCTGGATGGCAGCTTGGCGAGGTAAGCGCTCGATGACGTGGATCAGCGGCGTGGCAGCGTTCCTAGTGTCGATAGTGGAGGCCTTCACCGGCTACCTGTCGCAGACCAACTTCGACTCGCAGTGGGTGTCGTTCGAGTCGAAGGACGCGTTCAACGGCTCGGGCCTCGGGGCCTTCTTCAACGCTATGAACTTCGGGCAAGCTCTAATGCTTCACATCGTGCTGCTGCCGCTCGTGCTGGTCTCGATCGTGGGTGTCCACCTCCTGCTGGTCCGCCTTAAGGGCGTGGTCCGGCCGTTCCCCGGTCGCAAGGTGGCAACGGGTGCGCCCGTGGACGAACCGGGGCGCGGGCTGTGAGCACGCCGGCGGCCCGGCAGGGCTCTCGGAGGGAACGGAGGCTGGAGCAGTCGAGGCTGGAGGCCAGCCCGTGGACCGGACCCAACCGCCACTACGACATCATCGCGGAGCTTGGTGTCGCTTTCGTAGTGATAACGATCTTGACGGTCGCCCTGGCTCTGGCGTTCGGCTCTCCGGACCAGCAGCCGGTCACTCTGAAAGGATGGGCCGACACCACGCCGCGGCAGTTCCTGGCGATCTCCCTCTCGGAACTGGAGGGAAGCAGTATCTCCGCCCGGTATGGGCCGCCATACAATCACGGCACCGGATCGGTCCAGCACCTCGGCCCGGTCTCTCCTCAGCGGCTGTTCGGTGTGCACTATCCGCTCAACTCGGCCCATGACTTCGTCCTCGACCCCTTGGCGCTGGTTCCGGGCAATCAGTCGCTACACTCCGCGCTCGCTTCGTATCGCCGCGCACCGGCTGCGGTCCGGGCGGGCTGGGAGAAGGCCTACGCGGCGGCACTGCACAACGGCACCACCCTCTCGGCTCTGGGAAAGAGCGGCCGTAGCTACGGCCCTGTCGGGCCGATCTTGGACAACCTGCTGGACCTGGCGAAGAGCGGGGCGCTGGATGCCGCACTGGTGTCCCACGGGGCCTTCTACACCCAGAACTACACAAAGCCGATCATGTTCCTCGGCGACAGCACGGCCGCCGGCGACAAGTCGTACTGGGCTTCGGTCGTGAGCGGGGCTCACCTCTTGGGAAACCAGTGGGGGATGATGAACGAGACCGGGTCCTGGCCGGGTCAGCCGTGGCTGTGGCTCTACACGCTCTGGTACCAGGTGCCCCCGATGAGCAGTTCTCCCAGCGGTGACCTGATGGTGGTGACCATCATGGGCGTGCTCAGCGTGGGCCTCCTGCTCGTTCCGTTCATTCCGGGGGTCCGGTCCATACCCCGATGGCTGCCTGTGCACCGGGTGGTCTGGCGAGAGTGGTACCGGTCGCAGGCGGCCTATCAGGACACCCCCGGTTCGCCTCGGGCCGAATGAGTGGCACAATTGCATCGATGATGTCGATGCCGCCTGGGCCCGGCATACAGGTCCAGGCCAAAGCCCTGGGGGATCCGAGCCGCTACCGGATATTCCGCTACATCCTGGATGCGCCGGAGCAGGTCAGCGTAGCGGAGTTGACCAGCTACACCCAGCTCAACCACAACGCCGTGCGCCAACACCTCGCCGTGCTCTGCGACGCGGGACTGGTGCTTGCCGGCCTGGAGCAGCGGTCCAAGCCTGGCCGTCCACGCCTGCTCTACTCTCTCAATCCCGAGGTCGCAGGGGCGTGGGGAACGTCGGGGCCTTACGAGTACATCGCCCAACTCCTGGCCGAAATGGTGAGGACAGGCGACGACCCCGAGACGGTCGGCAGGAGAGCCGGGCTGGCGAGGTCGACGGACACTCGGGACCGGGCACCGGATGGCCTGGCTGCCAGCCTGATCATCCGGGAGGAGCTGGAACGATCGGGGTTCCGTCCCCGGTCACGTCTCACGGACGACGGGGAGGAGCTGTTGCTCGGCCGTTGCCCCTACGCCAGCGTCGCCGCAGCCAGTCCGGACTCGGTTTGCGGTCTGCACCTCGGCATTGCAAACGGCCTTGCCGAGGGAATCGGCGGCGTGAAAGTGGCCGACCTCAAGCGGTCCAACCCCTACCAGGGGGGGTGCCGCCTCTCTCTGATAGTTACCGAGCCGGGGCCCGATGCGACCGAGGCAGAACCGGGGGCCCCGGAGGCCCTTCCAGCTTCAGCTCAACGCTCCCAGCACTGAAGCCAGCAGGACTATCACCACCGACAGAGAGAGGGTGACAAGAGCGACAGCCCGGGAAAGCGTTGGCGATCGCTTCCTCGCCACGACGCCGTGCAGCGCTCCGACGGCGAACACGACTACCACGAGCGCCATCTTCGCTGCGAGCACCTGCCCGTAGGCAGTGGCGAAAAGGGTCGGCAAGGACACCCCGTGGTGCCATGCGAGCAGAAGGCCCGTCACGACCAGTACCGGCAGCAGCGCTACGGTGGTCAGTGCACCGAACCGCCTACCGGTTGCCGCGGCGAGAACCCGGATGGTGCCGGCATCGGCGTTCCGACGCAACTGCGGCATGACAACCGCTGCGAGCATCACCTGTCCTCCTACCCACACAGTTGCGGCCATGAGGTGCAGGAAGAGGACGGACGTCCAGAGAAACGCTCCCACCTTCAGGTTCGGACCGCCCGGAACGCGGGCTCGTGGGACCACTCGTGCGGGCGACGGCCCCCTACTCTGTGCGACATCAATGCATGCTCCAACCGGTACTGGCACAACTCCGGGCCCCTCGCTCGATGAAGTTCCGGGGCACCCTGTTCCTGTTCAGATGCGGGGAAGCCCGCGTCCTCCTGCCTTGTCGGCCCTCACGCTGACCAACTGACATACGAGTGCCAGTCGCTCCCCTGTCGGCCCCTTGAACTTCAGCCAGTAGCGACGTTTCCCCGGCAGCCCTACGACGGCTTCCAACATCGGCCCGCGGCCCCGGTACTTCACCACTTCTGCACCCAGCGCCGCGATCGTAGAGCGTCCGGTTCCCCGGATCACCCATGTACCGCCTTCGCCGAAGTCCAGGCCACACGTGCCCACTCCGTCGAGCCCGGCCACCACGGAGCACAGGATCGCCTTCTGCACGGCGATCCGACGCAACTTGCGTTCCCATGCCTCCGTCTGCAGCCTCACCTCGTCCCGCAGAGCCTGACGCATGCGCCTCTCCAGCTCGCGCCGGTCCTGCCTCCGGGGAACCGCCTGTGACGCCTGCACCGGCCCCTCCCGAGCTTCGGCACGCCCGCTGGCTTCCACGCTGTCGGACGAACCCACGCCTTGACCAACCTCTTCGGCCGCCTCGTCCACTTCCGGAACCTCTCCTCCCGGAGTAGGTCGTCCCGTCTGGCTCGCCGTCGGGTGGTCCGGCCGCTCCTGGCCACTGTGATCGCTGCCTGGCATTGCCCCTCCCGATCCCCTGGCCGAGCACCAGAGCACAACGCTACGACCGGACTACCTCTGGTTAGTACTTCACCGTAGCCGACAAAGCCTTCTGTGCGCCGATCCGGCTCCTGTCATTACTCTCGAAGAGCTTTCTACCGGAGGGCAGCTTCCGGGCTTACCTCGTCGCAGTCGGAGCGGCGAGGTAAACCGTCCTCTCCCTGGTCGAGCTGCCATTCGACGGTAAAACCCTCCGCATCCCCACCAACGAGCACGGACGACCGCAAGTCGACGACCCCGGGAGCCTCCCCGTCTGTCGCTCCGCTCCACGTCCCGATCACGAAAGCCCCTCCGTTCCGTGAACGGCGTACCGGACGAACCGGCAGCACGCCCATCGGTATGAGCAGTACATACCGATAGACCCGCACCAATCGGACCCCCGCCGCTAAACAGACATGCTAGCCCAGACGAGTCGTCTACCTGCCTCCGATTGTCAAGATGCGACATTCGAGGGCTTTCGCCCAGCGCCTTGCCTGTGTATCCTTCTGTCATGGCATCTTTGGGTACTCCTCCAGGCCGCGGCCACGGCCCGCAGGACGCCGTGGTAGTGCCTCCCCTCGTCGGCCTCGACACTGCCCGGGCGCGGGAGGTCGCCCATGCGGCCGGACTGTTCCTGGAAAATCTGAACCCGGACGGCCCTCCCCTGGAGTCGGGGATAATCATGAACCAGCAGCCGTCTCCCGGCGCTGTGGTCAGACGCTTCAGCCGGGTGGTGGGATGGGCGGCGGAAGGCCTGTTCCAGTTCCCCTCCGTCCAGGGTTGGACCCGTCCCGCGGTCAATCCCGACACGGCCGACCTGTTCGCAGAGCGAGCCCTCTTCGCGGAGATGGACGCCTTGGCCGAACTGGCACCGCTCGGCGAGCTGAGCGAGTTCGACGTGCAGGATGCGAATCAGGACGGTTCGGGACCTCCTTCTCCGCCTTGGCGTGACGACGAAGATGGGGGCGGCGACGACGGCCCGGACGATCCTCCGGGCCTCGGGGGCCCCGACGATTTCGGGGGCCCCTGGTGGGGTCCCGGTGGAGGTGGGCCACCGTCGGGTGACCGAGAGCCCCGCCGTCCTTTCCCCAGCCACGATACGGGCCTGTTCGCCTTGGAGGTGGCCGAGGAGACGAGCTGAGCGCCAATCCGGCCCGGCGGGCACGGCGCCAGTCAGCCTGCTTCCTCCGAAAGGCGAGCTCCTCCGACCGGTCGGAGGAGCTCAGCGAGGGTCGGGGGCTCAGAGAAGGTCGAGGGCTCAGAGAAGGTCGAGAGCTCAGTGAAGCAGGTGCCGCCCTCCGTCCAACACTATGGTGGCGCCGGTCACCATGGAAGCGTCCGCTGAACAGAGCCACGCAACGGCGCCAGCCACGTCGTCCGGCGTGACGAGACGGCGCATCGGGGTGTTCTCGCGGATGTCCCGCTCCAAGCTGTCCCACTGGGGAAGCCGCCGGGACGATCGTGTGTCGACCAACCCGACCGAGACCACGTTCACCCGGGTCGAGGGAGCCAGCTCGACCGCCAGATACCGCGCCAAAGCTTCCATAGCAGCTTTCGCCGCCCCCGCCGCCGCGTAGTCTGGCACATAACTGACGGAGCCGGGGCTTGTCAGAGCCACTGCGCACAGCGGTCGGAGCGAGGCGACCAGTGTGACAAGCGGCAGTGCAGAGACCTGGAACGACCAGCTGAGATGCTTCGGCGTCAGGTCGGCTACCGGTCTCATCACTGCGGACGCTGCCGTACCGACGAACGCTTCGATCCCCGACGTGCGGTCAAGGACCGTCTCGACGAGCTTCTCGGTCTGAGACGGTCGGCCGAGATGTGCGCGCACCACCGCGGCCTCCCGGCCGAGCGCCCGTACTTCGGCAGCCGCAACTTCGGCCCTGCTCACTCCACGGAACGTATGAAGCACGACGTCGTAACCGTCCCGAGCGAACCTCGTCGCGACCGATCGGCCGATGTCGCCCGATCCTCCAGTAACCATCACCCACGCCAAGGTTCGCCTTCCGCCGTTGCCTCTCGTCCGCCTCCGGCATGATCCCCGCAGTCCAGCGGCCGCCCAAACCGGCCCAGCTTTGGTTACCGGACAGACACTCAGGTTTTACCTTCCTCGACAGTACCGACAACGTCACCGACGAGGCCGACAGGACCGACGAGGCCGACAGGACCAACAACGTCACCGACGAGGCCGACAGGATCGACAGTACCGACGAGGCTGACCGGCGGCCGGCCGGCGGGCGGGCACGCTCTCGCCAACTGCGTCCGAGCAACTGCACCCGAGCAGCAGAACCGGTACTTCGGAGGGGGAGGACGGAAGGGAACCGCTGCCGGTCGATGTCCATACCATCGGCCAGGGGACCCTTGGCCAGGAGACCATCGGCAGGCGGAGGAAGAGCGCACGGAGACGACCGAAGACCGGATGTGCTGCGACAGGCCATAGGGAATGCCTGCCGCCCCAGAGAAGTGGCCTTGACGCCGGACCCGTCCAGTGTTAGAACACGGAAGCAGTACGTTCGTATGTGCGCCGATTCGCACGTACCCGAACGTCAGTCGGCACAAGAGGCTCTAACGAGCCGGGGGAACCAAGGGGGGATGGATGTCCGACGAGCCAGCGTCCGTTTTGGACTGCACAGGCATGCAGTGCCCGTTACCGGTCATCAAGACCGCGCAGGCCATGAAGGGTATAAACGTAGGTGACGTCTTGGAGCTTCTCGCTACGGACCCCGGCGTCGAACCCGACATGAAGGCTTGGACCGGTCGAACCGGCAACGAGCTCGTCAGCCTGACTCAGGAGAACGGCGTCTTTCACGTTCGCCTCCGGCGTGCCCGCTGATCCCTTCGGCCAATCCGGCTTCAGCCGTACCCGGCGCATTCGGACACGGCTTACGTTCCGCTCAGACTCCCTGACTTAAGCGAGGCACAATTGTCAATGTGGACAGGCGAAGGTGACGCCAAGATCCTCTACGTTCAGACCCACGGTGTGAACGACCCGGGCCGTTCGGCCACGCCCTTCTTCCTGGCGGCCTCGGCCGCTGCGATGGACGTCGAAGTCGGCATCTACTTCACGATGTACGGACCTCAGCTGCTCCAGCGGGACGTCGTGGACAAGATCGGCCCGAAGGGCGATCGTGGCCAGCGTTTGTCCTACTTCATCCGCCAGGCGACCGACCTCGGCGTGCATCTCTGGGTCTGTCAGCCCTCTCTGGACCTGAACGACCTAACCCAGGAGGAGCTTGTGGAGGGCGTCGGGATGATCGGCGGCGCCGCCTTCAACGACCTGGCCATAGAAGCCGACGCAGTCGTCTCCTTCTGACAGCATAGGAGCGATCACTTCCATGGCGACTATCACGATGGATCCCTACTACAAGGCTCCCAAGGTTGCGGGCTTCGCCGACGTCCCCGGCGAGGAGAAGGAACGGCTGATCGCCGAAGTCGTGGCCGATCCCCGGTTCCACGACTATCTCTACGGCTGTTACGAGTGCGGGATCTGCGTGGCAGCATGTCCGTCGGCCAGGTTTTACGACTTCAGTCCTCGCCTGATAGCGCAGGCAGCCGCCCGTCGCGACGTCGAGCTGATGTTCCAGCAGATGCAGGAGGACATCTGGGAGTGCTCCCAGTGCTTCTCCTGTCTGAGGTGCCCCAGAGGCAACAACCCCGGCGGCATCATCACCGTCATGCGGGAAGTAGCGGTGAACAACGGGCTCGCATCGGCGCGAGAAGCCCTCGAGGGCTACTCCCGGATCATCTACAAGATCATGTCGACAGGCACCCAGGTCTCGCCGGACATGCTCCAGCCCGACGCCTTTCCCGACTGGGGTCCCGAAGTCGCAGACGTCTCGGAGAGCCTCGCACTGTGGAGGCGCGCACTACCGCCCGAGACGCACCACACCACCACGACCGGCTGGGCGGTGGCCGATCGCACTCTCATAGAGCTGTACCTCATCTGGCTCGAAACCGGAGCCTTGGACATGATCAGTCAAGTCGACGAGGGCTTACACATGATTCTCGAAGAGGTCATGGAGGAGCGCTTGGAAGAGGAGGGGATCGAGCGATGACCACCGTACCCGTAGAGATGATCAAGACGAAGAAGGAACGGTTCGACCGGGTGCCGGACAGGCGATCAGCCGACTTCCACGAAGAGCTGTTCCGCTTGGAGGACGCCGGCGAGCTGATCGTGCAGCGGGTTCCGGAGGACTTCGTGGCGGTGCCGACGAAGTACGGCGTCACGAAGAAGATCCCCCGAGGCCACCTCTGGCACCACAAGTCCTGCGGTCAGTGCGGTCACATACCCGGCTACTCGACTTCCATCTACTGGATCATGCGCAAGCTCGGGTACGACTACCACGATCCGCGGGACCAGACCTCCTGCACGGCGTGGAACTACTACGCCAGCGCAACGTCGAACCAGGCAGCGCAGGCGGCCGTGGCGCTGCGCAACTTCGCGGCAGCCTACGAGACCGGCTACTTCCCGCTCATCCACTGCGGTACCTCTTACGGGCACTACAAGGAGGTGCGGGCGGAGATCATGCGGCACCCGGAGCTGCGCGCACAGGTACGCAAGGTGCTCGAGAAGCTCGGCAAGCCGCTGGTGATGCCGGAGGAGATAGTCCACTACTCGGAGTACCTGTACGCGTTGCGGGACGAGATCAAGCAGAACCAGGTGCGGGACTTCTCCGGGATCGGCGTGACTGTCCACCCTGCCTGCCACTACTACAAGCTCGTTGAAGGCGACGCCATCTACGACCCCGACGTCTACCAGGGACAGCGTACGGCGGTAGTTACGGGCCTGGCGACGGCACTGGGTGCCGACGTCAGGGAGTACTCGACGTGGTTCGACTGCTGCGGCTTCGGCTTCCGCCACATCCTGGTGCAGAGAGACTTCACGCGGTCGTTCGCCACAATGCGCAAGATCGAGGTGATGAAGGAGGAGGCCAACCCCGACGTGGTGCTGACTCACGACACCGGCTGTGTGACGACTCTGGACAAGAGCCAGTTCGCGGCGCAGGCCCACGGTCGCAACGTTGGTGTGCCAGTGATGTCCGAGGCGCAGTTCGCCGCTCTCGCCATGGGGGCTCATCCCTTCAGGGTGTGCCAGCTGCACTGGCACTCGGCCAACTACCGGCCGCTCCTGGAGAAGATGGGCATCGACTGGGAGAAGGCCTGGGCGGAGTTCCAAGACGAGGTGGGGCGTCTCGAGAGGAACGAGAAGGAGTTCTCGACCTGGGAAGACGTGGGCGTCTAACCAGTACCGGGGCGGGCCGGATCGGTATCGCCCGTCCGGGTCGAACACGAAGTAGGTCGGCTGCTAGTCAGGCGGCGTATCTGTGGTGACGTGCATGAGGCAGACAGAACGGGCGCGCCCGTGAAACGGGGAGAGCCGGTGACGATTCACCGGCGGAGTACATAAGGAGAGCAATGTCCAACCAGAGCGTGGTGGTCATAGGAGGCGGCCCGGCAGGACTCAGGGAAGCCACCACCGTGGCGGAGCTCGGCCAGCAGGTGACGTTGATAGAGAAGAGGTCCTACCTCGGTGGGATGCCTATCGCCGAGAACTACTCGAACCTCACCCCGTACTTCATGCAGGCGGACGAGGCGATGGGGGCGATCATCTCTCATCTGCAGTCGCTCGACGGCGTCACGATCATGACCGACACCACGGTCACCGCCTGTACGGGCGAGGCGGGAAACTTCTCCCTGGCAGTGCAGGGCAAGGACGGTCCCGCCTCGGTGGAAGCGGGCGCAATTGTGCTCGCCACCGGCTTCCAGCACTTCGACCCGGGCCGCGAGACGCAGCTCTACGGCTACTACGAGTTCCCCGACGTGATCGCCCTGCAGGACCTCGAGGCGATGATGAAGGAGGGCAACATCGTCCGTCCTTCCAACGGCGAGCCTCCCAAGCGTGTCTGCTTCGTTCAGTGCGTCGGCAGTCGTGACCGCCAGATCGGTAACGAGTACTGCTCCAAGGTGTGCTGCGGTATCGCTTCCAAGGAGGCGATAGAGATCCGAGAGGCGCTGCCGGACACCGAGGTGTTCATCTTCTACATCGACATGCGTATGTACGGCTACTGGGAGAGCCAGATCTACTGGCCGGCGCAGGAGAAGCACCACGTCCAGTACGTCAAGGGCATCATCACCGAGGTCCTTCCCAAGAACGGCCAGCTGTTGGTGCGGGGAGAGGACACGACGATGGGCCGCCCGATGGAGGTCATGATGGACATGGTCGTGCTCTCCGTCGGGATGGAGCCGTCGGTCGGCACCCGCGAGATGTCGGCCCTGCTGGGGGTGAAGCAGAACAAGTACGGCTTCGTCGAGGCCGTCAACGCCCCGCTGGACACGGTGACCACCAGCCAGGCCGGGATCTTTGCCGCAGGTGCCGCCCTGGGGCCGGCCGACTTGGAGGACTGCACCTCGAGCGGCGGCTTGGCGGCAGCAAAAGCCATCGGGACGATCAGACGATCGATGGCCGTCGCGGGCTGAAGTACCGCAGGAGGCTCGGTCACCGGCGCTGGAGGGGGGTGTGATGGCAGGACAAATCGTAGATACGCCAGTTGCGCGGGACTTCGTCTCGGAGGTTCTGGCAAGAGTGGCTCCGGAGGAGTTGGCATCCATAGCCGACTCCGCCCAAGCGAAGTCGGATGCCGTCCGCTCCCTCCTGACGGACGGAGCGGCGCGTCTTGGGCGTCCCGACCTCCGGCGCTTGTTGCGCAGCTCTTTCGTGACCCGCAGGCGTGCCGACGCCATCCTCGACTCGGTAGGCCACCAGGAGCTCGGCGCTGCCATCGACGCGCTGCTGCAGGGTTGGGGGGATCTGCACGAGAGGCTGTCACCGCTCACCGACATCCTTCACGCGTTCCCGGAGGCTGCCGCCGATCTCCCGTTCGAACTGCTCCGCTTCGGCGAGCCCGAGCGCTGGTGGCCGTGGACTCGTTGGATGTGGGATCCTCGCTCGGACACCGGCGCCTTACGGCTGCTGATCGTCGACGAAGTGGATCTGTTCGGCGCTACCCGCGAGGACACGTACCACCGGGTGGGCGAGGCGATGGCTGTGGTCGAGGGCACTGCCCGCGCTGCCGGTCTGGGCGCCATCACCGGCGGCCAGTTCGGGGTAGACGTGTTCCTCGGCTGCGTCTACGGCGTCTACATGTACACGGTCCTGCGGCTTCGGATGAGTCAAGAGTTCAATCGCATAGTTCCCGAACTGCCGGAGTTGGTCCGGCGTCTTTTAGGGGTCCACAACCCGGAGGTTCGCTCATGCCAGTAGGAGGACGCAAACAAGAACCGGCTGCGTTCGAAAAAGAGGAGGCGGTCGTCCGCTCCACCATCTCCGGGCGGGAGTGGGAGCTACCCGGAATGTGGAACCGGATGTTCGAGCCGAGGGTGCTGAGTGGCTACACCTCCGGCGGGTTTGCCAAGATCTCGGCCCAGCCGGGCGGTGAGTCGCTCGAATGGTGTTACGGCTGCGGCAAGTGCGTCCCGGTTTGCCCGGTGGACATGGTGGGAGAGTACGGCCCGCGAAAGATCCACCGGAAGGTGCAGACGGGAATGGATCTGTTCTCGTCGCCCGACCTGTGGCTGTGCACCACTTGCGCCAACTGCTTGCGGGTGTGCCCGAAGCAGGTGAACATGATCGACATCATGCCGGCGGCCCGAGAGGTGGCCGTTGCCGACGGCAACGTGCCGAACGAGCTGCAGGACGTGTTCGAGAAGAGCTTCCGGTACGGCAACGCCCTGGGCGAGAACGCCCGGCGCCGCCACGCGTGGGCCAAGGATGCCGGCGTGCCGGTGAGGGTGCTGGCCAACGATCCAGGCCCGGTCGACGTCCTCTTCTACGTGGAGGACTACTGGAGCTACCATCCCCGCGGCAAGCAGGCGGCGCAGGCGTTCGCGCGGGTGGCCACGGTGGCGGGTGTCGACTGGGCGATCCTCGGGCCGGAGGAGAAGACCCTCGGAGACTCCCAGCGGCTGGCAGGCGAGAAGGGTCTGTTCGAAGCCCTGATGGACGACGTGACAGCGACGTTGGACCGCTACGAGTTCGCGAGGATCGTCACGCCCGACCCGCACGGCCTGAACGCGCTGCGCAAGGAGTACCCCAAGAGGGGCCACACGTACGACGTGTCCCACTACACGCAGCTCCTGGCGCCTCTGGTGGACAGGCTTCCGCTGGTCAACCGGATCGAGAAGAAGGTCACCTTCCACGACCCCTGCTACTTGGGCCGTCACAACGGCGAGTACGAGGCGCCGAGGCGTCTGCTGGAAGCGATCCCCGGCTTGGAGCTCGTGGAGATGCTGCGCTGCAGGGAGAACGGGTACTGCTGCGGAGGTGGAGGCGGCGGAATGTGGCTCGACGGTTTCACGGCCAACCACACCAGCGAGCGGCTGTCGGAGCGACGCGTCCGCGAGGCCGCCGAGACGGGGGCGGACATCCTTGCCGTCTGCTGTCCGTACGAGGTCTCCCGGTTCGAGGACGCGGCAAAGTCCACCGGAAACGAGCACTTGAAGGTGCTCGACATCATCGAGCTGCTGGACGAGGCGATGGGCGGCAAGGACGCCGTTGCATCCCTGGCCGCTTCGGGGGAACCGGTTGCCCGCTGAGGAACGCCTACGGGTCATCGACTTCGGCTACGTCTCCCCGCTGCGATCACAGACCCTGTGGCACGCCGTCGCGATGGGCGTATCCGACGGCGCGGCACCTCCGACGCTGTCGTTCGCCCGTCCGACCGCGCCCTACGTCGGCATCGGCTATCACCGAAGCCTGCAGGAGGTCGACACCGATGTATGCGCTGCAAAGGGCCTGCCGGTCTATCGCCGGATGGTAGGTGGCGGCCCCGTCTACCTGGACCAGAACCAGCTGTTCTTCCAGATCACGATCCCTGCGCGCCAGGTGGTAGGCGTTCGCAGCGCTGCGCTGCGGAAGCTGCTCGGCCCTGCGGTCGCTGCCTTTCGCGCGGCAGGGATCGACGCCCAGTTGGACGCTGCCACCGAGATCGTGGTGGGAGAGCGCAAGGTCTGCGGCCACGGCGCAGGACAGATAGAGGAAGCGGTGACAGTCGTCGGCAACTGCATCGAGTCGTTCGACCATGAGGAAGCGGTATCGACCTTGCGACTGCCCGACGACCGCATGCGGTCGGACGTGCTCGCCGCCATGCGGAGCTACGTGGGGCCCCCTGAGGGAACTCCGGCGATCGACTCGACGTCGTTCACCCACGCAGCCGCGGGCGCGTACGAGAAGGCACTGGGTCTGACTGCGTCGCCGGGACAGCTGACCGATGCCGAGCTGGCTCACCTGGATCGGCTGGACGACATCTTCGTCAGCCCGCGTTGGATCTCGTCGGGCGACGCGGAGGCCGCCGACGAGCCGGCCGAGGTGGCGGCGCCGGACATCCGGCGCTACGAACCGGCACGGCGGGACGCCGTCGACGGCGGCTGCCGCCAAGTCAAGATAAGGGGCGGTGTCTACGTGTTCAGAGCTGCCACCGAGGCAGCGGTCGCCCGCGGGACCGTGGTGGGGGGCCGCATTCGCCACGCAAAGCTGCGGCTGCGAGGATCGAACGCCCTGCAACCGGATCTCGAGGAAGGCGAGCTGCAGAATCTCCTGGGGGTGTTGGAGGCGAAGCTGGAGGGGCTGGGGCTCGGTGAAGCCGCCGACGTCCTCCGGTCCGTCGGCGCCGGCGGTTCCGAGTGGCGAGTGGCGTCGACGTTGGCGGACACACTGGATCTGGTGGATAGGACTGGCATGGAGGCTGGGCGATGACGCTTACCGAACGGGTGAAGGGCTACGAGCTCAGGCTGGATCTCAGCTACGACCCGGCGAGCGACCTGTGGGTCGACACATCCGGCTGCACCGACGCGAGCGGATCGCCGGGCTCGGGCGTGGTGGTCATCGGCCTCGATCCTTTGGGGGCCGAGACGTCCGGCACGCTGGCTCAGCTGTCGTTGGCAGCTCCGGGAGCCGAGGTGAGGCGGGGAGGTCCGCTCGGGTCTCTCGAAGCCGAGAAGTTCGTCGGGCCCCTGCTCGCTCCGTTGTCGGGCACCTTGGTGGAGGTCAACTCCGAAGCGTTGGCGCAGCCAGCGAAGGTGCACCACGATCCATACGGCACGTGGCTGGTCAAGCTTCGGCCGTCGGACCTGGGCGCGGACCTCGACACGCTGGTGAGGGGCGAGGCGACGGTACGCGAGTGGTTCGAGTCCCGTGTGGACGACTACCGGCGTCAGGGAGTGCTGGCCGAATGACGGTCACGTCCTCCCCCACGTTCGACTCGCGTCGGGAGCACTTCGGCAACGCGATGGAGTTCTACGCTCCCGGCCTGAAACGCTGGCAGACCGACGAGTGGACTCCCACGAACTCGCGGCGGTTCCTCCCCGTGTCCGTCACCGGTTCGGCGTGCGCCCTTCAGTGCGACCACTGCCAGACGAAGGTGCTGGACGGCATGATCTCGGTGCGTGCCGGAGGGAACCTGTTCGACCTGGCGAAGAGCCTCAGAGAAGGCGGCAGCGAAGGGATCCTCGTGTCGGGGGGCTCGACCAGGAGCGGCGGAGTGCCTTTGGAGAAGCACCTGGTGCACGTTCCCCGGATCAAGGACGAGCTGGGGATGCGGGTGATCGCCCATTCGGGCGTGGTCTCCCCCGCCCTGGCCGAGTCACTTGCCGACGCCGGTGTGGACGGCGTCATGCTGGACATCATCGGCGCGGACGACACGATCCACGACGTGTACCACCTTCCCCTCACCACGGCGGACTTCGAGACGTCGCTGTCTCTGTTGTCCGAGCGGGGTCTCCGCATCATCCCCCACATCGTGCTCGGGCTCCACTACGGCAAGTTCCTCGGCGAGCACAACGCTTTGGACATGATCGCCCGCTACCCGGTGTCCACTCTGATCCTGGTGGTGCTCACGCCTCTGGTCAGCACACCGATGGAACATCTTCCACCACCGCCTCTCGACGACGTGACGAGCTTCTTCGCAACGGCGAGAGAAGCGATGCCCACCACCAAGGTCAATCTCGGCTGTGCCAGACCGATGGGCCCCATGAAGAGGCATCTGGACGAAGCTGCGGTGGACATCGGGCTGAACGGCATCGCCTATCCGGCCGAGGGGATCATCGCCTATGCAGCAGCAAAGGGCCTGGAGCCGCGCTGCTACGAGTGGTGCTGCTCGCTGACCTGGACCGGCGAAGAGGGCGACAAGTGGAGCGAAGTGAGCCTCAGCGCATGAGCGCCGGCGCTACCACCCTCACCGGGCCCGAGTTGCACGCCCCTGCTCCGGAGAGCTTCCAGCCCATCGGGGCGGGTGCCGCCGAGCCGCCGACTTCTTCGCAGAGGATCGTCCGGCTGCTGACAGACGACGGTGTGTCCGCCAAGGACGGCCTGGCGCTGGACGAAGCGCTGATGCGATCCCACGGGTCGCCCTCAGTCCTCCCCGGGTTGCGTGGCGCCGCCACGTCGCCCGGTCGCCCGGATGACGGATGCCCTCCGCCGACGGTACGCCTTTACACGTACGCCGACCACTGCGCTCTCGTGGGCCGCTACCAGAACGTGGACGCCGAAGTGGACATGCAGGCCGCTGCCGATCGTGGGCTGACCGTCGCCCGGCGACCCACGGGCGGCGGCGCGATACTCATGGGCGCGCAGCAGCTCGGTGTGGCCGTGGTGAGCCGGGCCAACGCATCCGAACGGCCTCGGACGGTCCTGGCCCGGATGGCTCAGGGCGTCGTCAAGGGCCTGGCTCTGGCCGGCGTGGAGGCGACGTTCAAGGGCAAGAACGACCTCGAGGTGGACGGCCGGAAGATCGCCGGGCTCGGGCTGTACTCCGACGGGAAGGGCGCCCTGCTGTTCCACGCCAGCGTGCTGGCCGGTCTGGACATCGAGTTGATGCTGTCGGTGCTCCGGATCCCGGCATCGAAGCTGGGGCGCAAAGGCGTGGCAACGGTCGCCGACAGGGTCACGACTCTGTCGGACCTCACCGGAGAGCCGTGGGACGGCGCCCGGCTCCGGCCACTGGTGGCGGCAGGGTTCGAGGACCTGCTCGGGTCGCCACTCGAGCCGTCGAGGCCGAGCGACGTCGAGCTGTCGCTCGCCTCCGACCTGGCCGAGAGCAAGTACGGCAGCGACGCATGGACCCGTGAACGCCACGCGTCACGTGACGCTGTCGGCACTTCGACAGCTGCTACGGCGGTCGGCACGGTCTCGTGTCAGCTCGCACTGCAAGGCGACGTGATAAAGAGCGCCCTGCTGGGCGGTGACTTCAACGTGATGCCGTCGGAGCTGATGGCCGCGGAGAAGGCGCTCCGCTGGCAACGCGTCGACAGCCGTATCCTGCTGCCTCGCCTGGAGAAGGCGCTGGAGGGCTCCTCCGTCGTCGCGCCCGCTTCCCTCTTGGACGCTGTCCTGGCCGCAGCCGCCGACGCGAGCCAGGTGCAGACCGCGGTCGAGAGCGCGGCACCCCGTCGCACCGGTTCCTGCTACTTCCCGGAGGTTTCCAGATGACCACCATCCCGCTGCCCGTCGTCAAGACGGATGCCCAGATCAGCCCCGACTGGGTGCGTATCTCGGGAGCGAGCGCCATTGCTCTCCGGTTCCAGTCCGGACGATTCTCACGGGATTTCGACTTCGGCGGCATCAACCTCCTCCTCAACTACGACGACGGCTGCAAGTCGGACTGCTCCTACTGCGGCTTGGCTCGCACGCGGCCGGGCACCTACGAGGACAAGTCGTTCATCCGTGTCGACTGGCCGCTGGTTCGCACCGACGACCTCGTCGACCGTATGGCGAAGCAAGCGGACCGGCTGACCCGGCTCTGCATATCGATGGTGACCAATCCATTCGCCTACAGAGACACCTGCGAGATAACCGAGCGGATACGCGCCAAGGTGAAGACGCCCCTGTCCATCCTGGTGGCTCCCCCGACACTGAACAGGCGGAAGCTGGAGCATTTCGCCGAGATCGGGGTGGACATGATCGGCATCGGCCTGGACGCTGTCACGGAGGAGCTGTTCCGGACCCACAGGACCGACGTACCGGCCGGTGGTGCCGGCCTCAGCTGGGAGAAGTACTGGTCGATCGTCTACGACGCCCGTGACATCTTCGGTCCGTGGAAGGTCAACTGCCACACTCTGGTCGGTCTGGGAGAGTCCGACAGGGACATGGTCGACACGTTCCTCCGTCTCCGGGACAGGCAGATCTTCTCCTACCTGTTCTGCTTCAACCCGGAGCCGGACAGCCGTCTGGGATCGTACCCGAAGTCCCCGATCACCCGGTGGCGACGGATTCAGCTTGCCAAGCATCTCGTCGAGACCGAGGGGTTCGGCTCCGAGCAGTTCGGGTTCGACGACGAAGGGGCTCTCGTACGCGTGTCGGGTCCTGCGTCGATCGTGCAGCAGGCCGTGGAGAGCGGGGTGCCGTTCATGACCGACGGCTGCCCCGGAGAGGAAGGGGAACCGGGCTGCACGCGTCCGTACGGTTCCTACCGCCCGAGTGAGTCGTACCGAGACTTCCCGTTCCGGCCGACGCCGGACGACACACAACAGATCCGGGCCGAGATGGCTCTGGACGACGTCTTCGAACCAGTGGGGTGAATCAGATGCGGATCGTGGTAGCCATGCGCCAACTAGCGGACCTAGTTGAAGAGTTGGAGGTGGACGACAGCGGCACGGACATCGATCGGGAGTTCGTCAAGTTCGTGGCGAACGAGTTCGACGAGTCGGCTCTGGAAGAGGCTCTGCTCATCAAGGAAGGTGTCGGAGCGGACCAAGTGGAAGTGGTAGCCGTCGCCCTGGACGAGCCGGACGTGGACCAGACGCTCTACACGGCACTCGCGAAGGGTGCAGACAAGGCGGTCAAGTTGGCCGGCGTACCGGAAGGCTGGGTGTCGTCCCATACCAGGGCCTCGGCGATCGCCAAGTGGCTGGAGAGCCAGCAGTGGGACCTGGTCATCACCGGCGTGCAGGCTGCCGACGACCTGGACGGGCAGGTGGCGGGACTTCTCGGACGGATGCTCGGCGTTCCCCACGTGGCTGTGGTCGTCAGCGCGGTCCCCGAGGGCAACGTGGTGAAGGTCTCCCAGGAGCTGGGCGGCGGCACGGTGGCGGAGGAGGAAGTCGCCATGCCTGCCGTTCTCGGTGTCCAGGCAGCGCGGCAATCGCCTCGCTACGCACCCATCACCCGCATCAGGCAGGCGATGCAGGCCGGCGGACTGAGCGAGGAGACCGTCGAGGTGTCCGGAGACGGGGGAAGGCCTACGGTGCGGAGGCTCTACGCCCCGGAGAAGAGCGGCCAGGCGGAGATGTTGACCGGGAGCGCCGCCGACGTGGCAGACAAGATCATCGAGCTGATCCGGGCCAAGGGCCTGGTCAAGTCCTGAGGGGGCCGAACTGATGGCGAACGACGTGCTGGTGGTGGCTGAGCGCTCCGGCGGCCAGCTGACCGACATTACATACGAACTGCTGGGCAAGGCCAAGGAGCTGGCCGGTGCTGCCGGCGGCCGCGCAGCCGTGGCTCTGATCGCCGACAGCTCCGGAGTGGACTCCCTGGGTGCTGCGGATGTGGTGTACACCGTGGAGGGACCCGGCCTGGAGGGCTACTCGCCCGAGGCGTTCGAGAAGGCGCTGGGGGCGGTCGTCGACGCCGCCGACCCTCGCCTGGTGCTCATGGGAACCTCCACACTGGGCCTGGACCTGGGGGGCTCCCTGTCGGTCTCGTGGGGTGCTCCGCTGGCGTCCTACGTGATCGGCCTCGACACGGAGGGCAGCGACATCGTCGCCACTTCCCAGCTCTACGGCGGCAAGCTGCTGGCAGAGGCGGTGATCGACGGCCCCAAGGCCGTGTGCACCGTGATCGGCGGGTCGTTCCCCGCCGATGCCGGCCGAGCGGGCGGCTCCCCCGAGGTGGTCCAAGTCGACGCCCCTGCGGGTCTGTCCGAGCTGAAGGCGCGCTTCAGCGCCCTGCGTGAGCCGGACCGCTCCGGAGTGGACATCACGACCGCCGACCTACTGGTGTCGGTCGGACGCGGCATCGGCAGCCAGGACAATCTGGAGCTGGTGGAGGAGCTCGCCGGAGCACTCAACGCTCCCCTGTCCGCCTCGCGGCCGATCATCGACCAGGGATGGCTGCCCAAGCCGCACCAGGTCGGCAAGTCGGGCCAGAAGGTGAAGCCGAAGGTGTACCTGTGCTTCGGCATATCCGGTGCGCCGGAGCACCTCGAGGGAATGCGCAACGCAGACACGATCATCGCCTGCAACACCGACGAGAACGCGCCGATCTTCGACGTGGCGCACTACGGCACCACCACGGACCTGTTCGATCTGGTGCCCGAGCTGGTGGAGCGCCTGGGATCATGACGTTGGACCCGACGCTCGCCCTGGTGGAGACCAGAAAGGTCTTCGCAGGAGAGGGCACCGTCGCCCAGGCGGTGTTCTACGGCCTGTCCGTGCTCACCATCGCGACGTTCTTCACCGGCATCGTGCTGAGGGTCCGCAAGTACGGTCGTGGCCGCCCGGCCCGGGAGGGGCGGTGGATGCGTCCCTCCCACCGGGAGGACGTGCCGGAGGTGACCACCAAGCCGAGCTTCGCAAAGGGCTTCTGGACAGTCGCCACCAACCGCACCATCAGCCGCGACCAGCCGAGCGTCGGTATGGCCCACCTCCTCGTCTTCTGGGGGTTCCTGGGCCTCTTCGCCGCCACCACGATCCTCAGCCTCGACTACGACATCCTGGGCAACGTCAGCCCGCTGCTGGTGGGCCACACGGTCAGCTTCTTCCACGGCCCCTTCTACCTGGCCTACAACGCAGTGTTCAACCTGGCCGGAGTGATCGCAATCCTCGGCACGGCCCACCTGATGGGCCGGCGTGCGAGCCACAAGGAGCCACGCCTCGACTACACCAGGGCGTTCAAGCCGGAGGAGGGCTACTCCCGCAAGCGCTTCATGCAGGGCGACTGGCTTTTCCTGTGGCTCCTGATGGCCCTGTTCGTGACCGGCTTCCTCATACAGGGACTGCGCATCGACGAGGCTCACTTCCCCGGCTTCGAGCGGTGGACCTGGATGGGCTACCTGACCGGCCTGGGCTGGAACGCAGTCGGCGTCGGGCCACACCTTGCGGCCCACGTCCACCCTTGGTTGTGGTGGTTCCACATCCTGATGGCGCTGGCATTCGTCGCCTACGTGCCGTTCTCCAAGGCCAACCACATGATCGCCTCCCCGGCCAACCTGGTGGTGAACGATCCGGCCAACACGCGTCGCCTTCCGTCACCTCCCAGCGGTCACCCGGGGTACACCTCGCTGGCCGACTTCACCCCGAAGGAGCTTCTAGGCCTGGACGCATGCACCAAGTGCGGACGGTGCCACTACGTCTGCCCTGCCCGGACCGCGGGAGCGCCCCTGTCTCCCAGGGACCTGATCCTCGACCTGCGCCAGTGGGTCAATCGTCAGGAGCACATACCCGTGGTGCTCGACCAGGAGGAGCGCCCGGCTGCTACCGGCCCTCTGGCTGCCAACGGCTCCACTGCCGTCGCCGGCGACGTCATCGCACCGCTGACGCTGTGGTCCTGCACCACCTGCATGGCCTGCGTGGAGGTGTGCCCGGTCGGGATCGAGCACGTGCCCAGCATCATCCAGATGCGACGCAAGCTCGTCGATGAGGGCACGATGGACGCGACGCTGCAGTCGGCCCTCCAGAACATTGCCCAACAGGGGAACTCGATGGGCAAGTCGGCGAGGATGCGCGCCAGGTGGACCAAGGGCCTCGACTTCACGATCCCGGATGCGCGCAAGGAGCCGGTCGAGTACCTGTGGTTCGTCGGCGACTTCGCGTCCTTCGACGACCGGCTGCAGGGGCTTTCGCGCACACTGGCCGGCATCCTGCACCACGCGGGGATCAGCTTCGGCCTCCTCTACGAGGACGAGCGCAACTCCGGCAACGACGTGCGCCGGGTGGGCGAAGAGGGGCTGTTCGAGATGCTGGTCGAGCACAACCTGGCAGCACTGGCCAAAGCCGACTTCCAGACGATCATCACCACGGACCCCCACACCTACAACACACTGCGCAACGAGTACCCGTCCTACGGGCTCGACAAGCCGGTGCGCCACTACAGCGAGGTGCTGACGGACCTGGTTCTTTCCGGCAGGCTGCCGATCAAGCCGCTCGGCGGCCACGTCACATACCACGACCCTTGCTACCTGGGCCGATACAACCGGGTGCTCGATGCGCCACGCGCGCTCATCGAAGGGTTGGGCTGCGAGCTGGTCGAGATGCCCCGAAACCGTACCGGGTCGTTCTGCTGCGGTGCGGGCGGGGGACGGATCTGGATGGACGATTCCTTCCTGGAGGAGCGGCCCAGCGAGAACCGCATGAAAGAAGCGGTCGCTCTCGGAGTGGACACCTTCGTCGTCGCCTGCCCGAAGGACTTCGCCATGTTCTCCGACGCCGTCAAGACGACTGGCAACGAAGGCAAGATGACCGTGGTCGACATCGTCCAACTGGTGGACCGAGCGCTCGACCGGGATCGACTGCCCAGTCTGCAGGCAGCCCAGGCAGCACCCGAGCCGACGGCATGAACTGCCCTTGGTGCGCCTTCCAAGGCACGCCTCGGGGTCTCCATGCCCATCTCGCCGAAGCGCACCCCGAGGGGGTCCGCTTCGAGACACGTGGCAACCGTCGGGTGTATGTGGTGGAATGCCCTATATGCCATTCGGGCTACGACCAGGCGATCAAGCCCGGCCTGGACGATCCGGAGTTCCTGGTGGAGTTCGAACGGGAGATACGGCTGGTCGGCTTCGACATGATGGTGAACCATCTGCTCGGCGAGCACCCCGAACAGCAGCAAGAGGCCGGTTCATCCGAACCGGCGGAAACTACGCAAACCAACGACTGAGGAGGACGGGTGGCCACCGTCAACAACTGCAACATTCCCGACGAGCTGTACTACGTCGTCGAAAAGCACGTCTGGGCCCGCCCGGAGGGTGACCTGGTGGTTGTCGGACTGAGCGACGTCGCTCAGAACATGGCGAAGACCATCATCTCCGTGTCGGTGAAGGCGGCCGGCAAGCCGGTCAAGAAGGCGCGCAGCATCGCTACCGTGGAGAGTGGGAAGTGGGTGGGCCCCGTGCCGAGTCCCGTCGCGGGTGAGGTGGTGGAAGTCAACGAGTCACTTTCGAGCCGTCCTGCGACCATCAACGAAGACCCCTACGGCGCCGGATGGATCGCGAAGATCCGAGCGTCCGACTGGGCCGCCGACTCTGCCGACCTGGCGACCGGCCCGGATGGCATCGAGCGGTACCGCCAGTTCCTCGACTCCGAAGGCATCTCCTGCACCACGGAGTAGGTCTCGCACCGAGCAGTTCCCGACCCGCCCGAGCACTGGCAAGCGGAGCAGTCCATCCATCGGATCACACGACGATCACCGGAGGTGGCAGTTGAACGATCCATCCCGCAGCGTCGCTTCCGGCAAGGGGATGCAACCCGTCACCGGAGGTCTCGACGCGGGCGCACCCAACTGGGCCGGATGTGCCGTACCGGACTCGCTGCTCTACGACCTGGTGCACGACGTGTGGGTCTCCCTCGACGACGACGTGGCCACCATTGGCATGACGGACGTGGCCCAGACCAGGTGTGGCCGGTTGGTCCAGCTGTCCTGGAAACGTCCCGGATCGCCTATAAAGCGGGGGCGGCCACTGACCGCCATCGAGAGCGCCAAGTGGGTGGGACCGTTCGTCAGTCCCTTGTCCGGCGAAGTGATCGCGAACAACCAAAGCGCTTTCGCGGAGGACGTGGCGGTGGCGAACCGGGATCCTTACGGACGCGGGTGGCTCTACCGCATCCGGGCGGACTTCCTTGCGGAGGAACGGCAGGCACTGAGCGACGGAGCCGCCGCCTTCGAGCACTATCGGGCCGTCATCGACCAGAACGACATCCGCTGCTTCCGATGCGCAGAATAGCCACGGATATGCCCAGTGCACTTCGTTCGGCCCTTCGCCCAAAGACCAGTTGACCGGCGACCCTGGGCGCGCGAGCATTACCCTGAGAAGTCGTAGCGCGATTCACCCGACAAACGAAGGGCAAGAAGCGCCCGGTAAGAGCCAACAGCAGCGTGCGTGACGAGCAGCAGCGTGACGAGCAGCAGAGCCGAAGCAGAGTGGCGGACGGCAGGACCAATGTAGGACCGGGAGCGGGCACCGTTCCCGGAGCAGTTCCGGCGAAGTACGTTCAACGGAGGGGGAGACGTGTCCGAGTCGACACTGGACCAGACATCAGCGCAGAAGCGCATGGCACTCATTTGTTGGAGCTCCGATCTGGATCGGGTGTGGCCTACCCTCATCCTGTCGACGACGGCAGCAGCGTCAGGTCTCGAAGTGGACGTGTTCTTCACCTTTTGGGGACTGCGGGTGCTCCAGCGCAACGACAAGCGAGTCACGGGTACCAATTGGATGCAGAAGATGGAGTCCATGGTGGACCGAGGCGGCACAGACCACCTGAAGTTGGGCAAGATCCATATGGGTGGGATGGGAACGACGATGATCAAGAAGCTCGCCGACCAGTACAACGTGGCGTCGACAACAGAGCTTCTCGAAATGGCCAAGGATCTGGGCGTGAGGATGACTCCATGCCAGATGACGATGGACCTGTACGGACTGAGCAAGGACGACCTTATCGAAGGCATCGAGCCCCCGGCCGGCGCCACCAGCTACATCGACATGGCGGCCAACGCCGACATCAGCTTCCTGATCTGACGACTCAGCTTCCTGATCTGACGACTCTCCGACCGCTACCGGGTCGGCGTGCCAGCGTCGGCTTTGAGGCGCCCGCCGGAGTGCTGGTGCTCGGAGCGCTCGCTTGACGTCAGGCACTGCCGAAGCGACCACCGGTGCGGCTCCCGTCGAGCCGGTGGTCGCCTTCTGGTCGGACGACTTGGTGTTGCAGCGCAACGTGAAGCGAGCAGTTGCCGACCTGGGCATGGAGGTCCGGCCGTGGGAGGCTGCACGGGAGATCCGGCCATTGGTGCTGGTCGTGGACCTCGATCGGGAAGGTGCCTTGGATACGGTCGCCCGGCAGCGGGCTGCGCTCCCCCAGTCGATCATCGGTGGACACCTGGCACAACCGGACCGTTCGCTGTGGGAAGCGGGCGAGAGGGCGGGCTGCGACTTCGTGTCCAACCGGGGCGCCTTTGCGCGACAGCTTCGCCAGCGGTTGGACCAGCCGGGCGCCCTGAGCGGACGGCACCGACTTGCCCTGTGCGATGCGTCGGATGTCGCCGGACGGCTGGGGCTGGTAAAGCGCATACCGGAGAGCCCGCTCGGTCCGGTTGCCCTGTGGAACAGCGGCGGGATGCTGTCCTGTAGCGGAGACCGCTGCCCCCATGCAGGGGCCACCCTCTCCGAAGGAGAGATGGCGGACGGAGTGGTGACCTGTCCTCGCCACGGCAGCCAGTTCGACGTTTCGACCGGCGAACGGCTCAGAGGGCCGGCCGACGTCGGGATCGAGGTCTACGACGTCATCGAGGACAGCGGCCGGATATGGGCCGTCTGGTCCTGAGCGTCTCCCGGAGGAGTTTCCGGGGTCCGGTCCGGAGACTCTACTCGTAGCGAGAGCGGAGCGCCTGCCGGCGGGTCAGCTCGTCGGCCATCACTTCCCTGAGCGTATCCACCGCTTCGAGCACCTTCGGATGCCGCAAAGAGTAGATGACGGTGTTGCCGTTCCGCTCCGCCTCGACCAGGCCCCGGTCCCGGAGCACCGCCAGGTGTTGAGAGGTGTTGGACTGCGGCGCACCGAGCAGACGAGAAAGCTCCCCCACGGTGCATCCCCGGTTCCGGAGCGTGTAGAGGACCATCAGCCGCTTCGGGTCGTTCAGGGCTTTGCACATGGAGGCCGAGAGCTCGTCCAATTCCTGGCGCAGCTGCGGACCCAAGATGTCGACCGCGCTCAAGGGAGTCATGGTTGAACAGTACTCCAACTCCTGCGCATGTGCAGAGTTGACCACGTGCGGATATCGCTCGAATTGCTCAGCAGCACCCAGTCCAATGCCGGCTTCGAGTCGCCGCCGTTGTCGAGGAGCGGGGCGCCCGGCAGGCGGCACTGCGTCAGCGTCGGCGAGAGAGCGAGGGCGGGCGCGGTCACCCCCGCGGTTGCGAAGTGAGTCGCAGGTACGGCTTCAGGGCGCGGAATCCCTGGGGGAACCGCTGCTCGGCTTCCTCGTCCGAGACGGAGTTAGAAATTATGACTTCGTCGCCCGGTCGCCAGTTGACCGGGGTGGCCACTTGGTGCCTCTCCGTCAATTGGAGCGAATCGAGTGCTCGCAGGATCTCGCCGAAGTCCCGGCCGGTGCTAGCGGGGTAGGTGATGATCAACTTCACCTTTTTGTCCGGTCCGACTATGAACACAGACCTGACCGTCAGCGTGTTGCCCGCATTCGGCGGGATCATCCCGTAGAGATCGGCCACCTTGCGATCCGGATCGCCGATCATTGGATAGTTGACCGCGTAGCCCTGGGTCTCCGCTATGTCGGACTCCCACTCCCGATGCGTCTCGACGGGATCCACGCTCAGACCGATCACTTTGGTGTCCCGTTTGTCGAACTCCGGCTTCAGACGGGCTACCTCCCCCAGTTCCGTGGTGCAGACGGGCGTGAAATCCTTCGGATGGGAGAAGAGGACGGCCCAGTGACCGTCGATCCACTCGTGGAAGCTGATCGGGCCATCCGTCGTGTCGGCCTGGAAATCGGGGGCCGTGTCGCCGAGCTGAACACTCATCGAACCTCGCCTTTCGATCGCAAGTGGTCACGCCGGTTGGCGCGAGACTGCCTGGAGGCACCGTAGCTGCGGCCCGCGACGCTGTCCATACCCCCCCGCACCGGGTGACACCCCGTGCCCGCGGCCGATCCCCTCGAGCCTGGCGGGGCCCCGAAGTAGACGACGGCACCGCCCACCTCCTACTTGCGCAGCGCCTCACCGGCAACAGCAGCCTACCCGGAGCAGGCCCACCCGGAGCACCGCCCCGCCCGGCCGGCACACCCCGTCAATCCCCCTTCCCAGGCCCCTGCCGGCCCTGTTTTGCCCGGTACATCGCCTGGTCGGCCCGCCTGAGCATGCTGCCGGTCTCCTCCCGGCCGTCCCAGGTGGCGACACCCATCGAGCAGCTCACGTCGTAGGGCAGCACCTGCTGGAGGCGGTCCGCCAGGCGCCGCACTCCCTGAGCGTCCGAGCCGGGAGCTATGACTGCGAACTCGTCCCCTCCGAGCCGTGCCACGAAGTCTCCCCCCTCGCGCAGCGCGGCGCCCCACGCTTCGGCGACCCTGCCCAGAAGCAGGTCGCCTTCGTCGTGGCCGAAGCGGTCGTTGACGGACTTGAACTCGTCCAGGTCCATGACGACCACCGAAAGCTGGGTGCCGCCGCGTCGGGCGCGTTGCAGCTCCTCTTCCAACCTCTCGTCGAAGCACCGCCGGTTGGCCAGCCCGGTGACCGGGTCCTCACGAGCTTCGAGGCGCAGGGCGCCGACTAGGCCCGACGTCACCGCCCCGGCGAGCGCCGCGGTCCCGATCACTATCATCCAAGCCGCGGCAGGGCTCCCGGCCACCGGAGAAGCCACGAGTGCCACCGCGTAGAGCACCCCGGCGAAAGCCACGTGCGTCGCTGCGACCAGCGGGCGGAAGTACATTCCCACGAAGATCGCCACCCACACGTACAGGGCGCTGAAAGGGATCCTCTGGTCGATGCCGACCGTGGTGAGACTGGTGATGAGCACTGTCCCCAGAGCTACGTCGATGTTCAGCACCCACGCCGGGAGCAACCTTCCAGTGACGAGGCGTATCGCCCCTGCCGCGGTGAACACCGCGGTCACTCCGAGTATTAGGTCGAGGTTGTGGAGGTTCAACCGCAGGACCAGCATCACGGCTCCCATCAGTATCGCGGATGCGACCCAGAAGAGAGCGATGCTCTTGCTGGGCTCCGACAGGACGATCCTGGACCAGCGAACGAGCGCTTCCCCCAGAGTTAGCTTGCGCCTCTGCCCGAAGGGCGATGCCCCCGGTGGCTTCGGCGGCTCCCCCGGCTCTCGGGTCATCGATGCACGTCCATCGTCTCTCCTCACGGCAACCGGGCCGCAAGATGCTCCGGCGGGCCCAGGGGGTCCCATACCCTGGCCGTGAATGTCGGTAATCTTTACCGCATCTTGAGAGATTTGGTGTACCGGCAGATGACTTGTCCGCCCAATGAGGGATCAGTTCAAGCCGAAAAAGGCATCGTGCATCGCCGTGTCGCTCTCGAGGTCGGCAACGGAGCCGGTAAAACGAGCTCTGCCGCCCTCGAGCACGTACACCCTGTCGGCCGGACCGAGGAAGGCGACGTTCTGCTCGGCGACGAGGAGGCTGACGCCGGAGGAGCTCAGCTGGTCCAATGTCGACACCACCTGGGACACGAACAGAGGCGACAGCCCCGAGGACGGCTCGTCCATCACGACCAGCCTGGGGTTCGCCACGAGCGCCTTGGCTATGCCGACCATCTTCCGCTGTCCTCCGGAGAGGCTGCCCGCCCGGGTGCGACGCCTCTGCGCCAGGTCAGGCATGGTGTCGTACAGCTCTGCCGCCCGCTGGCGCGCCCGCCGTCGCCCTACCGGCCAGCCACCCAGGAGCACGTTCTCCTCCACCGTCAGGTCGCCGAACACCGCCGACTCGCTCATATACCCGATCCCCAGCCGGACCCGCTCGTCGGTCCGCAGATGGTGAATGGGCCTGTCCTCGAAAGTGATCGCTCCCGCGGGCATGGCAACCAGCCCCAGCAGGGCGCGCAGCAGAGTCGTCTTTCCCGCTCCGTTGGCCCCCAGGAGCACCACGTTCTCGCCGGAGCGGACTTCGACCGTGACATCCCAGAGAACCTGCATGGTCCCGTAGGACGCGGCGATCCCCTCGGCGGACAGCAGGGGCTCAGGCACCGCCGAGAAAGACCTTCACTACTTCGGGGTCCTGCGTCGCCGCCTGCAGGGAGCCGGTGAAGATGGGGCTGCCGGCATTGAGGACCACGACGGTCTCCGTCAGCTTCGCCAGGAAGCCGAGAAGGTGCTCGACCACGATCATCGCCATGCCTGTCGATGCCAACTCGGTCAGCATCACTGCCATCTCGTCAAGCTCCCCAGGACCGAGACCCGCTCCCAGCTCGTCCACCAGGAGCACCTTCGGTCCGGTGGTGACCGCCCGGGCCAGGTCCAGCCGCTTCTGCTGGCTGGCGTTCAGCTCCGAAGCCCTCCTGTGCTCCATCCCGGCGATGCCGACCGTGGCCAGCAGCTCCTGCGCCGTCCTCACCCCACCGCCCGCGTGGCGGTGAGCCACGGCCAGGTTCTCGAGAACGGTCAGGTCCTTGAACGGGCGCGGGATCTGGAACGTCCTGTTCAGTCCCATCCGGGCAAGCCGATGCGGCGCCCAGCCGGTAACCTGCCGACCGCCGAGGACGACAGCGCCCCGGTCCGGCTTGTACAGGCCGGACACGACGTTGATCAACGTCGTCTTACCGGAACCATTCGGGCCGACGAGACCCAGCACTTGTCCGGGAGCCACCTCCAGTGCGACCCCGTCCAGCGCAGTGAGGGCACCGAACGACCTACTCAGGTCGTTCACCGCGAGCACCGGCTCGAGTCCCTCGGCCGTCCGCTCCCGCAAGGGTCAGGCCCTCCGTCGCCGGATGCTGCGTGCCACCCCGGCCAGCCCCCCTGGTACGAACAGCACCAGAGCCACGATCAGCAACCCGTAGATCCCCTGCGCGTACTGCGGATCGGACACGCCTATCGCCTGGTACAGGCCGAAGAGCACGGCCGTCCCGACCAACGGCCCCCACGCCGTGCCCACACCGCCGAACAACGCGAACACGATGGCGAACACGCTGGTGGAGATGCCGAACACGGCCGTCGGATAGAACACCGACACTCCCCAGGCGAACACGGCGCCCGCCGCCCCGGCGAGCGCCGACGAGATCAGCCACGCGAGCATCCTCTCCTTCACCACGTCCACACCGGCTGCAGCCGCACTCACGGGGTCGTTCCGGATGGCCCGGAGCGCCAGGCCGAAGCGGGATCGCCTCAGGTAGACGACTACTGCCATGGACAGCCCCACCATCACCAGGCCCGCCACGTAGTCGGCGCGAGCGTTGTAGACGGAGCCGAGGTCGATGCCGTAGGGCCCCTTGGTGATGCCCGCCAGCGACGGGTTGGAGATGACGCTCTCGACCGCCAGAGCCGCGGCCAGCGTGGCGATGGCGAAGTAGGCGCCGGACAGGCGCAGAAGCGGGGACAGCAGCAGCCCGAGCAGGACCGCACCCGCCGCCCCCACAACGACGCCAACCGGGGCCGGGACGCCGGTGTCCAGGATGGCCAGGGACGAGGCGTAGGCGCCAACCCCGAAGAAGCCGACGTACCCGAAGGGCAGATACCCCGTGAAGCCGTAGATCACGTTCACACCCTGTGCCAGCACGACGTAGACCATCATCGTGACCAGGAACAGCAGGTTGGGATAGAGCTTCGGCGCCACGGCGAACAGCGCTACGGGTATCGCCACCGCAACGAAAGGAGAGGCCCAGCGCAGGAGCGTCCCCCTTGACCTGGGAGACCTCTGCGATCCCAGCTTGGAGCCGGCTGCGGGGGTGCCCTCGCTTCCGGCAGCTGCTCCGGCCGGGCGGACCGCCGGCACATCGACCGCCGGCACGTCGGCAGCCGGGGTGGAGGTGCCGCGGTCGACTGCCTCCGGCGTGGCGGGATCGGGGTCGGTCTGCTCAGGCACGGCGGGCGGACCTCCCCAACAGACCGGAGGGCCTGGTCAGCATGACGACCAGCAACAGGACGTAGGGTACGAGGTCTGCCCAGGACGACAGGTATGTCTGGGTCAGTTCGTAGGCGATCCCGTAGACGACGCCCCCGACGAGCGTGCCGAGGGGATTCCCGAGCGATCCGAGCACGATCACGGCGAAGGATATGACGGTCAGGCCGACACCCTCCGACGGAGACGCTCCGCCGAAGAGGAAGATGCCCAGCACGCCGGCCATGGCGGCCAACGCAAGGCTCACGCCGAACGACAGCGACGACACCCTCTTGACGGCGATCCCCACCGCTGCGGCCTCCTGCGGATCGGCCATCACGGCCCTCGTAGCCCGACCCAGCGGGCTGCGGTAGAGGTAGAGGAACAAAGCAGCGAGGATGGGCAACGACACGATGGCCGAGACGACCAGTGTGCCGGGATAGGTCTGGCCTGCGATGGTCATCGGGTGACCCGCGAGCGACGAAGAGGGAAGCGACCGCTGGTTGTTCGACAAAGTCAGCGCGGCGGCCGCCTCGATGGTCTGGGATATGCCGAAGAACAGCACCAGCGACAGCATCTCCGGGTCGTCCGATCGGCTCAGGCGGGGTGTGACGGCCTGGAAAAGCAGGAATCCGGCAGCCACCGCAAGGGGGACGACGATCAAGAGCGTCACCAGGGGCGGTACGCCGAAACCGTAGTACAGCTCCCAAGCTCCGAAACCGCCCAACATGACGACGTCACCGTGGGCCAGGTTGACGATGCGCTGCATCCCGAACGCAAGGTTCAAACCCGAGGCGAGCAATGCGTAGAACACCCCGAAAAGGAGGCCAGACACCAGCGCGTACTCCAGGAGCATTCAGGTCACCAGCTGCCCAGCCATAGCGGAGAGCCGAACCGCCGCCGAGTTCCTGCGAGCCACCCTGGGCCGTCCACTACGGCGCAGGGTACACCGCTTTGGCCGTCGCCGAAGACGGCGGGTACACCATCTCGATCTTGGTGGTGGACCCGCTGGGCACCATCTGGGAGACCGGCAGCAGCTCGCCCACCTGCGCCCCCTGGCTGTTCAACCGGAAGTTGCCTTCGATCGTCTTCATGGTGGCGGACGCCTTGCCGAGGCCATTGCGGATCGACAGCTGGGTGAACGACGAAGCGTTGGCCAGGGCCGCCTGGATCGCCACCCCGGTGTTGTAGCCGGCGACGTTGAGGAAGTTCACGCTGGAGGGAGCCGAAGGGGCGAACGCCTTCTCGAACGCGGTCGTGCCCAGGCCGATGGTGACGTTGTTGTGGACCAGCTGCGGCGGGTTGCCGTAGGAGAAGGTGTAGGACATGCCCTTCTGGCCCACGTTCTGCTCGATCAGGTGGTGCAGCTGCCCCGGGAA
>JAJYPS010000106.1 GCA_021795215.1 Actinomycetes bacterium
TACCCGTCCTCGGTGAACCAGGAGTTGGTCGACGTGATCTGCGGCACCGGAGTCCCTTACTTCGACCTTTCCCTCCAGCACGCGTCCCGCTCGCTGCTGCGGCGGATGCGACGTTGGGGCGACGGCGAACGGTTCTCGTCTCTCGTGCGGCAGATCCGGGCGACCGATCCGCAAGCAACGCTGAGGTCTTCTTTCGTCGTCGGCTACCCGGGAGAGACCGAGGAGGACCACGACCAGCTCCTGGCGTTCCTGGAAGAGGCGCGTCTGGACTGGGCCGGCTTCTTCGCCTTCTCCGCCGAGGACGGCACGTTCGCCGCGGGCCTCGACGGGCAGGTGGACGAGCAGTTGATCCACGAGCGTCTCCGGGAGTGCTCAGAAGTGCAGGACCGCATCACGGCCGAACGACGGGAGGAGCTGGTGGGCTCGGTCGTGGAAGTTCTAGTCGACAGCCCCGGAGTCGGCCGAAGCCACAGGGAGGCACCGGAGATCGACGGGATCGTCGGCATCCCGCCCGATGTGGGGGTGGGGTCGACGGAGAAGGTGCTTGTCGTAGGCGCCGAAGGCCCTGACCTGGAAGCGGTACCGCTCGGAGCTGTCGGAGAGCAAACGTGAGTAGCGGCCCGACGTTCGGCCCGACCGCACTGGCCACTCCTGCCAACGCCCTGACCGTCATACGGCTGGTCATCGCGCCGATCCTGATCGTCCTTCTGATGGTGTCGGGCCGCTCCTGGCTGTTGCTCGGCTTGTGGTTCCTGGTTGCCGCGACGGACCTGGCGGACGGGTGGGTGGCTCGGCGCCAGGGAACCACCACGTCGGGCGCCTTTTTGGACCCACTGGCGGACAAGGTGCTCGTGCTCGGCGCATTGGGGGCACTGGTGTTCAGGAGCATCCTTCCGCTGCTGCCGGTCCTGCTGATCGCCATCCGAGAGATCGCCATGAGCGTCTACCGCTCCGTCGTGGGCCGGAAGGGCCGGTCGGTCCCGGCCAAGCCGCTGGGCAAGGCTAAGGCCTGGGTGCAGGACGCAGTGGTGGTGCTTGCTCTGGTGCCGGGGTTCGGCGGCCCCCTGCCGCACGCGATGCTGGTGGTGTTGCTCTGGTTGGCGGTCGCGATAACGCTCGTTTCGGGGGCGCAGTACTGGCTGGCGCACCGCTGATCCGGGACGGCCGGCCGCCGTCGGGCTCGCCGGGGGGCGTCGTGGCGGATGGGAGGCCAGTGCAGACAACGAGCGGGCACGTCCGGCAGGCGTCCGCCAAGGAGCCGGCGAAGCGAGCGCCTTTCAGCGTCGAGGTAGTGGCTATCGGCACCGAGCTGCTGCTGGGCCATCTGGACAGCAACTCGTCGTGGATCGGTGAGCAGTTGGCTCTGGCCGGGATCGACTGCTACTTCCAGACCCGCGTGGGCGACAACGTGGAGCGCATCTCCGAAGTGCTCGGGACGGCTCTCCAGCGGGCCGACGCCGTGGTGACGTGCGGGGGGCTGGGCCCGACGCAGGACGACGTCACCCGCGAGGCGCTGGCCCGGCTGGCCGGGGTGGACCTGGTCCGTGATCCGGCGCTGGCCGCCGGCATCGAGCAGCGGTACGCGCAGCGAGGCCGTGCCATGCCCACCAGCAACCTGCGCCAGGCCGACCTTCCGCGGGGAGCGCGGCCGATCCCGCCGTCGACCGGTACTGCGCCGGGCATCGAGTTGGAGCTGCCGACAGGCTTGGTGTTGTCGGTGCCCGGCGTGCCGTCGGAGATGCAGGACATGGTGGGCCGGCACGTCGTGCCGGCTCTGGTCGCCCGAGCAGGGTCCAGGGCAGTGATCGTGTCTCGTGTGCTGCGAACCTGGGGCCTGTCGGAGTCCGCCGTCGCCGAGATGGTCGCTCCCCGTGTGGAGGCGCTGGACGAGGCGGGGAACGCTCTGACCATCGCCTTCCTGGCGAGCGGCATCGAAGGGATCAAGGTGCGGCTGACGGCCAAGGCGGCGGATCATGCAGGGGCCGGGTCGATGCTGGACCGGGAGGAGGCGGAGCTGCGGAGACTGCTGGGCGACCGCGTGTTCGGCGTGGACGGGACGACGATGGAGATGGCTGTCGGCACTCTGTTGGAGGCTCGAGGTCTCACCGTCGCCACGGCGGAGTCCCTTACGGGGGGGATGGTTGCCTCTCGGCTCGTCTCGGTGCCGGGGGCAGGAGCGTGGATGCTCGGCGGCGTCGTCGCCTACGACACTGCGGTGAAGCATACGGTGCTCGGCGTGGCGGAGGATGAGGTGGTCACCGCCGGCGCGGCGCAGTCGATGGCTCGGGGCGTCCGCTCCCTTCTCGGCGCTTCGATCGGGCTGTCGCTCACAGGCGTCGCCGGACCGGACAGCCAGGAGGACAAGCCGCCGGGGACGGTGTTCTGCGGTCTGTCGGGACCTGGGTCGTTCGAGGGGCACATCCGGCTGTCCCTTCCAGGCGACAGGGATGGCATCCGCCAGCTGGCTACGATCTCCGCCCTGGACTGGCTCAGGCGAAAGCTGGTCTAGTAGTCCTGGTACCGGGACTACTACGATCGGGCGGCCCGCCGATGTCGCAGCGAACGAGCTCCCGTTGGGTCGTCTGGGGGTTCTCGGCGCTCGGGCTGGTCTGGGGCATGTACGCCGCAGCACTTCCCGACATACAGCGGCGGACCGGCGTGTCGGACCCGCTGCTCGGCGCGGCCATGGCATCCATGTCCGTTACCGCTCTTCCCGTCATGACCGCCGCAGGGCGCCTCGGTGTCCGGCGTCCCGGCATCTTGACCGCTTCCACCGTGCTGTTCGGCATCGCCGCTCCGCTGGCTGCATATGCCCGTTCCCCCGTTGCGCTGTTCGCAGCGCTACTGGCCGTCGGAGGGGGCTCGGCGGCATTCGACGTGGGGATCAACACGGCGGCTGCCCGCCACGAGCGGCACTTCTCGGTTTCGATCATGAACCGGAGCCATGCGAGCTTCTCTCTATTCCTTCTGGTGGGCAGCCTCTCCATGGGAGCCCTCTTCTCCCTCGGAGTGCCCGTCGCCCTGCCGCTCACCGTCGTCGGGGTCGCCCTGGTCGCCACTGCACCGTTCCTCGGTCGCCTCGTCGGGACCGGTTCGGGTCCGGGTTCCCACTCGCGGCGTCCCCCTGTGGCGCGGGCCCTCCGCAAGGTCGTCGTCCGAGCGGGCTCCATCGTCGCCCTGGCGTTGGTGGTCGAGAACGGACTTCAGCAGTGGAGCGCGATCTTCCTCGAGCGACAGCTGTTCGCCTCTCCAGCTGTGGCGTCGCTTGGGCCGGCCACGCTCGCCGCCGCCGCCGTCGCGGGACGCGGTGCCGCCCACGGAGTCCGTCGCCGAGTGCGTCCCCATGTGCTCCTGAGAATCGGAGCCGGCTTGGCGGTTCCTGGCGTCGTCGCCTTGGCGACGGCTCAGCTCACGGTCGTCGCCTTGGCCGGCCTGGCCCTTGCCGGGGCCGGCATCTCGGTGGCCAGTCCCGTCGTCGTGTCCTACGCGGGTCGGAGCGCCGAGCCGGGACAGGAGGCCCGGACCATATCCGACAGCACGGCCATCGGGTACGTCGGGCTGTTCGGAGGTCCTGCAGCGGTCGGGACCGTGTCAGGCATGATCGGCCTGCGCGCAGGGGTGGCGCTGCTCGGCCTTGCCGCTCTGGCGGTCGCAGTGCTGGCCGGCGTCGTGCAGACGCGGCCCTCCTGCGACGGCCCCGTTGGTGACGGCCCGGTTGGCGACGGCCCCGTCAGCGAGGGTTGAGCCCCAGCCCTTTGACGGCCCGGCCGAGGGGGGGTGCCGGCGCCCTGTGGTTGCGATCAAGTCGATAACCCGTCGCCGAGCTCCTATCCGTGATACAGTCGACTCAGTATGGTCCTGAGCATGTCCGCGATATTCGTGGCCGTCGTTCTTGTCGTGCTCTTGAGCTTCGTAGTGACCTTGTGGGCATTGATCGACGCGATCAGGACGCCTGCCACTTCGTTCGTCGGGGTCGGCCCCAAGGCACTGTGGATCGGCCTCCTGGCAGCAGGGCTGATCTTCGCCGTGGTGCCTGGTGCGCTGGTCGGGGTGCTGTACCTAGCGCTCGTCCGTCCCCGTCTGGCTCACCGCATCTAACGCCGGTCGCAGCGCCAAGCTCCCCGTCGACCGCGGGTGGCGGCACAGTGGCCCGATGACCCGTCGCCGAGACTTCGGAACTCGGTCCTGTGCCAGCATGGGGGGCATGGCGAGCATGAAGATCGTCGATGTCGGTCCAGGCGATCCGAGGCTGGTTTCGGATCTGCTCCCGGTGCTCGCCCAGCTCCGGCCCCATATGGACGCGCCCGCTCTCGCCGCGGTGTACGAGGAGGGATGGCCCCAGGGACTGCGTTTCACCGCGGCCTACGATGCGAGCTCCTGCGTCGGCGTGGCCGGGTGGCGGATCGTGGCAAATACGTCGTCGATCAGGAAGCTCTACATAGACGACCTGGTCACCTCGGAGACAAGTCGCAGTCGAGGCGTGGGCCAAGCGCTTGTCTCGCATCTGGTCGAGCGTGCGGCGGTGCTCGGATGCACCGTCGTCGACTTGGACTCCGGGGTTCAGCGGTCCAGGGCGCACCGGTTCTATATGCGCGAGGGCATGGCGATCTCTGCGTTCCACTTCACGATCGCGCTTTCCCCGGCTGCGGGCGGATAGGGCTCGCCAGCGCTCCGGCGATGGAGGCCGCAGGAGCCGGTTCCGGGCAGCCCACGGCTGGCGGGGAGCTACCTAGCGGTTGGCGTCGAACGCCGAGCGCCCAGGCGGTGAGGCTCCCAGATCCCGATTCCGCCGCTTTTGCCTGCATCGAACGTCAGTTCGGAACTACAGTGATGGGAGCCCGGCAGGGTGGTTGTCACAGCCCCCCGGCATGCTGTCCAAGAGGTCGATTGGGAGAGAGACCCGAGAGCATCGAGGGACCCGGGACGGAGTCCCTCGTAGCGACAGGGTCATAACGACAGGGTCCTCTGAACGAATGGAGACGCGAAGTGCCGGTAGAGCGGGAAAAGGCGTTGGACATGGCGGTTGGCCAGATCGAGAAGCAGTTCGGCAAGGGCTCGATCATGCGCATGGGAGAGAACGCGCACATGGCGATCGAATCGATCTCGACCGGCGCGATGTCGCTCGACCTGGCTCTGGGCATAGGAGGACTGCCCAGGGGGCGAGTTGTCGAGGTGTACGGACCGGAGTCGTCCGGCAAGTCGACGCTCGCGATGCATGTGGTGGCGGAGGCGCAGCGGAACGGAGGTGTGGCGGCGTACGTCGACGCAGAGCACGCCATGGACCCGGTGTACGCCAAGGCGATCGGAGTCGACATAGACGAGCTGCTGATCTCTCAGCCGGACACCGGGGAGCAGGCGCTGGAGATAGCGGATCTCCTGATTCGGTCCGGAGCACTGGACGTTCTGGTGATCGACTCGGTAGCCGCCCTCACCCCCCGGGCGGAGATCGAAGGAGAGATGGGCGACAGCCACGTGGGCCTTCAGGCACGGCTGATGTCGCAGGCCCTGCGGAAGCTGACCGGCACTCTCTCGAAGTCGAGCACGATCGCCATCTTCATCAACCAGCTGAGGGAGAAGATCGGCGTCATGTACGGCTCCCCCGAAGTAACTCCGGGCGGCCGAGCGCTGAAGTTCTACTCGTCGGTCCGCTTGGACATCAGACGGATCGAGTCGATCAAGGACGGAGCGGAAGTGGTGGGGAACCGTACCAGGGTGAAGATCGTCAAGAACAAGTGCGCTCCGCCGTTCAGGACCGCCGAGTTCGACATCATGTACGGACGTGGCATCTCTCGTGAGGGCTCGCTTCTCGACGTAGCCGTGGATGCGGGGATAGTGAAGCGGGCCGGTGCCTGGTACACCTACGAAGGTGAGCAGCTGGGCCAGGGCCGGGAGAACGCGAAGGCGTTCCTGGCGTCCAATCCGGAGACGATGGTGGAGCTGTACGAGCTTGTCAGGGAGAAGCTCGGCATCAGTGGAGTGGTGGATGCTCAAGGTCAGCCCGACGACGAGATTCTGGTGGAGGAGCCGGGGCGGTAGGGGGCCCGGCCGGGCGACCCGTGCGGCGCCGCTCGTACAATTGCCGTGATGGGAGGCAAGTACCTGGTCCGCACTTTCGGATGCCAGATGAACGAGCACGACTCCGAACGCATAGCGGGAGTGCTGCAGGAGCAGGGACTGGAGCCCACGTCCGACCTCGAGGATGCGGATGTCGTGGTCTTCAACACCTGCTGCATCCGTGAGAACGCCGACAACAAGCTGTACGGCAACCTTGGAGCGCTCGAAGCGCTTCGCAAGACGAAGCCGTCAATGCAGATAGCGGTCGGAGGCTGCCTCGCTCAGAAGGACGGTGCTCTCATCCGCCGACGAGCACCCCATGTGGACGTCGTGTTCGGTACTTTCAACGTAGGAAGCGTGGGGCGCCTCCTGGAGCGTGCTCGCCGCGAGGGGCCTCAGATAGAGCTGCTGGACTCGGCCGGCGACGCCGGCAGCGAAGAGCTCGCGGCGTACCCGTCTGCTCTTCCGGTTCGACGAGAGCTGTCTCACGCCGCCTGGGTGACCATCCAGGTCGGCTGTGACAACGGATGCGCATTCTGTATCGTGCCCAGCGTCCGTGGCCGGGAGATCAGCAGGCCGTTCGCGGAAGTGGTGGAGGAGGTGCGTCAGCTGGCCTCTCAAGGCGTCGTCGAAGTAACCCTGCTGGGGCAGAACGTGAACTCCTACGGACGAGACATCACCACCACCCTGCGATCGCAGGTCGCAGGACCGGGGGATCACCTCTTGGCGGGGGAGGATTGGGCGGCGCAACCCCGCCGGCGCCCGCGGCCGCTCTTCGGCGACCTGCTGCGAGCGGTGGGAAGCATCGCGGGCATCGCCAGGGTCCGCTTCACCTCGCCCCATCCGAAAGACCTTCGCCCGGAGACGATCGCAGCCATGGCCGAGACGGACACGGTGTGCGAACAGCTGCACCTGCCACTGCAGTCGGGCAGCGACAGGGTGCTCGCCGCCATGCGGCGGGGCTACACCGCCGAGCGCTATCTGGACCGGCTCGCGGCCGCCCGGGCTGCTATCCCGGACCTCGCAGTCACGACCGACATAATCGTGGGCTTCCCGGGCGAGACCGAACGCGACTTCGAAGCGACGCTCGAGGTGGTGTCCGAAGCCGCCTACGACAGCGCGTACACGTTCCAGTTCTCGCCTCGACCCGGGACCAGGGCGGCGGAGATGGTGGACCTGTACGTTCCGAAAGAGGTGGTGTCGGAGCGGTTCGCCCGTCTCGCGGTAGTGGTCGAGCGTTCCTCGCTGGCCCGGCACCGTGCGAGAGTGGGGCGGACAGAAGAGGTTCTCGTCGAAGGACCCGCCAGGAAGGACCCGTCGAAGGTGGCGGCGAGGACGAGACAGCACAAGCTGGTGCTGTTGGACCGCTCGGCGGAGCTTCGTCCGGGCTCCTTCACGTCGGCCCGGATCGTGGCCAGCGGCGCTCACCATCTGCAGGGCGAGGTCGTAGAAGGCATCCGGCATCCGAAGCGCATCCGGCTCGCACTGGCAGGGTCCTGACCTGTGACTGCCGTAGCTCTCGTCGGCCCCACAGCTTCCGGCAAGTCGGATCTGGCGATGGCCTTGGCGGAAGCGGTTCCGGGGATCGAGATCTGCTCCGTGGACTCGATGTCCGTCTATCGGGAGATGGACATCGGCACGGCCAAGCCGTCGGCTGCCAGTAGGCGGAAGGTGCCTCACCACCTGATCGACGTGGCCGATCCGTCCGAAGAGTACTCCGTCGCCCGGTACCAGTCCGACGCCCTCGCCACTCTTGCCGCCATCGAAGGGCGGGGTAATACGGCCCTCCTTGTCGGTGGGACGGGGCTGCATCTCAGAGCCGTGGTGGACCGCCTGCGACTGCCGGGGCAGTGGCCGGACATCGCGGCCCGGTTGGACCGCCAGGCTCGGGTGCCGGGCGGCAGCGAAGCACTCCACGCCCAGCTTGCAGGGCTCGATCCGTTGGC
>JAJYPS010000107.1 GCA_021795215.1 Actinomycetes bacterium
CGATCTCAGTTCCAAATATGCGGTGTGCGGGCCGGCCAATGCCACGATGGCTGTTCCGGCCGCTGCAATCAACTGCCCGACGACCATGATGTTGCGGGGGCCGAAGCGCGCGGTGATCGCCCGGTCACCGGCGGCAGGATCATCGTGAGGCCGGCGAAGGGCAACAGCATCAAGCCCGTCGTGAGTGCACTGAATTGACGGATGTCCTGCAGGTACAGGGATAGTACGAACACCTGGCCGCATATTCCGAAGTTCAGCAGGAGCCCTACGCCCGTGGCTGCCGAGAAGCTGCGGTGGGCGAACAGGCTGGGGGGCAGCAGCGGTGCTTCGACCTTCCGCTCGATCGCCACGAACGCCACGACGGCAACAATCAGCGGGACTGTGGTGAAGACGGCGAGCCAGCCGTACGCGCCGGCCTCGGTGATCCCGAACGCTGCCGCAGCCAGTACGACGATGGCCAGAACCTGACCTGGCGGGTCCACGCGGCGGGGGGTGGTGGCCGTGTCGGTCGCGTAACGGAGCAGAAGGGCCAGGGCGGTCGCGCCTACGGGCAGGTTGACGAGGAAGATCGCCCGCCATCCCAGCTGGTCGACAAGGACTCCGCCGACCACGGGACCGGATGCGAAAGCGGCGCCCGCCCAGGCGGCCCAGGCGGCGACGGCCCTGGTGCGGGCGGTCGGCTCGGGATATGTGTGCGCTATCAGGGCCAGCCAAGCGGGCATCAGCAGGGCCGCGCCGAAGCCCTGCACGACCCTTCCGGCCAGTAGGACGGGAATGGAGGGCGCCAGCGCGCAGACGAGGGACCCGGTCACGAACACCACGGTCCCGGACCCGAACGCGCGCTTGCCGCCGCGCCGGTCGGACAGCGCGCCGAAAGTGAGCAGCAACGTGGCGAACACGATGCTGTACCCGTTGACCGCCCACCGGGGATCGGTCACGGTGGCGTGGAAGCTCCGGCCGATGGCCGGCAGCGCCACGTTGACGATCGTGGTGTCCAGGATCACCGCGAAAACACCGAGGCACACGGCGGTAAACGCCAACGGCCTGCTGGCGCTGCCCTGGGCCCCCGGGGACGTTCGGTCGCTCTTGACCCCAGCCATCGCTGCCCTCCTCGTCATACCTAACGCTCTATGGCGATGTTCGCCCGTTACTCGAGCCGTCAAGACCACTCCGTGACCGTCGCGTGGGCCAGGAGCCCCGACAGGACGCCGCGACGGCAAGAAGCAGTCGGCGGCGACTGGAGCTGCTGTCTCCGAAGTTGGAGAGAGAAGTTGGAGAGATTCGAGCGGAATGCTCTCGCCCACGGCCGGAGGGATGCGAGTGGCAGCCAAAAGCGTCCCGTTGCTCGTGGCTATGCTCGGCCACGTGGGAACCTTCGGTTCACCGGTGCCTGACCGCGGGCGCAATTCTCCTGGGTGGGCGGAGCGGACGGCCCGAACCGGTGCACCGCGTTGACCGCACTCGGAGGGGGCGGAGCGTCGTCCACAATCCCGTCGCAGACCGGCAGCGACGACGAGCCGGGGGGGGCGTCGCTTGCATCCGGTATGGAGCGCAGGCCGGCAAGGGTGGCCATGATCGGGGCGGGCCAGCTGGCGCGGATGACGCACCAGGCTGCAGTCGACCTGGGCGTGGACCTGACAGTCCTGGCGGAGTCCGCCTACGACAGCGCAGTGCTGGGAGGAGCCCCCTTCCGGCTCGGTTCCCCGTCGAGCCTGCCGGACCTGCTGTCGGCGGCGGAACTGTCCGACGTTGTCACGTTCGACCACGAGCTGGTCCCAGGTGCGCACCTGAGGGAGCTGGAACGGTCCGGACACCGGCTTCAGCCGTCTCCGGCAGCACTGCAGTTCGCTCAGGACAAAGGTCGAGCGCGAGAAGCTTTCCGTCGAGCAGAGCTGCCCGTCCCCGAGTTCGCCCGGGTTCGTTCGGTCGAGGAGGTCGAGCAGTTCGGGGAGCGGCACGGGTGGCCGGTCGTGCTGAAGAGCGCCCAGGGTGGCTACGACGGGCGGGGCGTTCACGTGATCGACGACGCCGCCCAAGCTTCACCCCTGCTGGCATCCGGCAGCGCCGCGGCCCGGGAGTGGGTGGCGGAGGCGTTCGTGAACGTCGCCGCAGAACTGACGATCCTGCTCGCCCGCACGTCCGCCGGCCATACGGCGGTCTATCCGGCAATCCAGACGGTCCAGCGCGACGGCGTGTTGAGACACCTCCTCATGCCCGCCCCCCTGCCCGACGCCGCGGTGGACGAAGCCCGTGAACTGGCCGTGACGATAGGTCGGGCGATCGGAGCGACGGGCATCCTGGCCGTGGAGATGTTCCTCGACCCGGACGGCAGGGTTCTGGTGAACGAGCTGGCACTACGGCCGCACAACTCCGGGCACGCCACCATCGAGGCGTGCGAGACGTCTCAGTTCGAACAGCACCTGCGGGCCGTGCTGAACTGGCCGCTGGGCGCCACGACCCTTCGCAGCGCTGCGGCCACGGTGAACGTGATCGGCGAGCCGGACATGGTCGATCCAGCCAGCCGGCTGCCGATGGCACTGGCGGTGCCCGGAGCGCACGTCCACCTCTACCGCAAGGCGCCGCGCCCGGGACGGAAGCTGGGCCACGTAACTGCGCTGGGCTCCGACCCCCTGGATGCGCTGGAACGTGCCCAGGCGGCAGCAGAGCTGCTCACGTGCCGGTAGGTCCCCTGGCCAGCAGAGCCTGGCGGCAGAGGCTTCCTGGCAAGCCTGGCTGGCAGAGGAGAGGCGAATGACCCTGACGATTTGTCGGTGCCCCGCCCTGGCAGCCGGCCTCGGCGCGCCGTCTCGAACGTGAGATCACCGAGGGAAATCCCCGGCGGCTCTGGCGGCCCAGGCGGTCCTGGCGCGGGAACGAGGCCGGTCGTGGGGATCGTCATGGGAAGCAAGTCGGACCTTCCGGGCATGCGGCCGGCGTCGGAAACGTTGAGCGAGTTGGGCGTCTGCCACGAGTTGCGCGTGGTGTCCGCTCACCGAACGCCCGACGACATGATCGCCTACGGACGCGAGGCGAAGGAGCGGGGGCTGAGAGTGATCATCGCAGGGGCCGGGGGGGCGGCACACCTCCCTGGAATGCTGGCGGCAGTGACGACCCTGCCGGTGATCGGTGTCCCGATCCCGTTGCGCCACCTGGACGGCATGGACTCTTTGCTGTCGATGGTGCAGATGCCCTCTGGCGTGCCGGTGGCCACGGTGGCCATCGGGTCCGGGCGGAACGCCGCCCTGCTGGCGTCCCGCATCCTGGCGATCGGGGATCCCTCGCTGGACGCCGCTTTGGCGAACCTGGCCCGAAGGATGGCTTCAGAGTCACGGGCCAGCGATCTGGGGAGCACACCGGGAGAGCCAGGCTCGAAAGGAACCTGACGTTCCGCGGCGGCGGGCACCTCATCCATGGCACAGCCGCGCTGATTGTTCAAGACGCCGAAAGCCACAACGAGACAAGGGACAGGGGCGGCATGGCGAAAATCAGACGCTGACCTCCGGCACGGAGAGGGGTCGCCGAAGGGATTTCGTGCTCCGGTACCTCCACTCGCCGACGATCCACCATGTCGCAACGACGACAGGTCCGAGGATCACGGGAAAGTGGATTGGGAACATCACGAGGTAGAAAGCGAACAAGATCAGACCGCTGCCGACGACTGCCGGTAGCACATGCTTCACCACGCTTAGGCTTCCCGACTTCGCAGTGTAAGCCGGCAGCGAGACATTTACTAGGATATGGCTTACGAAATGAGCCACGGTTGCACTGATGGCGAGTACCGCGAATCCAGTGAAGGGGCCGAATATAAGCCCGACTCCGACGGCGGTCACCGTTCCAACCACGCCCATGGTAATGATGCCGCGACTGGGAGTGCGATGGACCGGATGCACCTCGGCAAGCGAGGCGGGAAAAATCACCCGGTCACGTGCCATGGCGAAGACAATCCGTGCGACCGCATTGGCAGGTGCCAGCGTCCCCGCGAATGAGGCGTTGAAAGCGAAAAAAACCAGCGCATCGGCAAGGGGTCCACCCATGGCTCGTCGTGTCAACTCCACGCCCGGTATGTTTGCCTTAGCGAAGCTGGACATGGCAGCCGGACCCCAACCGACAGTGAGCGCGTAGGCGCTCAGCAGGAACAGGGCCAGGCAGATTCCGAAGGACCAGATGACCGCACGGGTAACAGTCCGTTTCGGAGTAGGGGTCTCCTCCGACAAGTAGATAGCGGACGATGCACCGCCAAGGGACAACATCGCGAAGATAATACCCACGCCGATACCGCTCACTTTCGAGCCTGATAGTGACATAAGGTTTACGAATGTTGCCAGATTACTACTCGTCTTGGAGTGTGCAATAATCCCGATTGCAGCTGTAGCCATCACAATTATACCCACTGCCATAGTGACTAGGCTGTATTGAAGAGATGTTCTTATACCGGAATATGCCATACCCCAAATCAAGCTAGCTTCTAAGGCGACGAGTGGGATCCAGAGCCAACTCGGCACGGTCAAGTGAAAGAAGTACGCCAACGTCTGAGGAATCAGCACACCGGCCATAAATATCAGGGAGAAATTTACAACCATCCAATAGGTGAGAACCATGAGCCAACCCGCCCGGCAGCCCCAACGGTCGCCCAAGCCCGCCTTAACGTAACCGTACATACCTCCAGCGGATGTGACTCGCCGAGAGAATTGGACTACAACGGAAAGTAGGAAGAGGAAAGCGAACGCAGCGAACACGAACGTAAGAGGGAGCAGAGCGCCCGCGTAAGCAGCAATAGCGGTCATGTTGGCGATCATCGCTCCTATCGGAGAGATGTGTGAGATCGACTGGAAAAGCAGGCTCCAGAATCCCAGGGCCTGCTTGTCGAGGCTGTGCGGACGCTCCAGAACTTTCTGCAATGTAGCCTCCCCGCTGCGTGCAACCGAATTCTGATGAGTTCCCACCCCGACATGAAGTCCGTGCCAAGGGCCTGCTTGCGGACACTCTGGAACGTAGTTCCAAGACTGTTCAATCCAATTACGGCGATATGACGGCTTCGTGAACTACGCTCGGGTTCCGGGGGGATGCTTGAGGCCCCACACAGCTCCGGTCCAGGGGGCGGGCCGGCTTTGACTGCTACGAACGTCCCCGGCGCATGCTGTCCCCGGACATCTGCTGTGCCTGGTCGAAAAGCTCCTGGAGCCGCGCCTGCAGATCGGCGGAGAACTGGCGGAGGGCGCTGCGCGGCACTCTGCCGCCCGGGGACGCCACGGGTGGCGTCATGGGCTTGCCGACCACGACCCAGACCCTGGAGCGGCCGGGCAGCTTGCTGCCAGGCGCCCAAGCCTGCTCCGAGCCTCCGATGCCGACGGGCAGCAGCGGCACTCCCGCACGGGCGGCCACGAACGGAGCGCCTTCGTGGATGTGCTCGACGACCGGGCCGGTCCGCCTGCCGCCCTCGGGGAACAGCACGACCGGCTCGCCGCTCGCCAGCACCTTCTCGCATCGGCGCAGTGCCTCCCGGTCGGCGACGCCCCGGTGGACTGGGAACCCGCCCAGGGCGGACAGCAGCGCTCCGGATGCGCTGTTGCGCCAGAGAGCGTCCTTGCCCATGTAGCGCAGCCGCCCCCGAGTGATGCCCGCCACTACCAACGTGTCTATGTAGGAGCGGTGCACCGGCGCCACGACGTAGGGACCGTCGACGGGCACGTTGTCCAGTCCGGTCAGCCGGAGGTCCCACAGGAGGCGGCTCACTCCGACGACCGACACCCTGGCCAGGCCGTACAGACGTAGCTCCCAGGAGGCGGGGGGCTTGGACAGGTCCACCTCCGACGACGGGCCTCGGGGCGTCAAAGCCACGACATGACCGTCCGGACCAGCTCGTCGACCGTCGCTGCGGACGTGTCGAGCACCCGTGCGTCGGGGGCCTGGGCGAGCGGGGCGGTGACCCTGGACCTGTCCTGCAGGTCACGCTTCTCGAGCTGAAGCTGCAGCGCCCCGTGCTCCTCCGCCGGATCGGTCGCACCGCTTTCCGACCGGCTCCCGGGTGGACCGCCCGCGGGATCGCCCGGCCCCCCGCTGCGTTGAGCGGCGCGCCTGCTGGCGCGAACGTGGGGCTGGGCCACCAGGTACAGCTTCAGGTCTGCATCCGGTGCGACCACCGACCCGATGTCCCGGCCCTCCACCACGGCTCCGTTGCGCAGGCCGATCCACTCCCGCTGCCGGCGTACCAGCTCGGCTCGAACCGCGGGGTGGGACGCCACCGGGGAGACAGCTGCATCCACTTCCGCCGTCCGCAGGTCGGGACCGACAGGCACTTGGTCCATCAGGGGCGGTGGTCCCGGGTCGAACCGCATGGTCCGCGCCAGCTGCGCCAGCCGGTCGCCGCAGGACGTGTCGACCCCGTGGCGAAGTGCGAGCAGGGCGACGGCACGGTACATGGCACCCGTGTCGAGCTGTTCCACGCCGAGCCTGCTGGCCAGCTCCGCAGCAAGGGTGGACTTGCCGGCACCGGCCACTCCGTCGATCGCTATGAGAGGCCGCCGGTCAGCCACCTGTCGCGCTCTCCTCGCCGGTCCCACCGAGAAGCGACAGGTGGGATGCGAAGTCGGGATAGCTGGTCGCAACCGAGCTCCAGTCGCAGATCGTGGTCAGCTCCGAACCCGACGCCACCGCCATGACCGCCCCGGCCATCGCGATCCGGTGGTCGCCGCGGGATTCCACCACGGCCGTCCGGCCATCGCCGCCGACCTGCCCACGCCCGTGAACCACAAGGCCGTCCGCCATCGGTTCTGCAGCCACACCGAACGCATGCAGCAGCGCCACCGTGGTGGCGATCCGGTCCGACTCCTTGACCCTCATCTCAGCGGCGCCGGAGAAGGTGGTGGTTCCGGACCCGAAAGCGGCGGCGACGGCCAGCACCGGAATCTCGTCGACGAGTGCAGGCACCTCCGCTCCTGCCACTTCGGTGGGCGTGAGAGGGCGGTGGCGGGCTGTGACATCCCCCACCGGCACCCCTGCCAGCTCCCTGCGGACGACTACTTGGACGTCTGCGCCCATCCGCCTGAGCACCTCCACGAACGCGGCGCGCTCCGGTCCCAGGTAGACGTCCTCGACGGTGACTTCGCTGCCCGGTGTGCAGCAAGCGGCGACGACCCAGAACGCTGCCTGGGAGGGATCGCCCGGTATGGCTATCGAGAGCGGCTGCACCGGCGATGACCTCACCGTGATCGCCCTGCCGGCCCCCCTCGGACGCACGTCCACACCGACTCCCGCCATGGTCAGCATCTCCTCGGTATGAGCACGGGTCGGGAACGGTTCGTGGACTGCTGTCGCACCCTCGGCCGCCAGTCCGGCCAGCAGCACGGCGCTCTTCACCTGTGCGCTTGCCACTTCGAGCTCGATGTCACGGCCCCGGAGGTGGCCGCCTCGGATGGACAACGGCGCCCGGGTGCCGTCCCGGCGGCCGTCCACCTTGGCGCCCATCGCCGCCAGGGGGGCTAGCACCCGCGCCATCGGCCGGGAGGACAGTGACTGGTCGCCCTGCAGCAGGAACAGCCCGTCCAGAGAGCTGACCAGGCCCGCCAGCAGCCGCATGGTGGTCCCCGAGTTGCCGCACTCGATGGCGGACACCGGTTCGCTCAGACGACTGCGGCCTCCCCGCACCTCGCCGTCGAGACCGTGCTCTCCCCGCTGCAGGCGGACGTCGGCCCCCATCGCCCGGATCGCCGAAGCGGTCCATGCCACGTCCTGGCCACCGGAGCAGCCGCTCACCGTCGACCTGCCCTCGGCGAGCGCCCCCAGCAGAAGCGCCCGGTGCGATATCGAGATCG
>JAJYPS010000108.1 GCA_021795215.1 Actinomycetes bacterium
TCCGGCATATGACATGGCCCGTAAAGGCCCACGTATCCGCATGTCCGGCTGCTGAAGTTGGGGTGTCCTAAGGGTGCTGTTCGTCATGCCTACACAAATCTAGTGCAGCCAGCGGCTTCGGTCTGCCCTCCTTCATCCCGGCCGAATCGCTGGGTCTTCACGGCCGAATCGCTGGGTCATCCCGGCCGAACCCCTTGCTCGTTACCGATCCTGCGTTCGGTCCCTTTGCCGACAAACACCTTGGCTCTGAAGTATCCGGATCTACAGAACAGTCCTCGAATGCGGGGCGGGGAGCATTCGGTGCCGGGCAACTTCGGGCGAAATGGAGCGCTAGGTTCGCCGCCGATGGGCAGACTTGTGGCACTGGTGATGCACCAAAGCGACGCGATGGTGACACAGATGCGGCGGTGCTGGGACGCCGGGGACGCGGTGGCTCCGATCGACACCCGTCTGCCGGCGGCCGAAGTCGAGCGGCTACTGGCGACCCTGTCCCCGTCGGTCGTCCTCGACGACAGCGGCGAAAGTCGGACCTACGGCGACGGCGTCCCGACCGAGCCTGGCGACGCGCTGGTGATGACCACCAGCGGCACGACCGCCGTGCCGAAGGGAGTGGTGCTGACCCACGACTCGGTGTCAGCGTCGGCTCGGGCGACCAGCAGGCGGCTGGGCGTCCGGCCGGATAGCGACCACTGGTTGGCCTGCCTTCCCCTGTCCCACGTCGGCGGCATGTCGGTGGTCACGAGAGCGCTGGTGACCGGCACGCCGCTCACCGTCCATCCCGGCTTCGACGCCAAAGCGGTCGGCGAGGCGGCCGCTCACGGGGTGACGCTGGTGTCCCTGGTCGCCACCGCTTCGAGACGGATCGACTCGTCGCTGTTCCGCACGGTGGTCCTCGGCGGCATGGCGCCACCGGAGAGGCTGGCCGCCAACGTGGTCACCACTTACGGCATGACCGAGACAGGCAGCGGGGTGGTCTACGACGGCCGGCCGTTGGACGGAGTGCAGGTGGGCTTCGGCGACGGAAACGAGATACTGCTCAGGGGACCCATGCTGGCCAGCCGATACCGCGACGGCAGCCCTGTGGTGGGCGGCGACGGGTGGCTCCGCACCGCCGACGCCGGCACCATCGGCGACGACGGGCGCCTGGTGGTGCTGGGCAGGACGGACGACGTGATCAACACCGGCGGCGAGAAGGTGTGGCCGGCGACGGTCGAAACGGCGCTGGCATCTCATCCCCTGGTTGCGGAGGTGGCGGTGGTCGGGCGGGATCACCCGGAGTGGGGCCGGGAGGTTGTGGCCTGCGTGGTGCCAGCCGACCCGGCCGATCCTCCGCTCCTGGCGCAGCTGCGCGACATGGTCCGAGAGAGGATGGCACCGTGGTGTGCGCCGAAGGCTCTGGTGCTCACAGGGTCGCTGCCTCGGACTGCGCTCGGCAAGGTCCGGCGCAGCGCCGTCGCCGAACTCGTCGCCGGTCAGATCTGAGTAACCGTCCAGGCGAGACGGAGCGGCAGCGCCGACCGACCTGCCATCCTGCGGGGCAACCTGCCATCCTGCAACCCTCTAAGCCATCCTGCGGCAGAGCAGCAGGCCCTCGCCCGGTGCTCCTCCCCAGTACCGCTTCGGCCGGCAGGTGAAACCGCTGGCTGTGAGAATCGCGCTGCACTCCCGCAGCGACTGGTCCGAGTGGTACTCGAGAACCACGTTGGCCGTCCGGGAAAGCGTCTCGCCTGCGCCCCGCAGGACCTGCACCTCGGCCCCCTCCACGTCGATCTTCATCAACGCCACCGGTTCGCCCCATCTCCGCCCGGCCATATGGCCGTCGAGAGTGACCATCTTGACGCTGTCGCTGCCACTGTCCATGTCGGGGTGCATCGACGGCTCCACCGTGTGCGTGAAGGAGTTGCGCAAGTACAGGGTGGCGGATCCCTCGTGGTCGCCGCATGCGGCATCGACCGTTTCCCCCTCGATACCGACGTCCTCAAACAGTTGGCGCAACCTGTCGAAGTTCTCGCCCTGCGGCTCGAACGCCACGACGCGGGCGCCGGGGTGGGACGCCGCGACCCGCCAGGAGAAGAAGCCCACGTTCGCCCCCACGTCCACCACCAGCGGCCGGTGCCCGAGGTCCAGCGACGACACCTCGTACTCGTCGAACAGGAACACCTGACCCCAGAAGCCTGCCTCGTAGCTGCTGAACGAGCCCCGAGGTCCCGGGTAGAGGCGGTCGCACTCGGCCAGCAACGCCGGACGGGAACCCTTCCTTGCGGCGAGGACCACCAGTCGCGGATGCTGCAACAGCGTTCGGCCGACCGTCGCCGTATAGCGAGGATGCAGCGCGATCCGCTTGGCCCAACGCGCACCACGCCGCGTGTAGGGCGATGCCTTCCGGAGCATCCGAGCAGCCATTCGACCGGCGCCCGTGGACATGCCGTGTGCTGCAGAGCCATCCGCCGACCGACTCGCTGCACCTTGCCTGGGCGTTGTCATCCGCCGAAACTAGCAGCTGCCTTCGCGGCGTTGCCGGAGCCTCGCGCTCCGGACCGCCTTCGGACGGTCAGGGCTGGCGCAGTGCCGACGCCACCACCCTGTAGCAGTAACCGTCACGGGGGCCAGTCAGGGCGACCACCAGGTACCGCGGCCACCACCCGAGCCTTCGGTGCAGCGCCATGCCCGACAGCTGGGGGCGCTCGGACCCGAGCATCGCGGCTACCAGGCGTGAGTCCACCACCGGCAGCTCGTGACGGAGCCCTCCCCAGTCGAACCTGGCACGCACGAGGTCCCCCTCCTCCGGCCGACGGATGAGAACCGGCCCTCCACGGACCTCCACCAGGGCCACCGATCCCCGGGTGCAGTCCAGGTCCCAGTAGCGGATGGCGGGAGCCGGGAAACCCAGCAGCGGCTGGTCGGTCGGGGCGAGCAGGCCGCCCAAGTAGCGCCTCGCCAGCCGGGGCCGACTCTTGGGGAACCGCCTCGGCCGCTCCTCCAGAAGCACTGCCTCCGGTCTGGCCGGGTCCGGGATCGAATCGTCCGACGCCACCGTAGCGGTTGCAAGGCAGAGCGGCTCGAGCGGCTTCCTCCGCTCCCGGCGTGGCTTGGACCCCTCCTGCCTCGTACGCTCCATCACTGCGGTGCCCACGGCTTCCGGCCGCCGTTCCGACTCCGCCGCCGTGCCCGATCCGAGGCTCTCGGAGCTTGCTCGCCCGGCCAGCACCAGCTGTGGAAGCCGCTCGCCGCCGGACCGGACCGGGGGGACCGCCTGCTTGCCTGCCGGGTCACCCAGAACGACCTCTCCCTCGTGGCCAACCGGAGCAGCGGTAGCAGCCGCATCCTGCCTGGACGGATCGTCCCCCGGGCCGTCCGTCAGGTCGACCTCGCCACTACGACATCCGTCCGTCTCCGGGTCCACCGCTTCACGGCGAGCAAATCCCACGCGGATCAGATCGTCCAGGGAGGGATCTGCGCAGGGAACGGAAGACGGCCAACGGCCCCGGACGAAGGCGCCCGACACAAGGTCCACCGCCACGCATCCGACGTCCCCCACGGCCAGCATCAGCAGCTCCAGGTTGCTGCCCGGAGCTGTCTCACGCAACGGGAGCTCAGAAGCGGCCATGCTTGCAATCCTGCCCGCTAGGCCGCACCAAGTAGCGGCACTTGCCCGAATTTTCCCGATCTTCTCAGAGAATTCTCATCTGCGGGAAAGCCGCAGGGCGGGGGCGTCAGGGGGCGGGGCGTGGGCGTCGCGGGCAGGGCGCCGTCGTCAGCAGCGGGGCCGGGCGGGAGCGTCAGGCGACGCGGCGTCAGCGGCGTCAGCGGCGGTCGTCACGGGGCGATGGCCGAGTCCAGCTGGGATGCAAGCTGCTGCGGCGTGGTAGCAGGCAGCTGGCAGGAGTAGCCACTGCAGACGTAAGCAGCCCCCGGCTGGCGGTCCTGCCACAAAGGCGACTCGTACGGCTCCCCCCAGGCAACGACTGCGTCCAGATGGAACCGCCGGTGTACTTCGGCCACCAGATCGGGCCGATCGCCAACCACGACTACCTCCAGTGGCGGACCCAGGCGCATGTGCAGCGCTCCGAGCGCCCATGCGGCAGAGGTGGGCACATGGTCCATCAGGCCGCCGAGGCACTGCAGGGCGCCGTCGGCGGCCGACAGGTACCGCTGGTCGCCGCACAGCCGGCCCAGCCGCCACAGCGCCGTCGCCGCGACGGAGTTGGCGGACGGCGTAGCCCCGTCCATGGCCTCCTTCGCTCGGACGATCAGGCGCTCTCCGTCCGACCCCGAGGTGAAGAACCCCCCGTCCTCCGGGTCGGCGAACAGCTCGATGAGACCATCGGCAGCCTCCCGGGCCAATGCGGTCCACCTGGCTTGCCCGCAGGCCTCGCCGAGGCGGGTGAAGGCATCCACCAGCCACGCGTAGTCGCCGGCGTAGGCGAGGTGGCGGGCATCACCGTCCTGCCAGGAGCGCAGCCACCGGCCGTCGGCCGTCCGGGGCCGCTCCGCCAGGAAGTCGCCGGTGCGGATGGCCGCCCGCAGCCACTCCTGGCGTCCGGTCGCCATCGCGGCCTGTGCCAGAGTGGACAGCCCCATCGCAGTCCACTCGGTCAGCACCTTGTCGTCCCTGCCCGGCCTGACTCTCTGTGAGCGTGCCGCCAGGAGCGCCGCCCTGGCCGGCACCAGATCGTCGGCAACATCGAGATCCCCAGGAAACGGCCGGTGGAGAATGTTGGCACCCTCGAAGTTTCCCGACTCGGTCACTCCCCACCAGTCGCATGCGACCTTGCCCAAGTCGGCTCCGAGCACGGACTTGATCTGGGCCGGGCTCCAAACGTAGAACGCACCCTCCCGCCCCTCGGAGTCTGCGTCCTCAGCCGAGTGGAACCCACCGGCGGGATCGGCCAGCTCACCTGTGAGGTAGTGCAGGGTCTCCTCTGCCATCTGCAGCCACGTCCGGTTGCCGGTCACCTGCCATGCGTGGAGGTACACGGCACCAAGGCCTGCCTGATCGTAAGCCATCTTCTCGAAATGGGGCACCAGCCATCGGCGGTCTGTCGAGTAGCGAGCGAACCCGCCTCCCAGGTGGTCCCTGATGCCTCCTGCCGCCATCGCACCGAGAGTGACCTCCAACATTTCGAGCGGCGTCCTGGCCCGCTGCTCCGAGCGGCCCCGTCCGTCCGCGTGGTCCGGTTCGCCCGAGTGGGCCGGGGCGGCAGAGCTGACCCCGTCCGAGAAGCGGGGGTCGGCGGCGAGACGCACCAGCAGCTCCAGCATCGAAGGCTGGGGGAACTTGGGCGCCCGCCCGAAGCCTCCCCAGCGGTCGTCGAAGGAAGCCTGCAGCGCCCGGAGGGCCGTGTCGAGGAGGGTCCGACCCTGCCCGACGGTCGGGCCGCCTTGGACTCCCGGCGCCACGCCAACCGGGGGCTGCCGCACCAGGGTCGTCCTCTGCCGAATCGCCTCCGAGATGCTGTCCGCTCCCTCCAGCACGTCCTGTCGCCGATCCCGCCACGCTTCGTCCACGGCGAGCAGCACCTGGCGAAAGCTGGCCAGCCCGTGGGCAGGACGGGGCGGGAAGTAGGTGCCGCCGAAGAACGGCTTGCCGTCGGGAGTGCAGAACACTGTCATGGGCCAGCCGCCTTGACCGGTCAAGGCCATGACGGCCTCCATGTAGACCGCGTCCACGTCCGGGCGCTCCTCCCGGTCCACCTTGACCGGGACCGTCCGGGCGTTGACCAGAGCCGCCGTGCCGGGATCCTCGAACGACTCGTGCGCCATGACGTGGCACCAGTGGCAAGCGCTGTAGCCGACCGAAAGCAGAAGGGGGACGTCCCTGGTGCGAGCCGCCTCGAACGCCTCTTCTCCCCAGGGGTACCAGTCGACTGGGTTCTCGGCGTGCTGGCGCAGGTAGGGGCTGGTCTCCCCGGCCAGGCGGTTGGAGGGGGCCATCCGGTCAGGCTAACGGCCCCCCGGCGGCTCCCGCGGTCCCCGCGGCGGCGGCGCCGGCTGCTCCCGCGATTGCTGCGGCCGGGCGGCTCCGGCTGCGGCTGGCACTCCACAGGGCTCCCCCGCTGCGGCACTTGGGCAACGGTCCGCGCGGAGAGGGGCAGGCGCTCTGCCGGCGGAAGAGGGGGCAGGCCTTCCTTCGCGGGACGAGACGGGGCAGGCCGTGCCGCTGGCGGCCAAGGTGGCGGCCCTGCTACGGCCATGCCAAGGTGCCAGAGTGGACCGGTGGACCATCCATCGGAACTGCGGCTGTTCACCGTCGGCCACGGAACGCTGGCCGAAGTGCAGTTCGCAAGCGTGCTGCTCGATGCGGGCGTCGGATCGGCAATCGACGTACGCAGCTTCCCAGGCAGCAGGCGGCACCCTCAGTTCGGCCGTTCTGCGATGGAGACGTGGCTTCCGGCCCGCGGCATCTGCTACAGGTGGGAGCCGCGGTTGGGCGGTTTCCGCAAGCCGGTGGCCGGTTCTCCCAACTCCGGGCTACGCCACCCGAGCTTCAGGGCGTACGCCGACCACATGGCGACGGCGGAGTTCGTCGGAGCGCTGGCGGAGGTGATGGGCGAGGCTGCCGATCGGCCGGTGGCGGTCGTCTGCTCCGAATCGCTCTGGTGGCGCTGTCACAGGCGGCTGGTCGCCGATGCGTCGATGCTGCTCCACGGCGCGGCGGTGGAGCACCTGGCTCTCGGAAGGCCACCCAGCCCCCACCGCTTGACCAGCGGTGCCACGACGGACGAGGAAGGCCGGATGCTCTACCCTCCACAACCACCGCTGCCGCTCGGCGACACTCCGGCGCAACTCTTCGGGAACCTCTGAGACCAGGACGGCCAGGCAGCCGGACCTGAGCAGGCTGGACTGCCTCCGGGACAGGGTCCCTGTCTCCTTCCCACGCCGTAGATCGGGCAACGAAACCGACCATCGTGACTCGGGGCTACGCCCCGGTCGGCGCTTCACCTCCGGCCCGCAGGCCTGCGCTGCGCCGCTTTCAGAAGCCGACGCTGGTAAGGCCCCTCGCCGGGGTTAGAGTTGCAGCTTCATGCCCTCGTGGGAGACCACGAAGCCCAACGACTGGTAGAAGCGGTGGGCGTCGACTCGAGCTTTGTCTGCGGTCAACTGGACCAGGGCACAGCCGCGGCGGCGGGCCTCGCCGATCGCCCAGCTGAGCATCTGGGAACCCAGTCCCCTGTTCCGGTAATCGTGGCGGACCCGCACCGCCTCGACCTGGGCTCGCAGCGCCCCGCGACGTGCCAGACCGGGGATGAAGCTCAGTTGCAGCGTCCCCACCACCTCGGCCGCCCCGCCGATAGCAACCACCAACAGCTGTGCCGGATCGGCCTCGATGTCCCCGAACGCTCGCAAGTACGGTCCAAGCCCGTCCTCGCCCGTGGCCCCATCGCGGGCAGCACCGAGCTGGTCGGCCGCCAGTAGCTGCACGATGGCGGGCACGTCCTCCAGCCCCGCCCTACGCAGCTGCACACCCTCGTCGACCACCGTCATCTCCGCCAAAGGAGCCCCTGGGCGGCTGGAGCACTCGGTAACCACGGCCGCAAGCTCTTCCGCTTCCACCCGGGGGCACTCAGCCATTGTCGTCGACTGCGGCAGCATCCTCTACGGTGATCTGTCGCCCAGCGCTCGATGTCGACAGCCCGCTTTCCGGATCGATCTCGATCGTGTGCTGCCGTCTGCCGCCTGCCAGGGCCGAGCGCAACACGCTCGCTACCGTTCGGCTCAGGGCCTGGTGCCGGTCACGGACGATCAGCAGGGCCGCTTTGTGCACATCGTCCGGCAGATCGATCGTCGCCCGCATCAATGCATCG
>JAJYPS010000021.1 GCA_021795215.1 Actinomycetes bacterium
GGCCTTCCTCGGAAATGTCGTTCTGGCCCTCAGCCTCCATCCGATCATCTGGGACCATGCACTGGCGGACCTTCGTCCTTTGGCCGACTCGTTCGTGTTCGCAGTCCTCGTCCTGCTGTCCAGCCGCTTGCGGCTGCGCCTGCCCGCCGCCGCGACGGCGCTGGCGTGGATCGTGGTCGCCGCCTACAGGATGACGTCGCTCTGAGCGAGGAGCGAGGAGCGGGGAGCGGGGAGCGGGGACGGGCCTACAGCCGCCGGGACTTCCTCCGCTGGGCCGGGGCGTCCCTGGCTGTGCCGGCGGTCGGCATCTCGGCCTGGGAGGCATGGAGGAACCTGCAGGGCGGTCCGAGGGGGGCGGGGCACGAGGGCGGCGGCTCGTCCCGCGCCGGGAAGGGAGCCCGTGGTCCGGCGCTCCTGACCTCTGGAGCGGGGGGAGTCACCGCCGCCTGGGTGCAGCACGAGAACTCGCTGCCGGGCACTGCTTCATGGTGCATATACGGGAATGCGGTCCCGTCCACTCTCGACGGCTACGCGGACCGGGTGAGCGCATCCCGAGGGGAGCGGGTGACGCTGTACGTATCCTGCGACACGGCCTCGTTCTACGTGGAAGCGTTCCGGATGGGATGGTACGGCGGCCGGGGCGGACGCCTGTTGTGGCGTTCGCCCTCCTTCCCGGGCAGGGTCCAGTCGGCTCCCGTCCTGACAGCCGGTATCAACATGGTCGAATGCCACTGGGCACCGTCGGCATCGTTCACGGTAGGGAGGCACTGGCCCCCGGGCGACTACCTGTTGAAGCTGACTGCGGCGGGTGGTCAGCAGCGGTACGTGCCCCTGGTGGTGCGGGACGACGCCAGCCGGTCGGCGTTCGTCGTCCAGAATTCAGTGACTACGTGGCAGGCGTACAACACCTGGGGCGGCTACTCACAGTACTTCGGCCCGGGCCACAGCTTCTCCACCCGGTCACGGGTGGTCTCCTTCGACCGTCCCTACGAGAGCCAGTGGGCCTACGGAGCCGCCGACTTCGTGGGCAACGAGCTGCCCCTGGTGATGCTGGTCGAGCGGCTGGGTCTCGACGTCACGTACTGGACCGACGTCGACCTGCACCAGCGGCCGGAGCTGCTCGGGAACCACCGCTGCCTGGTCAGCCTCGGCCACGACGAGTACTGGTCGCCGGAGATGTTCTACGGCTGCGTCACCGCCCGCTCCCGTGGTACGAACCTGGTGTTCCTCGGTGCGAACGCCTGCTTCCGGAGGATCCGGCTGGCGGCCTCGCCCCTCGGGCCGGATCGGCGGCAGATCTGCTACAAGGTGCCGACCGAGGACCCGCTCTACGGCCACGACAACTCGATCGTGACCGCCAACTGGCCGGATCCCCCCGATCCGAGACCGGAGAGCCTGCTGATCGGGAACATGTACCAGTCCTACGGAGTGCACGGCGACCTGGTCGTCGCGGACCCGGCCCACTGGACGCTGAGGGGCACCGGGATGGCCCGAGGGGACAGACTTCCCGGAGTGGTCGGTCCCGAGTTCGACGGCTACGACCCGGCCGTGGCGGGGCCTCGCAACCTGGACGTGGTGTGCCACTCGCCCGTCGTGGCGCAGGGCACCCCCGGGTTCTCCGACATGACCTGGTACTCCGAGCCGGCCAGCGGAGCGGGGGTGTTCGCGTCCGGCACCAACCGCTGGGTCAACAGCCTGGCGCACAACAACGGAGCGATGAACCCCGGACTGGTGCACCCGCCGGTGCCGATCGTCACGTCGGCACTCACGACCGTGACGCACACTCTTCTTTCTGCCTGCGGAAGCGGACCCGCGGGCCGTTCCAATCCGTCCCGGGCAACCTGGCGCCAGTTCTACCCTCCTACGCCCACGCCGTCGGTGGCGTCCAACTACCGCACCTACTGGGGCGCCTGACCTGCCTCCGGTCGGCGACCGACCACGGTGACCAGCGGGGCGAGCACCACCGGCTCGTCTCCGGGATGCACGCCCGTCAGAGAAGCCAGATAACTTCCGACGGGACCCCGGCCGGCCCAGGCCGGCGCCTCCGCCCACGAGTCGACCAACTCCAACCCGGCGTCCCTCACCAGGGCCGGCAGGAGGCTGCCCACGTCGGGATGCCTGGCGTGGGGCATCGAGAGCGGCCGGCCGCCGACGCGGCCGGCGCTGGTGATGGGTTCCTGCGCCACCAGGAACCGTCCCGGCCGCGTTGCTTGAGCCATCCGGTCGACGGCGAGGGCGGGGCTGGTCACGTGGAGCAGCAGGAAACGGCAGAACACCAGGTCGACCAGTTCGGGCAGACGGAGGTCCTCGACCACTTGGGTGATGGCTACCACTTGGGAGCGGGCAGCTGCGGCGCGTGCCACCTCGTCTCGGGCGGCAGGGTCGGAGTCCACCGCGTAGACCCGTCCCTCACGCCCCACCATCTCGGCCAGGGCGACACTGACGTCTCCCTGGCCGGCACCTATGTCGGCGACCTTCCAGCCCCGAGCGATGCCCACCCGGTCCAAGGCGACTTCCAGGGGCCGGCGGTAGACGTCGTTGCGCAGCCCGAGCGCCCTGGGAGGCGGCGGTTTGCCGGGGTGGCCGGACGGTGGTGGCAGCAGGCTCGGAGGCACCTGGTGATCGTAGGGCGCCTCGAGTCCGATAGCGTGGCCGCCCGTGAGGGTCACCATGCTGTTGTGCGAAGCGGCCCAGCTGGCCGAAGGCAAGCTCTACATCCTGGGGGCAGCGTGGAGCATGACCGGACCGGACCCGGCGCCTTCCGCGATCGCCTTCGTCCTCGACCTCGAGTGGACAGAGCTGGACTACCCGCATCACTGGGAGCTGTTCCTGGTGGACCAGGACGGTCAGGAGATCGTGCTCGAGACCCCGGACGGTCCCCAGCCGGTCGAGACCCGTGGTGACTTCGAGATCGGACGCCCGCCTGGCGTCCCGGAGGGAATCCCCATCAGCGTGCCTTTCGTGGTGAACCTGCCCCCCCTTCCCCTGCAGCCGGACGGCCGTTTCACCTGGAAGCTCAGCATCGACGGCCAGAACAGGACGGAATGGCAGTGCAGCTTCTCCACCCGTCCTCCGGTACCGCCCGCTCCGGAGGGCGTGGAGGACGGCCCCGCCCTTCTCTGAGGCGCCCCAGCCGGAGCCGGAGCAGACCGGCGGAACGCTCAGGCAGCTCTTCGCCGGAGCCGATACGGGACCATGGCCCATGTGCAACTGGACGGTTGGCTGAAGCTGCTGGCGGATCGCAACGGGAGCGACCTCCACGTGAAAGTGGGCAGCCCTCCTCGTATGAGGGTGAACGGCGAACTGCTGAAACTGTCCGACCAACCTACCGTGAGCCCGTCGGACGCGGAGGAGATGGCCCTCTCGGTCATGCGACCGGAGCTGGCCGAGTCGTTCGGACGGACCAACGAGGCGGACTGCGCCTATTCCGTGCCCGGTCTGGGCAGGTTCAGGGTCAACGTGTTCCGCCAGCGGGGATCGGTCGGGATGGTCCTGCGCCGCGTCCTCACGCACGCGCCCAGCTTCGACGAGCTGGGACTTCCCGAGGTAGTGGCCCGACTGGCCAGCGAGCAGCGGGGCATGGTCCTCGTCACCGGTCCGACCGGCTCCGGCAAGACCACGACGCTGGCCGCCATGATCGACTTCATAAACCGGCACCGGGAGTGCCACATCGTCACCATCGAGGACCCGGTCGAGGTCCTGCACCGGGACGATCTGGCCTGCATCAACCAGCGGGAGATCGGCTTCGACACGGACGACTTCAAGAGCGCGATGAGAGCGGCGATGCGCCAAGACCCCGACGTGATCCTGGTCGGCGAGATGCGCGACCCCGAGACCGTCGCGGCTGCGCTGTCCGCCGCGGAGACCGGACACCTGGTGCTATCCACTCTGCACACGGTCGACGCCAAGGAGACGATAAGTCGGATCGTCGACTTCTTCCCCCCCTACCAGCAGAACCAGGTACGGGTCGCCCTGGCGGGCTCGCTGAAGGGGACGATCTGTCAGAGGCTGGTCCCTTCGGTCGACGGGCTGTCGAGGGTTGCCGCGCTGGAGGTCATGGTCACCAACGGCCGCATCCAGCAGGCGATCGTGGACCCGGCCAGCCCGATAGACATCACGGAGCTGATCAGCGATGGCCAGTACTACGGGATGCAGACGTTCGACCAGGCACTTGCGGGACTGTTCGAGGCGGGCCGGATCGACCTCCGAGGAGCGTTGGTGGCGGCCTCCAACCCTCACGATCTCAAGGTCCTCCTCCAGCAGAAGGGCCTGGTGTCGTCGGGGCTCCGTTGAGCGCTCCGCCATCCACCATCCGGCGCTCCGCCATCCGGCGCTCCGCCATCCGGTGCTCCGCCATCCACCATCCGGCGCTCCGCCATCCGGAGCCGCGCCGGGCCGGTCGACCTGCGGGTTGGTCGTGGGACGATTCCTGCCGGTGCCCGTGTCTCCACGCCGGCCGGGCGTCGGCCCACGTCTCGTGCCAGCATGGGGCGATGGGTGCAGGAGCAGGCGTGTCCGCCGACGAGTTGGGCCATGCCCACTACAGGGAGGTGCTGGGCCGGTTCGCGACGGGCGTGACGGTGGTCACGACGCTGGACGCAGATGGCCCGAGCGGTTTCACCTGCCAGGCGTTCCTTTCGCTGTCTCTCGACCCGGAGCTGGTCGCGTTCGCGGCGGGGACCTCGTCGCGGACTTGGCAGCGCATCCAGCGAGCCGGCCGGCTCTGCATCAACCTGCTGTCGGACCGCCAGGAGAGCTTGGCCCGGGTCTTCGCGGAGAAGACCGAGCACAAGTTCGAAGGCGTCGGCTGGCATCGGAGCCCCCTCGGGATGCCCCTGCTGGAGGGCACGGTCGGCTGGATCGAATGTGAGCTGGTGGAAGTGCATCCTGCCGGCGACCACGCTCTGGCTGTCGCCAAAGTGGGAGCGCTCGGGAGCGGTGACGGGCACCCCCTCGTGTTCTACAGAGGCGGTTACGGCACGTTCGGTCTCTGAAGGGCGCTCACCCGGTTCGGTTACCGGCGTTCGTGGCGGCCGATAGGGTGTCGAGTCGTGCCCCGGATCGAACCTGCAGCCGACATTGCAGACGTGGTCGTGGTGGAGCTGGACCAGTATCCGGATCAGAGGGGAAGGTTCATCGAGACCTACCGGAGGTCCTGGTTCCCCCTCGGCAGGGAGATGGTGCAGTCCAGCCGGTCGGACAAGACGGCGGGGTCGCTGGTCGGCCTGCACTACCACCTTCACCAGTCGGACTACTGGTACGTGCCGGAGGGCACGGCCCGGGTGGTGCTGCACGACCTGAGAGAAGGGTCGCCGACCGACGGCGCCACCTTGGTGCTGCAGTTGGGCGGCGACTCCCAGCGTGGTGTCTTCATCCCGCCGGGAGTAGCGCACGGCTTCGCTGCGTTGTCGGACATGATGCTCACCTACTGGGTGGACGGTTACTACAACCCCGACGACGAGCTGGGGGTGGCATGGGACGATCCCGCGATCGGGGCCGATTGGGGGGTCGCGGAGCCGGTGCTGTCGGAGCGGGACAGGAGCAACCCCTCCCGCTCCGGCCTGCCCTCGTCCCGCCGGCCCTACTGGCGGATGCGCACCTGAGCAGGGAAGTATGAGCAGGGAAGCTGTACCCGTCTCGGCCCAACACAGGCCGGGACGTTCTGGGGGATTCAACTGAACCGATCTGGACCCACGAAAGGGAATGAACCGATGGCACGGATCCTCGTCACCGAAGAGTTGGCACCTACCGGCATCGAGCTGATGGAGCAGGCAGGCCACGAGGTCGTGCAGAGCTTCGGCCTCACCCCTCAGGAGCTGGTCGAAGCGGTCAAGGGCGCGAATGCGCTCATCGTGCGCTCCGCGACCAAGGTGACGGCCGAAGTGCTGGGGGCGGGTTCGGACCTGGTCGTCGTGGGGCGCGCCGGGATCGGGGTGGACAACATCGACCTGGGAGAGGCGACCCGCCGTGGGGTGCTGGTGGTGAACGCCCCCGAGTCGAACGTGCTGTCGGCGGCGGAGCACGCGATGGCGCTACTGCTGGCCCAGGCACGCAACGTGCCCCAGGCCCATGCGGCGCTGGTCCAGGGGCGGTGGGAGCGCAGCAGGTGGAACGGGATCGAGCTGTACGGCAAGACGCTGGGCGTGATCGGTCTGGGCCGGGTGGGGACGCTGGTGGCGATAAGGGCGATGTCGTTCGGAATGCGGATCGTGGCGTACGACCCATACGTGTCGGCAGACCGTGCCCGCCAGCTGGGAGTGGAGATGACCGACCTGCCGGATCTGCTGGGCCAAGCCGACTTCGTGACCATCCACCTGCCGAAGAGCGCCGAGACGATGGGCCTTCTCGGCGCGGACATGCTGGCCCGAGCGAAGCCGGGCCTGCGCATAGTGAACACCGCCAGGGGCGGCATAGTGGACGAGGACGCGCTGGCGAAGGCGGTGGCCGAAGGCAGGCTGGGCGGCGCGGGGCTGGACGTGTTCGCCAGCGAACCGACCACGTCGTCCCCGCTGTTCGAGCTGGACTCGATCGTCGTCACGCCTCATCTCGGCGCTTCCACCGCCGAAGCGCAGGACAAGGCCGGCGTGACGATCGCCGAGCAGGTGGTGTCGGCGCTGGACGGCCAGCTGGTCCCCTTCGCAGTCAACCTGTCGTTCAAGGAGGTGCCCGAAGCCGTCCGGCCGTTCCTCGACCTGGCGGAGCAGCTGGGTCGGCTGCTGGTCTCCCTGGAAGGCGCCCTGCCGTCCGGCCTGGAGGTCGAGTGCAGCGGCAGCCTGGCGTCGTCGGACACGAAGGTGTTGACGTTGGCGGTGCTGCGGGGCCTGCTGGCGGTGGGCACAGAGGAGCCGGTGTCCTACGTGAACGCACCTCGGGTGGCGGCCGACCGGGGCCTCGAGGTACGGGAGTCGCTGACGGCGTCGGCGAAGGACTACGTGAACCTGCTCACCCTCCGGAGCGGGAGCCATTCCGTGTCCGGCACGCTGGCGGGCTCCCGGGGCGAGCCGCGGGTCGTGATGGTGGACGACCATCGGGTGGAAGTGCCCCCTGCTCGCAACATGCTGGTGGTTCGCAACGACGACCGGCCGGGCATGATCGGCATCGTGGGCACCGTGCTGGGGGAGCAGGGCATCAGCATCTCGTCCATGGGCGTCGGCCCCTCCGCGGAGGGGGGGACGGCGCTGATGGTGCTGTCCACGGATCAGCCCGTCGGTGCGGCCGTCTGCGACCGGCTGTCGCAGCAGGAGGGCATTCTCGACGCCCGGGCGGTGACCGCCTCGCCGTGACTGCGGTCCGGGTGACGAACGAGCTTCCACAACGGGCGGGGCCGGTCACCGAGGTGACGATCGGGCGGGTGCGCTCCGGTAGCGAGCCGTGCCTGGGAACCGACCATCTTGTCGGGGAGGAGCCACTCGAGATACGGGCGGGGGCAGCCGGCCAGGCAGCAGAGCCGGTGGCAGTCACCATGAGGACGCCCGGCGACGACTTCGAGCTGGCGACCGGCTTCCTGATAACCGAAGGAATTGCTCCTGGTCCCGAGTCGGTGCTGTCGGTCCGTTACTGCCCCACGGCAGACCAGCAGCAACTGCACAACGTGGTGCTCGTCCGATTGTCCGTCGCCGTCCGGGCCGGCGTAGGAGCACGCACCTATGCCACGTCGAGCTGCGGGCTGTGCGGCAAGGCGTCGCTGGACCAGTTGGGATGGCGATGCGAGCCGCTGCGGGGCGGTCCCCGGCTGGCGAGCTCGGTCGTGGTCGGCATGGCAGGCTCGCTTCGAGTGGCGCAGCCGCTTTTCGACACGACCGGCGGCATCCACGGCGCAGGGCTGTTCGACAGCGGTGGTCGCCTGGTGGCGGCCCGGGAGGACGTAGGCCGCCACAATGCGGTCGACAAGCTGATCGGTCACGCCGCCCGGGCCGGCATCGGACCCCTGGTGGACTATGCAGTGATGGTGTCCGGCCGTGTCGGTTACGAGATCGTGCAGAAGGCGGCCATGGCGCGGGTAGCCGTGCTGTGCGCCGTGTCGGCGCCCACCAGCCTGGCCGTCGAGACCGCGGAACGGTTCGGCGTGACGCTGGTCGGCTTCGTTCGCAACGGCGGGTTCAACATCTACTCCCACCCCGAGCGAGTCGAACTGGGCAGCTGACCCAGCACGGTGATCGGATGGTCGGGCACCGGTTTTGGGGCGACCGGCGGCCAGCCGTCAGTGGCCAGGATGTTGGGCCCGGACGGCCGGAACTTGCGCCAGAGGTAGACCACCGCCGTCAGCAGCGCCATCCGCTCGACCGACGTGACCAGGCGTGCTGCCGTTCTCATCGAACCTGCCCGGCGTCAGGCCCGGGCCGAGGCCGACGGCAGCCACTGCGCACGGCCCGACTCGTAACGGTCTATCTGGTCCGCGTGGCGCAGGGTCACTCCTATGTCGTCCAGCCCCTCCAGCAAGCGGTGCCGTGCGGCGGGGTCGAGCAGGAACGGACCACCTATGCCCTCCCCGGGCACCTCCACGGTGAGCTTCTGCACGTCCACCCATATCTCCGATTCCGGGTTCCGCATGGTGGCCTCCATAACCTTCTTTCCCAGGTCGGACGAAACCTGCGCCGGAACGAGGCCCGACCGGATGGCGTTGTTCCGGAAGATGTCGCCGAAGCGCGGCGAGATGACCGCTCTGAAGCCGAAGTCGACCAGAGCCCACACGGCGTGCTCCCGAGACGATCCCACGCCGAAGTTGCGTCCGGCCACCAGGATGGTCGCCCCGGCATGGGCCGGCCGGTTGAGCACGAATCCCGGCTCGTCCCGCCAGGAGGCGAACAGGCCGGCGCCGAAACCGCTGCGCTCCACCCGCTTCAACCACTCGGCAGGGATGATCTGGTCCGTGTCGACGTCGCTGCGGTCCAGCGGCATCCCGCGGCCGGACACGATCTTCACCGGTTCCATCACGCTCCTCCCTGCCGGCCCAGGTCGCCGGGCGACGAGAAGCGGCCCAGGACGGCCGTGGCGGCCGCCACGGTGGGCGACACCAGGTGTGTCCTGCCGCCCCGCCCCTGGCGGCCCTCGAAGTTGCGGTTGGACGTCGAAGCGCAGCGCTGGCCGGGCAGCAACCGGTCCGGGTTCATCGCCAGGCACATCGAGCAGCCGGGCCTGCGCCACTCGAACCCTGCTTCAGCAAAGATCCGGTCCAGACCCTCCGCCTCGGCCGCTGCCATGACCGGAGCGGACCCGGGCACGACAAGCGCCCTGACGCCTTCCGCCACGTGGCGTCCTCGTGCGATCTCGGCGGCGGCGCGCAGGTCCTCGATGCGGGAGTTGGTGCACGACCCGATGAACACCACGTCGACAGCCACGTCGTGCAGCGCCGTGCCGGGAACGAGGCCCATGTACGACAGCGCCCGCACTGCCGCTTCCCGCTGGGCCGGGTCGTCGATCTCCGCCGGGTCGGGCACGCTGCCGTCGACCGGCACCACTTGGCTCGGATTGGTGCCCCAGGTGACCTGCTGGGTGACGTGGCCCGCGTCAAGCGTCACCACCTTGTCGAAACCGGCTCCTTCGTCGGTCGGCAGCGACGACCATGCGGCCAGGGCCTTCTCCCAGTCGTCACCGGCGGGGGAGTAGGCACGCCCCTTCAGGTAAGCGAACGTCGTCTGGTCGGGCGCCACCATCCCCGCTTTAGCTCCGGCCTCGATGCTCATGTTGCACAGTGTCATGCGACCTTCCATCGAAAGCCGCCGCACTGCCTCGCCCCTGAACTCGACCACGTGGCCGATCCCGCCTCCGGTGCCGACCGCACCGATAAGCGCCAGCGCCAGGTCCTTCGCCGAACTGCCCGCAGGAAGCTCGCCGGACACTTCGATCGCCATCGTCCTCGGGCGCTTCTGGGGCAGAGTCTGCGTCGCCAGGACGTGCTCCACCTCGGACGTGCCGATCCCGAAAGCCAGCGCCCCGAACGCCCCGTGGGTCGAGGTGTGGCTGTCGCCGCAGACGATCGTCATGCCGGGCTGCGTCAGGCCCTGCTCCGGACCGATCACGTGAACTATGCCCTGGCGGGCGTGTCCCATCGGGAAGCACGTGATGCCCCACTTGGAGCAGTTCTCCTCCAGCACCTGTAGCTGGCGGGCGGACACGGGGTCGCTCACCGTGCGCTCCGCGCCGTCGGTCGGCACGTTGTGGTCCGCCGTCGCGAACGTCAAGTCCGGGCGCCGCACGGGCCGCCCCGACTCCATCAGTCCCTCGAACGCCTGGGGGGAGGTGACTTCGTGCACCAGGTGCAAGTCGACGTACAGCAGGTCCTCGTCGTCGGTGGACGCCACCACGTGGCGATCCCAGACCTTCTCCGCCAGTGTCCGGGCAGCTTCCCTGTCCCCGGCCCCGACCGCCGCGGCAGTCACTCGTGCCGCCTGGGACCGACTCGGGCGGTCTTCGGGACGTGCACCGGTCGGGTGTCGTCGTGTCGGATATGCATCGGCACCTCTCTGTCTCCTGTGGAAAAGGTTAACCTGCGGGCGCCCGCCCGCAGGCGCCAACCGACCTGCACGCTTCCAGCAGCGCCTTGCAGAACGCTTCGGGGGCGGACACGCACACGTCGTGCCCCCCTTGGACTCGAGTCATCGCGGCGCGGGGCAGCAGGCGGCCAAGAGTCTGCTGGGCGTCGGGCGGGAGGACCCTGTCCTCGGTGGCCGTGACGATCGCTGCCGGCAGCTCCATTCCCTGCAGCCACGGTCTGGAGTCGAACGACCTCAGGGCGGCGGCTGCACCCGCCACCGCGGCCAGGTCGCCGGAGCAGATCTGGCCGTAGGACCAGTCGTCCAGCACTCGTTGCCGCCGCTGCGCGACTCGGCGCACCTGCCGTTCGAACAGCCGCGATCTCCAGCGTTGCGGCACGCCCTTCAGCAGTGACTCGGCCGCCCTGATGGCATACCGTCTGGCGGTCACGGCGGCAGTGTCGGGGAAGAACCGAGCCGCGGTGACGCACAGGACGAGGGCCGCCACCGAGCCCGGATGGCGCTTCGCCATCAACTGGGCGATCGCTCCTCCCATCGAATAGCCCGCTGCGATGTCGGTACGCTCCCCTGCTAGCTGGTCGAGCACCGATCGGGCGTCGTCCGCGCACTGCTCCAACGTGAGCCTCCTCGCCGGAGGTCCCTTCCCGTGCCCTCGCAGGTCCATCGCCAACACGCCGTAGTGCTCCGCCAGCGCCTCGTAGCAGTGTCCCCACGTCACATCCGACGTGGTCGCCCAGCCGTGCAGCAGGAGCACTACCGGTGCGCCGGCCGGTCCCTCCACCTGCCGCACCAGTCCGGTGCCTCCCGCGAGACCGACTTCCACCAGGGTTCCGGGCAGCACTGCGTCCGCCGGCCCCGGAGGACCGCTCAGGCACCCAGAGCCACCACTTCCACCCTCAGCACCCCCCCCGGCGCCTCGTACTCCACCACGTCCCCGGCCCGCCTGCCGAGCAGCGCCTTTCCCAGAGGGGAACCCGGAGACACGACCGAGACACCCTCCCGGCGCTCCTCGATGGAGCCGACCAGGTACCGCTCGACCTCGTCGTCGCCCTCGTACCGGATCGACACCACCGAGCCGGGCACCACTTCCGCCGAACCCTGCGCCGGGGCCTCGATCACGGTCGCCGTCGACAGCGTCGCCTGCAGCTGGCGAATCCGCGCCTCCATCTTGCCCTGAGCGTCCTTGGCCGCGTGGTAGTCGCCGTTCTCGGACAGGTCTCCCAGCGCCCGCGCAGCCTCTATCGCCCGGGCGATCTCCACCCGGCCCCTCGTCGTCAAGTCCTCCAGCTCTTCCTGCAGCCGCTGGTAGGTCTCCGAGGAGAGGCTCGTGCCGGCCTCGCTCATGACCTGCTCTCGCTCATGACCTGCTCTCGCTCATGACCTGCTCTCGCTCATGACCTGCCAGAGTAACCTCTTGCACACAGGGAAGGAGTGCTGTGGGCGGCTACACGATCGGGGTCATCGGGGGAGACGGCATAGGCCCCGAGGTGGTCCAGGAGGCGTTGAAAGTGCTGGCTGCCGCCGGAGTCGAGGTGGAGGCGGTGCCGTTCGACCTGGGCGCCTCCGCGTACCTGCGCACCGGTGACGTCCTGCCCGATCGCATCCTCGACCAGCTGCGGACGCTCGACGCCATCCTCTTGGGAGCGATCGGACCGCCGGTCGGCTCGACCGAAGTGCCGGCCGGACTGCTGGAGCGAGGACTGCTGCTGAGGCTGCGGTTCGAGCTGGACCTCTACATCAACTTGCGGCCCTTCAAGACCCCCAGGGGTGCAGCGACCCTGGGGGCGGCCGGAATGGACCTGTGGGTGGTCCGGGAGAACACCGAGGGTCCCTACGCCGGTGAGGGAGGCGCACTTCGGAGGGGAACCGCCCACGAGGTGGCTACACAGGGCTCGGTCAACACCCGGTTCGGAGTGGAGCGTTGCATCCGCTATGCGTTCGGCCTGTCCGCCGACAAGGGCCTGTCGAGAGTTTCGCTGGTGCACAAGACCAACGTGCTGACCTATGCGGGAAGCCTGTGGTCCCGTGCCTTCGAAGAAGTAGGGAGCGAGCACCCCGACATCGAACGGGACTACTGCCACGTCGACGCGGCCTGCATACACCTGGTCGAGCGACCGGACCGCTTCCAGGTGCTGGTCACCGACAACCTATTCGGGGACATCCTGACCGATCTGGCCGGTGCTCTGTCGGGGGGCATCGGCCTCGCGGCGTCGGCCAACCTCAACCCTGCCGGCACCGGCCCGTCGCTGTTCGAGCCGGTGCACGGTGCCGCGCATGACATAGTGGGAACCGGACGTGCCAATCCTCTCGCCGCAATCCGCTCTGCGGCGATGATGATGGAGCACTTGGGCGAAGCCGAGGTTGCTGCGAGAATGACGTCCGCAGTGGAGCAGGTGGCGGCGGACCCGGCGTGGGGCGGCAGGACGACCGCCGAGCTGGGCGACGCGGTCGCAGGAAGGTTGTGCTGACATGGCTATTACACCGACTCCGAAGATCTGGATGGACGGCCGCATGGTGGACTGGGACGACGCCCGGATCCACGTGCTGACCCACACTCTGCACTACGGCTGCGGCGTGTTCGAAGGGATACGCGCCTACCCGACGGCTGGCGGACCAGCGGTGTTCCGGTTGTCCGAGCACATAACCAGGCTGCTTCGGTCGGCCAAGATCTTCATGATCGACGTCCCGTTCACCCACGGCCAGCTCGTGGAGGCGACGCTGGACGTGGTGAGAGCCAGCGGCTTGGACGCGTGCTACATACGCCCGATCGTCTACCTGGGCTACGGCGAGATGGGTCTCAACCCGCTGCCGTGCCCGGTCAACGTGTCCATAGCGACTTGGCCGTGGGGCAGCTATCTGGGGGACGAGGGAGTCGCCAGGGGCGTTCGGATGAAGATCAGCTCTTGGCGCCGACACGACCCCAACACCCTTCCGCCCGCGGCGAAGGGCACCGGCATGTACATCAACTCGTCGATGGCCAAGATCGAGGCCCTGAAGGCGGGCTACGACGAGGCGATCCTGCTCTCTCCCCAGGGGTATGTGAGCGAGTGCACCGGCGAGAACCTGTTCATGGTCAAAGACGGGCGGATCCTGACCCCTCCTGTGTCCGCAGGGGCGCTCGAAGGGATCACCCAGGCGTCCGTCAGCACGATCGCGGAGGATCTCGGGTACAGAGTGGAGCAGTCGAACATTCTCCGCAGCGACTTGTACCTGGCAGACGAGGCATTCCTCACTGGCACTGCGGCAGAGGTCGTGCCAATTCGGTCGGTGGACGACCGGCAGGTCGGAACTGGAGACCCGGGCCAGATCACGACACAGATCCAACAGAGCTACTTCGCGGCAGTGAGGGGACAGACGGAGCGGTACAAGGACTGGCTGCACCATGTCCGGTGAGGCGGCTTCACCGGGCACCCGCACGGAGCTGGGCACCGATCCCCGAGGTGGCGAGACGGGCGTCGACGTCGGAGCCCCGCTGCAGGCCGAGGTGAGGCAGTCGGTCCGGATGTCGGAGCAGGTCGAGATACCCGAGCAGGTCGAGATACCCGAGCAGGTCGAGATATACGACACGACGCTGCGGGACGGTTCCCAACAGGAGGGACTGTCGCTGTCGGTGGACGACAAGCTGAAGGTGGCCGAGCAGCTGGACCATCTGGGTGTCACCTGGATCGAGGGCGGGTGGCCGGGGGCGAACCCCAAGGACGACGAGTTCTTCGCCAGGGCGCCCACCGAGCTCCGCCTGGGACACTCGAAGCTGGTGGCTTTCGGCTCGACCAGGCGCCCCGGTGGAAAAGCGGACTCGGACCCGACGCTGATCCACCTCGCCGACGCATCCACCCCGACGGTCTGCATCGTGGCCAAGGCGTGGGACTACCACGTCACGGAGGCTCTGCGCACGACGCTGGACGAGGCCAGGGCGATGACGGCCGAATCGGTGGCGTTCCTCTGCTCCCAGGGATTGGAAGTGCTGCTGGATGCGGAGCACTTCTTCGACGGCTACCGATCCGATCCGGAGTTCGCGATGTCCGTGCTCGACGCTGCGGCGCAGGCCGGCGCGTCGCGTCTGGTGCTGTGCGACACCAACGGGGGCAGCTTGCCCCACCAGGTGGACCGGATCGTGTCGGAGGTCCGTCGGGCGGTCGGCGTCCCGCTCGGCGTTCACTTTCACAACGACGGCGGGTGTGCGGTGGCGAACTCGCTGACGGCCGTGCTGAGGGGTGCGACGCAGGTCCAAGGCTGCCTGAACGGCTACGGCGAGAGGACCGGCAACGCCGATCTGTCGGCTCTGATCCCCGACCTGTCGCTCAAGCTGGGAATACGGACGATCCCGCCGGAACGCCTGCAGAGGTTGACTTCCGTGGCCCGCCACGTAGGGGAGCTGGTCAACGTCGCGCCTCATGCGCAGCAGCCCTTCGTCGGCTCGTCGGCGTTCGCACACAAAGCCGGGCTGCACGTCTCGGCGATCGCACGGCGCAGCGACGCCTACGAGCACGTCTCGCCCGAGACGGTCGGCAACGGAGCCCGCTTCGTGGTCAGCGAGCTGTCGGGCCGTTCGACTCTGGCGATGAAGGCTTCGGAGCTGGGTCTCGATCTGGAAGGCGAGGCGTTGACCGAGGTTCTGGAGCACCTGAAGCACCTGGAGCACCAGGGGTACCACTTCGAGGCGGCAGACGGTTCGCTGGCTCTGCTGCTGCGACGGGCCACCGGTTGGGTGCAGGACTACTTCCACGTCGAGTCGTTCCGGGTGACCACCGAGCACCGTCGGGCCGGCATCGACTGGGACGAGGTGATAACCGAAGCGACCGTCAAGGTGAACGTCGGTGGCAGGCGGGTGCTGACGGTGGCGGAAGGCGGAGGACCGGTTCACGCGCTCGACGCTGCACTTCGGGATGCCCTTCGAGACGCGTTTCCCCAGCTGGACAGAGTACGCCTCACCGACTACCGGGTTCGGGTGCTGGACAGCTCGAAGGGGACTGCAGCCGTCACCCGGGTACTGCTCGACTCCACCGACGGCGATCGAGTGTGGTCCACCATCGGCGTGTCGGACAACGTCATCGAGGCTTCGTGGCAGGCACTGTCCGACTCGATCGTCTACAGCTTGCTGCTCGGTTCGGATAGGCGGATGCCGCAGCACGAAGTCGACCGCGCCGTGACGCGGCCGTCCCGAACCGTTCTCGAGCCGAGCGTCCACGGGCGCAGGAGGACATCGTGACCCAGCCCGACTACGTTCCTGTGTCCGCCGCAGATCGCGTGCGGCCGGTGAGGCGTCTGCCCGCACCCGAGGCATGGTCGCCGGACCGTCCCGGAGACCTTCGCCGGTACTCACAGCCGACCGGGACGCTGATGGGTGTGCCCGGCCCGGACCAGGGCTACGCTCTGGCGCTCGCCGAACGGATCGTGCCCGACCTGGTGCTGGTGCCCGGCGAGCATGCAGACGACGTGGTCCAAGGTGCCGTGGCGATAGCGCTCCGTCGGGCGGCGATGTTCGGCAGGGCGCCGGTGATCCACGACATCAGGCACGCACTGTCTCTGTTCGGCTTTCTCTCCCAGCCGGACGAAGACCTGGTGGAGCTGCGGCGAGCCCTCTTCGCCGGTGCCGCTCACGACTATGTCACCAGACGGAGGGTGGAGGCCTCGCCCACCGACCAGGCATTGCTCAGCAGTCCGGCGGAGGTCGACGGCAGTCCCGGCGACTGGCGACATCGACTCTCGCCCCACCTGCCGCCGCTTCACCTGCCCGGCTGAGGCCCAGACGCCAGGAGCAGCCGCGCCGGAGGCTTTCCACCTCGGCGACGGTACGCTCGCGCCATGTCGACCGACACCAGGCGCACGGCCGAGCCCCGCAACCCGAGCGGCCGTAGGGGTGCCAACTCCTCGACCAAGCTTCGCACCGTAACGGTCCTGCTGCTCGTCGGCATAGCGGTCGAGTTCGTCTTCGGCACCTACGTCAACTTGGCCGTGACGCTCCCCAGAGGCGGCACGAACCACGGCGGGGCCACGCCTGCCATGAAGGAGGCGATGACCAACCCGGCCGTGCTGAGCCACATCCTGGTCGGCATTGCCGTAGCCTTCGGCGGGGTCGTGCTGATGGGAATGGCGGCGCAGAGCGGCAACAAGAGCGCTGCAGCCCTGGCCGCAGTCGGTGTGGGGGCCCTGGGAGCGGCGGCGGCGGCCGGGATGGTCTTTCTCGCCGGTGGTCAGTCTGCTGTCGCATCCTTCGTCATGGCAATGGGGTTCCTGGTCAGCTTCACAAGCTACTTCGCCCTGCTGGCGGCTCTGCCGCGGCGCTAGGTTGCCGTACTTCGTAGCGGTTGGCAGCGGGGACGGCAGCGGCCGTGATGCCATCCCGGGAGGCGGGTCGTTCGCTGACGGGTATCATCACCAGTCGTGCTTGCGGCGGGCTGCTGCCGCCGACGCGCTCGGCCCCATCGTCTAGTGGCCTAGGACACCACCCTCTCAAGGTGGAGGCACGGGTTCGAATCCCGTTGGGGCTGCCAGCAAAGTCGCAGGTCGTCGAGCAGGCCAGCAGATCTTTCATTGTCGCCGGTGCGGCGACCGCCGTCTTCTCGCTCTGCACGCTGCCGGCGCCGGTCAAGGCCCGCTTCGTGGGTGACCGGCACCGGCGCGGGCGGGTGGGCTTGTTGAGCGCCGCATACGTCGGCTCGCTGCTCGGGCTGGGACTGCTGGCCAGCCGTGATGCCCACGGGGCGATACCGCTGGTCGCCCTGTCCGCTACGGCCGGCCTGTCCGTCCCGCCCGTGGGGGCGATGATGCGGGCCCGGTGGGCGTCGATCACGGCGCCGGCGGACCGTCAGCGTGCCTTCGCGCTGGACGTCGCCTTGGAGGACGGCTTGTTCCTCGCCGGGCCGCTTCTCACCGGAGGGCTGGTAGCACTCGACGGGCCCCGACTTGCCATGTGGGTGACCGCAGCGCTCTTCGCGGCCGGTATCAGCGTGCTGCTCCTGGCACCGCAACCTCCGGCCGCCGGACCTCCGCCCCGGCACCCCCCACGACGCGGACCGCCGGTCGGACGGCATCCTCGGACCGCTTCGCTCCGGCAGCGTTCGCGCCGTGCTTGTCGTGCTCCTGGGTGTCGCCGCCGGCGCCGGTGTCATCGACGTAGCGGTCGCCGCCCGCGCCGTGGACCACGCGGAGCCGGCGGCCGCCGGTTACGTGCTGGCGGCCGGGGCGCTGGGCAGCGTCGTCGGGGGGCTGATCTGGGGGCATGTCGCTCATCGCGTCGGGGCGGGCTGGCAACTCGCCGGTCTCGGCGGCCTGGTAGCGGCCACCCTCGCAGCCGGCAGCGTCGCCCCCAACCTGCCGGCGCTCGCTGCTGTCCTGGCCGTTAATGGCGCGGCCCTGTCGCCGCTGCTGGTCGTCGTCTATGTCGTCGTTGACACCGTGGCCGACACCAGCAACCGCACCCTCGTCACGACGTGGGCCAACACGACCTTCAACGCCGGCGTCGCCGCAGGAGCCGCCGTAGGAGGCCTCCTGGTGGCCTCCTACGGTCCGGCCTCGGCGTTCCTCATCGGAGCTGGTACTGCAGCAACCGCCGCTGCTGGCGCCGGCGCAGTCAGACGCCTCGTCACCACCGACCGACCACCCAGCGGGACCGCAGAGACCACGACCGCCGACAGTCGATGAGGGAATATCTGCCAAGATCAGGTGCAGGAGGCTGAACAACCACTTCGAGTGAGGGGACAGCGATAGGAGCCCGACAGCGCCAACCTGCGCCTCAACGGCGGTGTCCGCGGTCAGGCGGGTGGCTCAAGCCACCCCCAGGGCCAGCCGCGACTCCCCCGCAAACCCGACCTGCTGCGGCAAGTTGGGCGGCGCCCGCTGAGCGAACGCAGAGTCGGGCCGGAAGAGATCCCCCTTGTGCACAAGGGGGATCAGGCGGGGCGCGCCAGGTAGTCGGCCACAGCGCGACGCACGACATCGGATTCGCTCACGTGATCGACCTCTGCGCGCTGACGGATTTGGTCGCGCAGCTCGGGCGGGAAACGCACCGGCAAGCCCTTCGCTGGTGCCGAGCCGATCAAAGGGCGACCGGTTGGCCGAGGCGTGAGCTGGTCGAGCTCGTAGCCGACCTCGGCCTCGGTCGCGACCCGTTCGATCACCTCATCGGTGACCGGCACTCCGTTGCTGGAACCGTAGGGCTTGGTGGTCATAATCATGGTCTCCTCTCGAGCAGGGACCGGTAGCGGGCTCGTAGTGCCATGGCGTGGATGACCACCGCCCCGTCCTCGACCAAGAGGGCCACCATCTCCAAGGGGTTGCCGGCCCGGTTCGGTCCGATGATGAGCACTCGTTCGGTCTCGTCATCGGTGGGCAGCTCGGAGACGTGCAGGCGGTGGGTGATGGCATGTCGCATGTCCTCGTCGGTGACCCCATGCTTGCGAGCGGCCTGCTCGATCCACACGGGGGGCTCGTCTGACACTCAACCTAGTGTATTACGAAAGAGCCGTCGGTGCACCCATCCGCCAGCGGACGGCAACTCGTGTCGGCCACGGCCCGTTGTGCCCGCTGCGTGCCCGATGGACGGGCACGCAGGGGTGCTTGACGGCCACCACCGGTAACCTCAAAATGGCCTCTGAACAGGTAGAATGCAGAAAGTCCCTGGTCGGCGGCATGCCGACGGGCACCCTCTCAAGGTGGAGGCACGGGTTCGGATCCCGTTGGGGCTGCCAGTCTTGACCGTGTTCGAACCGCGCCCTGTACCCGACGAGGTGTTGGGGGCCCCGCTACCCAGGTGCAGGGAAGCGTGGACGTGCTGGGCAACAACGCAGGAGGGGTGGCGTCAAGAAGAGCCGGTGGCGACGGGCCGGAGGGCCTGGCCAGTGCCTGGGAGGCCGACTACCGGGCCAACGTCCTCACCGCGGTGCTGCTCACCGAGGCGCTGCGTCCACGGCTGCGCCGCCCGGACGCGCGGGTGGTGACGATCAGGTCCATCGCCGGGCTACAAGGTGGCAGAGGCTCGTACGCCGCCGCCAAGGCGGCCCTACTTGGCTGGACCTAAGATCTGGCAACCGAGGTCGGCGGCGAAGGGATCACCGTCAACGTGGTGGCGCCGGGCTATGTGAGGGGCACCGAGCTCTTCGGCGACGCCATGACCGACGAGCGCCACGACCGCCTGGTCGGCCAGACTCTGGTCGGACGAGCCGGGCAACCCGATGACGTAGTCGCAGCGGTCGCCTACCTAGCATCAGCGGATGCCTCCCTCGTGACCGGCCAGGTCCTCCAGGTGAACGGCGGTGCCCTCCTCGGACGCTGAATCCCAGCCGCAGCTTCTCGCTCGACGATCCTCGAATCGGACTGACGGCTACACGGCGACAACGCGGACTCCCGGCTCGTCCGCCAGAAGCAGCCGGAGATCGCCGGGGTCGCTCGTCAGCACGACGCAGTGAGCGGCGCCGTGGCCCTGTCGGCCGGCGACCGCCGTAGCAGCCACCAAGGCGTCGATGGTGGCGTCGGAACTCACGTTGCCGAGCAGCCGACCCGCCCTTCGGGCGAGCACCTCATCAGCCGGCCAGACGTCGGTCGCCTTCACCACACGGTTGACCCCGGCGTCTCGGGCGACGCCGCGCACCACCTCGGCGAGGGTGACGGCAGAGATGACCACGTCAGCGTCGAGCTCCCGTGCCCGTTCCAGCCAGAGCTGGACCCTCGAATCATCGCGAGCGGCCTTGGACACGCCTTCGGCGTCGAGGACCAGCAGGTCGCTCAGGCCAGCTGGCGCGTGACGTCGTCGTCGGGACCGGGCCACAGACGGCGAACCTCCTCCATCTCTTCATCGCCGACTGGACCGTTCGCCTCGCGCATCTCCGCCAATACTTCCGCCAGGGCATCGCGGCGGAGCTGTCGGCGCACGGCGTCGTTGACGTAGGCAGAAACGCCGCGCCCCCCGACTCGCTCGCGTGCCTGGGCCAGCACGTCCGCATCAAGGCTCATCGACACCTTCTCTACCGGCATGTCAAACATCCTACTTGAAGTAAGAAGGCGGGTGACGAAGGCCCTGGACACGGCGATGAGCATGCGAGCGCCGGGGGCCGTGAGGCACCCCGCAGGCCGATCCTGCTGCGGACACGCTTGCTCCGCCTCAGCGTAGGGTCCCGTGTCAACGGGCAACGCTGTCAGCTGGCTCCTCCCTTGCGCCCGACGCCCTTGAAGAAGGCCTAGCAGAACACCGTCGAGCTTCGGCAGTCCGGTGCAGCCCCTCTATGCCAGCGTCGAACCTCGCTGGGTCGAGGAGCCCTGCGGCTATGGCCGGCTCACGCACGCCCTCGACCATCGCACGTGCTGGGCTTACACGTTCCGGGCCATGCGTGCGGCGCGCTGCTCAGCGTGGAACTCCCACGGCGCCTGTGGCACGACCTCGCCGGTCTCGAGGAGGGTCTTGAAGTTGGGCAGGACCGTCGGCCAGCCCTCTCTGATCGCGTCGAGCTCCTCGATGCTCCTGAGCCGAGCTTGGGTGACGGTGAGCTTCACGATGTCGTGGTAGGGCTCGATCTGGAAGCGCACCAGGCTCGGCTCGGAGGTCGGATCGTCCAGCCGCGCTGGCTCGTCGAAGTTGAAGGTCAGGCGATGCGGCGCTTCGACCTCGAGCAGTCGGCCGGCGGCGTCGGACACGGCGGAGCCATCCACCCGCACGTGATCGACTCGGGTACCTGCGGTCTACTCCGAGCCCTGGGCGTGACCGCAGAACCGAGCGGTGGTGTCCTGGTCGGTCAACGAAGACCCCCGAGGCGGGCAGCTCACCGACATCATCGACGCCACCATGCTCACCGGCACCGCGGCCTGGTCGGCGCTCGCCTCGATCGCCGCTCAGCATCCATCGACGACCATCACAGAGCTACCCGGTCAGTTGAACGTCGCCAAGGAGGCACAGGTGCAAGGTGGTTGATGCGTGTCACCACCGCACGACGCTCACGTTCGCTTCCGGTCGGGGTGGATCGTCTTTCCCTGAGCGAGCATGTCCACGAGCTGTTCGATCCGCCGAGCTCGCGTGTCGGGACACCGGGCGGTGGTGATGCGGTAGAGCACGGCGTAGCGATTGGCGCCGTCGAGCCGAGCGAACATCTCTGACGCGGCGCGGTTGGCGCCGAGCACCGCCTGCAAGTCGTCAGGGGTCTCTATGGTTGCCGCCCCGGCGTAGGCGGCGTCCCAGGTTCCGTCGGCCTGCGCTCGCTCCACCGCAGCCAGGCCGCCCGGGCGCATCCGGCCCTCGGCGAGCAGCCGTTCGATGATCCCGATGTTGCGCTTGGACCAGGCGCTGCGGGCGCGCCGAGGGGTGAACCGTCGTCGGAAGGTGCCCTCGTGGCCCCCGGCGAGCTGTCCGTCGACCCAGCCGTGGCAGAGGGCCTCTTCAAGAGCCTCGTCGTAGGTGAGGGAGGTTGGCTGCGTGGTGCCCTTCTTGGCCAGAACCAGCCACACGCCAACAGATGCCGTGGCGTGGTCGGCCAGCCAGCACCGCCAGGCGGCCAGGTCGGCGACGATCAACTCGGGGGTGTTGTCGTCCTTGTGGGCGGTCATGGCGCACCGTGGCCCGGCGACCCCGATGTCGGTTGGGCGGCATTGGCCACCGGGCACTCGCCCAGGTCCCGGCGACAGGCCGAGAAGTCGCACAGCCGGCACAGCCAGCCGCCGGCTGGTGCCTTGGCCTGGTTCCGCTCGGCCAGACGCGCGGCGGTCAACTGGCCGAGGAGCCGTTCGAGCAGAGGGGTGAGCGTCTCCTGCTCGTCGGAGCTCAGCCCGGCCAGGAGGGTCTCGCTCGCTCGTCGGCGGCCGGCCAAGATGCGCCGTGCGGCCTCGTCGCCCCGCCGGGTGAGCGTCAGCGCCACCGACCGGCCGTCGCGTCCACGGCCGCGCCGCACGAGGGCCGCCTTGGCCAGCTTGTCGATAAGGCGCACTGCGCCCGAGGGGGTGAGTCCGACGACCTGTCGGAGCTGGTCGATCGACGCCCCGTCGCAGAACTCGTGCAGGGCCACCAACGCCGCTGGCGCGGCTGACCCGTGGCCGGCGGCCGCCTCCTCGGCCTGGCGGACGCGGTCGCTGATCCCCAGCGCCAGGACGGCCAGCAGGTTCGCTTGGCGCGTCTCGGTTGACGGGTCTACACCAGCAGTACAGCTTCAGATGTGTGACTCACTCAACAATCCTTCGTACGACTGGCGTGCGAAGTCGGCAAGGAGGTAGGCAATGGCCCCCGATGCGGTAGCGAGCCTGTACATGGTCAACCTGGACTGCGCGGATCCCCGTGGCATGGCCGCCTTCTACTCGGCCCTCCTGGGCTGGCAGATGCTGTACTGCGAAGATGACTACTCGATGGTCTCGAACGGATCGACCTCCATCGGGTTCGGCCGGATCGACGGCTACACCGCACCGCCTTGGCCCGATGAGCGCCATGCCAAGCAGTACCACCTCGACTTCCGCGTCGAGGATCCCGCCCAGGCCGAGGCCACGTCTCGGGAGCTGGGTGCCACGGTGCCCGAATTTCAGCCCGGCGGTGACCGTTGGCGGGTGTTCTTGGACCCTGAGGGCCGCCCGTTCTGCCTGGTTCCCGCTCGGGCCGAGTCCTGAGGGGTGGAGGGCGCCAAGACCTCGATCCGGCCGCTGACTTGATAGTCCAGATGCGGATGGTCACCTGCGACATGCATAGGGTCGCCCCGCGCGGTCAGCTGGTCCGGGGGCGAGGGTGTAGTTGAGCGCGGTGAGGCGCCGGTAGGGATCGCGCAGGCCGGCTTGTTCCTCCGCAGCCAGCAAGCCTTCCACGTCGACTCGCGGCTCGCTCAGTGCGGCGACGCTGTAGAGCTGCACCATGGGGCGCCTCGCGCTGCTGGCCGTCGAGCGCGGGGTCGACTTATTGGCATCACTGCCGCGGCCTCGCCCTCGGCCTGCGTTCGCGCCTACGACATCCGTCATCGAGGGTAGCCTGGTAGTGGGACCCTGACATGAGGATCAGGTCAGCGATGACCCGATACCTCGACGGCTGAGCTGGATCCACGGCCCATCGACTATCACGTCGCGGTTCGAACACGGTACACCTGGGGCTGCCACTCTCGAGCGTGTTCGAAACGCGCCGGTACCATGGGGCGTCGAGCAACTCGGCTACCAGCGGGCGGCGCTCCACGTCCACCAGATTGACCTCGATGTCGCAGGTGCCTACACCCGCGATCGGCCGGGATGTGCTCAGCGACCCGTGGATTGACGACGTGCTAGCCAAGAGGTTGCGCAGTTGTAGCAGAGGCAGCGTCGCAGCGAAGGAACGGTAGCGCACCATCCTTGCGGGTGTTGGTGGCCCAGGCGGGGGCCGCCTTTGATGCGGGGCGGACGCTGGCGTGGAGGTCGAGTCGGCTCGACGCTAGGGTGCAGGAGTGGCCGACCAGGAAACTTTTGCGGAACAAGCGATGGAGCACATGCCGTCGCTCTACTCGGCCGCACTTCGCATGACCCGCAACCCCTCCGACGCGGAGGACCTGGTGCAGGAGACCTACCTCAAGGCGTACCGAGCGTTCGGCGGCTACTCCCAAGGCACCAACCTCAAGGCGTGGCTGTACCGGATACTGACGAACACGTTCATCAACTCCTATCGTGCACGTCGCAGGAGGCCGGAGGAGTCCGACGTGGAGGACGTGGAGGATCTCTACATGTACCGCCGGCTGGGCGGTCTGGAGGGAGCGGCGGCGGGACGGAGCGCTGAGGAGGAGGTACTGGAGAGGATCACCGACGATCAGGTGAAAGGCGCTCTCGAGTCGCTGCCGGAGCATTTCCGCCTGGCCGTGCTGCTCGCCGACGTCGAAGGGTTCTCCTACAAAGAGATAGCGGAGATCATGGAGGTGCCGATCGGTACCGTCATGAGCCGTCTTCACCGGGGAAGAAGGGCGCTCGAAAAGGCGTTGTACGAGTACGGCCGGGAGCGTGGGCTAGCGAAGAGTCAGGACGGGTGAGCGTGGTCGCATCTCAGCATGACAACTGCCGGGAAGTGCTGCAGCGTCTGTACCACTACCTCGATGGGGAGCTCACCGACGAGAGCCGGGCGGAGATCCAGCGCCATCTGGAGGACTGCAGTCCCTGTGTGGGGGCGTTCGGTTTCGAGAAGGATCTACGGCGGGTGATAGCGCAGCGATGCAGGGATGTGCCACCTCCCGACCTGAGGAGACGTATCGCGGAAGCGCTTTCCCGGGACCGCTCCGCCTGATTCGTTGCGGCTCCCGCCGTCGAGGGGCGCAATGGAGGCAGCTGAAGAGACCCTGCTCGGAAACCCTGGCCGACCGCCGGGCCTCCAAGAGTCTCCCGCTCTGCGAGAACTGCCGGTCTCGAAAACGCCGTCCGCCCGGAACCCCCGTCCTCGGAAAGAACTCGGTCATCGGATTTAGCCCGGTTCTCGGAAGAAACGTGGAATAGGGGCCGCGGTCATCGGGTTTTGTGCCCCATGACTGAGCGCGCGGTGGGTGGGACACCGCTGACAGGGAACGATCGCCCGTCGCGATCTTTCGGAAGAGGTCGGGTATGCCAGGAGCCGGACTGTGGCACACGGCTGTCGATGTACAACAACGGCAGGTTCTGCTACGTGCACGAGCCGATGGTGGTGCCGAGGACCCGAGGGAGGAAGATAGCCTGATGCCTGCCTGACGAGCACTTCCACGGTAGGTGCCGGGCAGGCGGAGGCTGAGTGGCCGAGCCGATCTCGTGGGAGTGGGCCGAACGCATCGCTGTGCTGGTCGCCGGGAAGGAGCCGCTGGCAGCTTCGTATCATGCGGACGGCATGGCGTCCGAGTTCGCTGCCGCGACCGCCGAGGCGGAGCAGCTGGTCAGCGCCGAAACGGGGCTGGTGCCGTTGGAGGGCCCGGCGCGGGCGACGGTCACCGACAGAGAAGGTTGGATACGGGCCAACATCTCCTCCTTCCGTCGCCTGCTTGCACCACTCGGAGAAAAGTTGGCCCCCAAGCTTTCCGTCCCCGGGATGGGAGGCGCAGCCAGGGCAGTGACCGGTATGGAGTTGGGCACGCTGCTCGGGTGGATGTCGACGCGGGTGCTCGGCCAGTACGACCTGCTGATAACCGAGGAAGTTCAGCCAGAGCAGCAGGACATGGTGTACTTCGTCGGTCCGAACATCCTGTCGTTGGAACGGCGGTACGGGTTCCCGCCGGCGGAGTTCCGGTTGTGGATAGCGCTGCACGAAGTTACACACAGGGCGCAGTTCACGGGTATCCCGTGGATGAGGCAGCACTTCGTGTCGCTCGTCGGTTCGGCGGTGGCTTCCCTGGACCCGAGTCCCAAAGTTCTACTGGAGCGACTGGGGCACGCCGCGAACGAGGTTCGACAGGGGAGGAACCCGCTGCAGGACGGAGGGCTGGCCGGAGCTATGGCTTCGCCGGCGCAGCGGGACGTGCTCGAACGGATCCAGGGACTGATGAGCCTTCTGGAGGGGCACGGGGACGTGACGATGGACCGGGCGGGTGCCGATCGGGTGCCGAGCGCGGCCCGCTTCTCGCAGGTGCTGAGAGACCGGCGCAAGAGTGCGGGTGCAGCTGCTCGCCTTTTCCAGCAGCTGATAGGGCTCGAGGCGAAGCTGCGCCAGTACCAGCAGGGCGAGGAGTTCATCGCAGCCGTGGAGGAGCACGGGGGTCCGGATCTGCTGGCGGTGGCGTGGCGGGGCCCGCAGTGGCTGCCGTCGGTGGCCGAGATTCGAGATCCGGCACGGTGGATCGGACGGGTTGAGCACGACCCGCCCGCCGACGAGAATTGGCCTGTCGCCGAAGTTGCTCCCCCGTCGGACAGTTCAGGCACTTCAGGCGGATCGGCGAGCGCGGCCGGATGAGTGGCGGCGCCGCTGCAGCGGCGCTGCGAGCGGCGCTGGAGAGCCGCTGTCGCTTCCCGGACAGCGAGCGTCCGATGGACGTTGCCGTCTCCGGCGGAGCCGATTCGTTGGCGCTGCTCCTGCTGTCGACCCTCTCCGGCCGAGCCGTTACGGCCTGGCATGTGGACCACGGCCTGAGGCCCGGCGGGAACGAGGAAGCTGAGGTGGTTCGGGCAGCCGCCGAGCGGTTCGATGCGGCCTTCAGGTCTGTCGAGGTCCGAGTGGAACCAGGTCCCAATCTCGAAGCCCGGGCCAGGGCAGCTCGCTTTCGAGCGCTGCCCGGTGACATCGCCACCGGGCACACGGCCGACGACCAGGCGGAGACAGTGCTTATAAACCTCATGCGAGGCGCCTCGACATCCGGTATGGCGGGCATGCGAGCCGGCCATCGCCACCCGATGCTGGACCTGCGCCGGAGCGAGACGCATCAGCTCTGTGCGGCGTTCGGTCTGGAGGCGATCGAAGATCCGACCAATCTCGATCTCGGATTTCAGCGCAATCTGGTCCGGAGACACCTACTTCCGCTGCTGTGCCAAGTGGCTGGGCGTGACTTGGTGCCGGTGATCGTGCGCCAAGCCAAGCTGGCCGCCGACGAGAGCGATTTCATGGACGGGCTGGCGAGACGGCTCGACTGCGCCGACGCCTCCGGGCTGGCCAGGTCCGACCTGGCTGTTGCTCGCCGGGCGGTCCGGCTGTGGCTCGCCACCGTGGACGGCCACCCGCCGTCCTCGGCCGACGTCGAGCGGGTGCTGGCAGTCGCCCGCATGGAAGCGCGGGCGACCCAGGTTGAAGGAGGCAGGACGGTCACCAGGTCGAAAGGACGATTGACAGTCGAGGGCCGGCATGGAGAGAGCCCAGCCACAGGAGTAACTGCGCTCCGTGCGAACCGACGCTCGGAGCGAACGGAGATTTGAAAGAGCATCAGAAAAAGGATCAGAAGAGGATCAATCGTCGGCGCCGCGGTGTCGATCGGCGAACCCTGGCGCTCCCAAGTCCTTGATCTGCTCGACCACCTCGTCGACAGCAGGAGATACCTCCGCTGCCAGGTCAGGTATCGCGAGATAACTATCCGCGCGTCGCAGCCCTGGCCGCCGAGACCGGCTTGGCGATCACCGTCTGCCACTATCCGCCGGGCACCTCGAAATGGAACAAGGTGGAGCACCGGATGTTCAGCTTCATCACCAAGAACTGGCGGGGAAGGCCGCTCACCTCCTACCGAGTCATAGTGGAGCTCGTCGCCGCCACGACCACCGAGACAGGTCTACGGATCCTCGCCGAGTGGGACCAGAGCTACTACCCAACCGGCGTCCCAAGTCACCGACGCCGAACTGGCCGGCTTGCCCCTCACCGGCCACGATTGGCACCCCGAGTGGAACCCTGAGTGGAACTACGACCTCGCCCCCCGCCCGGCAACTACGCCGGACTAATCGTCTCGCGGCCCCTTGGAGCGTTGCGAACTGGAAGTAGCGCTCTTCGTCCCAACCGAGGGTCTCCCGAGCACGAGCATTGCCTATGGTGCTGCCGTCTTCCGGAACCACAGCAAGTAGGGCTGCCTGGTCCTTGGTAAGTCCTGCGTCATCTGACATGCCGTTCATCTTCTCGCATCATCCCACTCCGTCGTGGCCACCGTTGAAATATGACGACCGAATCGAACCGCTCCCACGTCGTCCGTTGCGTCAGGGCCGCCTCTCTCCCTACCTTGGACTACCTTGGAGGCATGCCGTCCCTCGATCCCCGCAGGGACAAGCCCCCTCTGGCAGGGAGCAGGTGGCGCTCGTCCAGATGGGTCTCGGCGGGGACTGATCTTGACCCACGACCCGGCCAATGTCGAACGCCTCGCCGCCGACTTGCCCAGCCGCATCACCACGTCCGTCCTGGCCTATCTGACCCGATGAGAGGTGCGCTATGCCCAGCACGCTCGAGCAAACGATCCCCGTCTATCACTTCCACGAGCGACACAGCCGCTGGATCGACACCTCGCCCGCAAAGGCGTGGGAGGCGCTGAACACGCTCACGCTCGAGCAGCCGACCGTTGCCCGACCATTGGTGGCGATCCGCCACCTGGGGAGGACCACGTCGCCGGCGAAGCCTCTGCTCAGTGACGGGCCACTTCAGATGCTCGAGATGGACGCGCCAACGTACGCCGTAGGCGGCGCCATCGCTCGCCCGTGGCAGCGCCGGCCAGATCGCCGGGACATCTCAACCGTGAGCGAGTTCGCTCGTTTCGACGAGCCGGGCTGGACCAAGTACCTGGCAGACTTCAGGATCGAATCCCGCGACGGCGGAGTACAGCTGATCACCGAGACGAGGGGGTACTCCACCGACGACTGGGCCCGCCGCCGCTTCACCCTGTACTGGACCCTCATCCGGCCGGCCAGCGGCCTGATCCGCCGTGACATGCTCGCCACGATCGAGCGCCGCGCCACCCGGTCCCCAGTCGGTTGACCATCGTCCTGGAGGTGCTTCCTCCACCAGTCGAGAGATAATCGATCGCATGACCGCGTACGTGATCTCCGAAGTCGAGGTGCTCGATGAGGACCAGGGTCGGCGGTACCGGGAGCTGGCCGCCGACTCCATCGCACGGCACGGCGGTCAGCACATCGTCCGAGGGGCGGAGCCGGACGTGGTGGAAGGGGCCTGGCCGAAGGGCCAGCGGGTCGTCGTGGTGGAGTTCCCCGACATCGACCGGCTGCGGTCCTGGTAGGCCTCCGACGATTATGCCGACGCTCTCGCAGTCCGGAAGACGGCCCTCACCCGGCGGCTGCTCTTCGTTGAGGGCGTAACTGCGCAACGGGATCCGTGACCGGGCCGTGCGCTGGATCCGTGGGCGTCACGGAAGTCTCGCGTCTCAATCGGTCTACTCTGGGAGACCCTCGCCGGCAGCAGCCAGATCCGAAAGGCCGCTCGCGGCTTCTCGGTAGACGGCGTGACAGCCTCGTGGGCCGACGGAGATGACCTCGACCGCGTCGGGTTGATCCTCGCTTGGGCGGAGCCGGTAGACCACGCGGTGGCGCTCAGGTCGTTGGCCAGGAACGTCGAAGCGGAGTCTGCGGCAACCTTCCAGGTCACCGCTCACCCACCTGGCTCCGAGCGCCTTGCCTGTCCGGCGCCTGCTGGCCAGGTCGCTGATCGCTTGGAAGGCAGCATCGACGAGCGCCCCGTCTATTTGTGCCAGGCTCCGCAGGTCATCGAGCACTTGAGGAAAGAGGCTGCGATGCCAGGTCGCCGGCACCGGTTAGCAGCGCGAGGGCATCGAGCTGGCCAAGGCGCGTGGCGCCTGCCGGGGGCGCAAGAGGTCGCTGAGCGACGACCAGGTGGCCGAGCTGCGCCGGCGGGTCGAAGACGGCGTGCCGAAGGCGGCGCTCGCTCGCGAGCTCGGCGTCAGCCGGGAGACCCTCTACCGGGCCCTGCGTGCCGCCTCGGGAAGCGCCGGCGCCGGGCAGGGTCCGAGCGGCGCCAACCGCCCGGCGGAGGTGTCCGTATAAGGCACCCTTGCGAGAATCCAAACCGGGCGGGTCTTGCGGGACACCCTCTCCTGGGCATCCCCTCTGACCAGGGGCGTTCCCGTAAGGGGTTCGGCTTGCGAGAATGGGCTACGGGGTCGGCCTGGTGTTTCTGCTGCAGGGGGCCGCTGTGTTCGCCAGCCGGGTTGCCGGGGTCAAGCCGTCATGTCTTGCGCGGCAGGGACCGTGCGTAGGTGACGCCTCGGTCAACCCACCTCGCCAAGTCGCGCTCGCTGCAGAGCCCCTCGGGTGCCACACGCACCCATCCCCGCATGGGCCGCCCGCGCATCTCGACACTACGGACACCAAGAGATGCGGTAAGGGCTTCTGCCTCTGCTGGGTCGACCCGGACCATGATCCCGCCCTTGGCGCCGGCGCCGACGGCCATGTTCCCGCCGACCAGGAACGCGAGCCCGCCGAACATTCGCTTTTCCACGAGGTCCGCCTCGGGGCCGATCAGCTCACGTATGCGATCGGCGAGAGCCTCGTCGTAGGGCACCCGGGCGCTCACCGCCCGCCGCGGGCTCGGTACTCGGCGGCGTCGTAGAGCAGCCTGAGGGTCTGGATCCTGGCGTCGGCGACGTGGAAGAACTCGGCGAAGCGCACCGTCCCGCCGGGCATCTCGGCGTCGTAGAGCGCGGCCGCCTCGTCGCCCGCTCGCACCTGGTGGACTATGGTGAGGCCCCGCATCGTCTCGGCGAACCCGGATACACCCTTGACGAAGCGTTCCGCGCCGACGACGCTGCCGGCGATCGGGCCCTCGAAGACGAGGTCGGGGGCCAGGATGGCCCGGAGGCGTTCTGCGTCGAAGGACGCCATGCCGTCTTTCAAGGTTTCGTAGTAGGTGTGCACGAGCTGCTCGGTCGTGTCGGTCATCGTTGTCCTCCTGGGTTGGTGGTCGCTCCCGAGTTGAGACACCGCCCGAGCGGCCAACGGAACGGTCGGGCGCCGCCGGGCCGCTTGGCAAGATGCACGGGTGAGCGGTCCCGCCCTCGTCGAGCGTGCCCGTGGCGGCGATGAGGCCGCCTTCGCCGCCCTCATCGAGCCCCACCGCCGAGAGCTGCACCTTCACTGCTACCGGATGCTCGGCTCGTTCACCGACGCCGACGACCTTCTCCAAGACACGCTGAGCGCGGCCTGGGATGGCTTGGACGGCTTCGCTGGGCGCTCGTCGCTTCGGACCTGGCTGTACCGCATCGCCACGAACCGTTGTCTGAACGCCATCCGTGACGCCAAGCGCCGTCCGCCGCCGACGCCGGTGCCGCCGTTCGAGCCGCCCGCCCCGTCCCGGCGCGGCGACGTCACCTGGCTGCAGCCCTACCCCGACGCCTGGCTCGATCAGATCCCCGACCGCAGCGCCGGTCCCGAGGAGCGCTACCAGAGACACGAGACGATCGAGCTGGCGTTCGTCGCCGCCCTGCAGCGGCTCCCGCCGCGCCAGACCGCAGCCGTCGTGTTGTGCGACGTCCTCGGATTCTCTCTCGCCGAGGCCGCCGCCATGCTCTCGGCGCCCCCAACCGCAGTCAAGGGGCTGCTGCAGCGAGGCCGTGCGACCCTGGAGCGCCACCGCTGCGCTCCGGGACAGCGCGCCCCCGCTCCCGGCTCCGGCGACGAGCGCGAGCTGGCCCGCCGCTTCGCCGAAGCGATGACCGCCGACGACGTCGACGCGGTCGTCGGGCTGCTCACCAACGACGCCTGGCTGGCCATGCCGCCCGCACCCCACGAGTACCACGGCCCCGCAGGGATCGCCGCCTTCCTCCGGACCAGCACCGCCGCCCGCCTGCCACGGCGCCTGGAGCTCGTGGCCACCCGAGCCAATACCCAGCCCGCCTTCGCGTGCTACCACGCCGGGCCGGGCAGCCCCGCCGAGCGAACCGCCGGCGTGATCGTCCTCGGCCTGTCCGGGTCCGGTGAGCGCATCAGCACGATCACGCGCTTTCTCGACCCCCGAGTCTCGCTCGCCTTCATGCCCGCCACCGGCCATTCCGTCTTGTAAGGGGAGTGCCGCCCGCAAGCCCATCGGTAACCGGTACACGCCCGATAGTGCCGACTGCCCCCGAGTCACGGCCGGTGAGTTGCAGCAGATGGCGAACTCGACAGAGACCAAGGGTCGTTGAAGCAGCAAGGGCCACGGGGGCGACGGCTCTCCTTGGAGCCTCCATTCCTCAAGGAAGCGAGGAAGCTTCCTCAAGCCGCGTCGTAAGGTACGGCTGTGACGCCGGGTCTCAGCCGCCGCCGCTTCCTGCTCTCCGGTCTGGGCGCGGCGGGCGTGGTGGTGGCCGCCGGGGTGGGAGGGCTGGCCTTGGTTGAGACCGGAACCCTGCCTGGGCGCAGCGCCCTCCAGCCCTACCTAGGCCAGTGCGGGCCGGCCGGGCATATCCCGGGCGCAGCCGCAGGCCCGATCCGATCTGGTCGGTTCCGGTCGAGGTTCATGCCCCACCCGGTGGGCTTCGCCTTCGCTTTGCCCCCCGGCGCTCGCCCCGCCGGTCAACCGGTGGCCCTTTTCCTCCACGGCTACGGCGAGGACCACACCGCCGCCTTCACCACCTACGGGCTCCAGCACTTCCTGTCCGCCGCCAACCTGCACTTCGCCGTGGCCAGCGTGGACGGCGGCCGCGATAGCTACTGGCACCGCCGGGCCGATGGCCGGGACCCGCCGGCCATGATCGCTGCCGAGCTCCTGCCCCGCCTGGGCCAGGCTGGCCTCGACCCGTCTCACCTGGCTCTGT
>JAJYPS010000022.1 GCA_021795215.1 Actinomycetes bacterium
CGGACCGTGGCGCGGGGAGACGGCGCTGGTCGGCAGGGCCGGGTCGGTGCGGCCTCGACGCCGAGGGCCCGAGTGGGCGGGGGGTCAAGCCGTGCGGCGCCGTCGGGGTACCGCAGGAGCGGCGGGGGCGGCGCGTCGAAGAGCCAGATAACCCGGCGCCGGCTGCTGACGGTCCTGGTGGCCGTGGCGCTGGTGGTGGCGGTGGTGATCGCAGGCGGTTACCTGTACGGGCTCTACCGCTTCCGCCAGATCCATCGAACGAAGGTGGGTGCACTGGTGCCGACGCCTGCAGGTGGTCCGGTCAACATCTTGCTGGTGGGCAACAGCTGCCGGACGTGCCTGAACGGGAAGCAGACCGGCGCGTTCGGCACGGCGGCCCAGGCGGGCAACGGCGGAGGTTCGGACGTGGTGATGGTGCTGCACCTCGACCCGTCCACCCGCCGCGCCACGATCGTGTCGCTGCCGAGGGACACCTTCATCCCCATTCCCGGCACCGGGAAGCTGAACCGGATCAACACCGCTTTCGATACCGGCTCGGCCCGGCTCGTCCAGGCGGTGGAGCAGGACTTCGGCATCCCGATAAACCACTACGCCGCGCTGAACTTCGACACGTTCCAGAACGTGGTGAACAATCTCGGGGGGGTAAACATGTACTTTCCCGACCCCGTCAAGGACCGCTACTCCGGGCTTAACATCCCCAACGCCGGATGCCACCACCTGAACGGGTTCCAGGCGCTCGCCGTGGTGCGCTCCCGGCACCTGTACTACTACGCGAACGGACAGTGGAACTACGACGGACTGAGCGACATCTCTCGGATCGCCCGTGACCACGAGTTCCTCCGGGTGGTCGCTTCCAGCATCAAGTCCAAGGCGCTCAACCCGGTGAAGCTCGACTCCATCCTGTCGGCCGTCCTGCCGAGCCTCAAATTGGACTCGTCGTTCACCTACAACGAAATCCTGCACCTGGCGCTGACGTTCAGGACGATCAACCCGGGGGCCATTCCGAGCATGACTCTGCCGGTGTACCTCGGTAACCAGGCGATGATCTACAACGGCGTTAACTACGGTTCGGTGGTGCTGCCGCTGCAGCCGACCGACAACGCGACGCTGCGGTCCGCGCTCGGTCTGCCTAATCCGTCCATCGCAAAGGGAACGACGGTGCAGGTGTTGAACGGCAGCGGCATCTCCGGCCAGGCGACCCAGGTGGCGGGCCAGATCGGCGCTCTCGGCGAGCACGTGACGAACGTGGGCAACTCGAACGTCACGTCGTCGCCCGCAGAGACCGTCGTCTACTACGCCCCCGGTCACCAGCACGCGGCGATCGCCCTGGAGAACCACCTCAGTGGAGCGGTGACGATGGGGCTGAGCACTCACTTGCCGGCGGGAACGGACCTTCGCCTGGTCACGGGCACCTACCTGAACGTGGCGGCACCGGCGTCCCGAACGAGCACGGCACCTGCGACGTCCACCCCGACGTCCGGCGGTGCGAGCGCCCCGAGCACGTCCACAGGCTCCGCAGGCGGGTCGTCGTCGGCCTCCCTTCCGGGCCCTCTGGCCCTCGGTGCGGTAGCCCCGACTTCACCACTGCCTCCGTGGGATCCCCGAGCCTGCCCGGCGGGGATGCCCGTCACGCCTATCGGCTGACAGCTCCGAGGCGTCCTCAGGAACGTCCCGGCTGCCGCCTGCTGCCGACGGCAGCGGGGGTCGCGGCCTCCTGATGCTGCTCGGGAGCGCGCTGTGCACCGGTCCCGTCGCCCCTGCGCTGCTGGGGCACCTGCTCCGAAGTCCCCTGCCGGCGGGTACGACGACTCCGCTTCGGCAGGCCGGGATGGAGCAGCGTGTAAAGGGCGATTCCCAGTGCCGCGGCAGCGAAAGGAATGACCGCGTTGCCGCTGTTGAAGAACAGCGGGAAGAGGACGAACCCGGACAGCACGGCGGTCCAGGCCCAGAGGATGAGCACCGAGCGGACGTGTCCGTGGCCCATCTGGAGCAGCCGGTGATGCAGGTGAGCCTTGTCGGCGGTGGCCACCCCGGACCGCCGGGCAGTCCGGCGGACGATCGCAAAGGCGGTGTCCAGCATGGGAACGCCCAGGATGACCAGCGGGATCAGGAGGGGCACGAAGAAGAAGTAGGTGTGACCGCTCACGGCACCGGTGCGGCCCCCCACGACGCTGGTCGAAGCGGCCATCAGCAGCCCGAGCAGCATCGCCCCCGCATCGCCCATGAAGATCTTCGCCGGGTGGAAGTTGTGGGGCAGGAAACCGAGGCACACGCCTGCGGTGACCGCCGCGATCAGGGGACCGATCGAGTCGGACGACAGCAGCCCCAGGTGCATCAGCTGGAGGCTGTAGATGGCGAACGATCCGGCCGCGATCGCGACGATCCCTGCAGCCAGGCCGTCGAGCCCGTCGATCAGGTTGATCGCGTTCGCGATGCCGACCACCCAGACGGCCGTCAGCAGTGGGGTGACGCTGGGCGAGAGCACCAGCTCCTGGTGGGTCAACGGCAACTTGATCGAGTACATGGTGACGCCGGCGTAGTAGAGGACCGTGGCAGCGAGGACCTGCCCGGCGACCTTGCCCGGCGCAGACACGTCCCTCAGGTCGTCCACCATGCCGACGGCGAAGATGACCAGCGCGGCCAGCACCACCCCGATCGGTTCGGACGACCCGGCGAACTGGCGGTGGAAGTAAGGGAGCAGCGACGCAAGGCCCATTGCGACCAGGAACGCGACCAGCATGGCTGCGCCCCCCACCGTGGGTGTCGGGCGGTCGTGCACCCGCCGCTGGTCGGGCTGCACCACCGCACCGTTCTGCAGCGCCAGTCGCCGGACACCGAAGGTGGCGGCATAGGTGACGAGCGCCGCCACAGCCGCCACCAGGGCGTAATAGACCACTTACGGACGCTCGGCGCCCGGGGGGGGGAACTTCTGGCAGAGACCTGCGACGTCGTCCGCGATGGCCGATGTCGCCGACTCGTCGCCGCGGCTCCTGAGCGCCCGGCCGATGAGCCGGCCGATCGTTTCCATCTCCGGTTCGCCCATGCCTGTGGTGGTCTGGGCGGCGGTGCCGAGCCGCAGCCCGCTGGTGACGAACGGCGAGCGCGGGTCGCCTGGGATCTGGTTCCGGTTGGCGACGATCCCCGCAGCTTCGAGCGCCTCCTGCGCCACCTTGCCGGAGAGCTCCTCGTCGAAGGGACGAAGGTCGACGAGCACGAGGTGGTTGTCGGTTCCTCCGGAGACCAGCCGCAACCCTTCGGACTCGAGCGAAGCGGCCAGCGCCTTGGCGTTGGCAACGATTGCCGCCGCATACTGTTTGAACGAGGGCCGTAGCGCCTCGCCGAACGCCACCGCCTTCGCCGCTATGACGTGCTCGAGAGGGCCGCCCTGCAGGCCTGGGAAGACAGCTTTGTCGATTCCCTTCGCCAACTCCTCCGAGCACGCTATCGCGCCACCCCTGGGGCCCCTCAACGTCTTGTGCGTGGTGAAGGTGACCACGTCCGCCACGCCGAACGGACTGGGGTGCACTCCGCCGGCTATCAGCCCGGCCACGTGAGCGGCGTCGAAAAGGAAGCGCGCTCCCACTTCGTCCGCTATCTGCCGGAAAGGTGCCGGATCGATGACGCGGGGGTAGGCCGTCGCACCCGCCACGATCAGCTTGGGCCTCACCCGGCGCGCCAGGTCCGCAACCTGGTCGAAGTCGATCCTCTCACCGTCGGGGCCCGCGGCGGTCACGCCGTAGGGGACGAAGTCGTACAGCCTGCCGCTGAAGTTCACCGGGGAGCCGTGCGTCAGGTGGCCGCCCTGGTCGAGGCTCATGGCCAGCACCGTGTCCCCCGGTTCCAGCAGGGCCAGGTATGCGGCTGCATTGGCGTTGGAACCGGAGTGCGGCTGCACGTTGACGTGCTCGGCGCCGAACAGCCGCGCCAGGCGTTCCTTGGCGAGCGACTCCATCTGGTCGACGAAGCGGTTGCCGGCGTAGTACCGGCGACCGGGATAGCCCTCGGCGTACTTGTTGGTGAGGACGGAACCGGCGGCGGCGAGAACGGCCGGCGAAGCGAAGTTCTCCGAGGCGATCAGCTGCAGTGTGCTGCGCTGCCGTACCGATTCCGACTGCAGGATGGCATCAACCTCCGGGTCGCCCACGCCGACCCCGCTGGCGTACCGGACACCCTGGTCGTCCCCATTGCGGTTCATGTCCCCATTGGGGTTCATATCTCGATTGCGGTCCATGACTGTCGCCATCGGTCTCCCTTCCCGCCTTGTCGGCGTCTCGTCACGAACGCTGCGGGTTCCGCTGTCGCCCCATCATGCCCCGCCGGGGCATCCAAGGCTCTGCATATCCCGTGCGGATCGCATATCCCGTAGGGATCGGCCCCTCGGATCGTCGGCCCTGCGCCGGCTCCTCAACCAGAACGTGTGCGCCCGGCTCGGGCGAAGGTCGCCGCCAGATCTTCCGCTCGCACCGAGCCCTCCCGCAACACGGTCCAGGAGGAGTCGGAGAAGCTCGCGACGGTGGACGGCAATCCCTCGCAGGCACCGCCGTCGACCACGACCGCAACCGCCTCCCGGAACCGTTCCATCGCTTCCCGCGCCGACAGGCACGGTTCCGAACCGTGGAGATTGGCGCTCGTAGTAGCCAGTGGACCGACCCGTCGGCAAAGATCCCTCACGAAGTCGTGGTCAGGTACCCGAACGGCCACCGTCGCGCCGTCCCCGCCCAGGTCGGCCCGGAAGCTCTGGTGACGAGGCAGGACGACGGTCAGCGGGCCGGGCCAGAAACGGGCGGTCACCGGCGCAGCCCGTTCGACGTGGTCGACGACCGCGGACGCCTGGTCTTCGTCGGCCACCAGGACCGGCAGCGCCACCTTCTCCGGCCTCACCTTGATCTCGAACAGCCGCCTTGTGGCGCCCGGCACCGCGGTCGCCACGGCGAGGCCGTAGACCGTATCGGTCGGCACCACCACCACCTCCCCCGCCGCAAGTGCTTGGGCCACCGTGTCGAGCCGAGTGGACCCGTCGCTTCCGGCGTCGAGGGTCAGCACCGACGCACCGGCGCTCACCGGCGTTCCGATCGGCCACGAAGGCACACTCGGAGGGGGCTCACCATGCGGCAACCATCATCCGCGGCCGGCCGGCCAGGTCGGCGTGGACGCGCACCGAACGGGCCCCCTCTCCTGCGGCCAGCTCTCCCACCTGCTCGGCGCGACGTTCGGCGACTTCCATCACCAGCGAGCTCCCCGGCCGGAGCCAGAACCGGGCTTCCCGGACGATCTCCCGGACGTCGGACATGCCGTCCGAACCGCCGACAAGGGCGGAGAGAGGCTCCCGGCGGACGTCCGGAGGCAGTTGGCCGTACTCGTCCTCGGAGACGTAGGGCGGATTGGACACGAGCAAGTCCAGCTTTCCGCGGAGCCCACGGGGCAGCCCCCGGTACCAGTGCCCACGGCTCAGGTTCACCCGCCGGGACAGCTCCGGGTACCGGTCCAGATTGCGCTGCGCCCATGCCAATGCGGCGGGCTGCGAGTCGACCGCCCAGCAGGTTGCGGAAGGGTGCTCGGCAGCGATCGAAAGGGCGATCGCCCCGGTCCCGGTGCCGAGATCGGCGACCAGCGGAGCGGACGCGGCCCCGCCGGAGAGCACGCCAAGTCGCTCCAGTGCCACCTCGACGAGCTGCTCCGTCTCCGACCTGGGCACCAGCGCACCGGGACCGACGCAAAGGTGCAGCGACCTGAAGGCCCACCCCCCGAGCAGGTACGCGACCGGCTCCCCGTCCAGGCGCCGACTCACCATCGACCGCAGGCGCTGCGTCTGGTCCGGCCGGGGCGGGGAGTCGAGCGCCAACCACCAGTCGGCTCCGGCCACGCCCGCTACCTCCCGGACGATCCACTTGGCGTCGGCAGCGGCCGCAGCTGCGTTCTCTCCATCCCGTCCCAGAAGCAGCACGGTCTCCTGGAGGGCGCGGCGCCAAGTGGTGGGCTCGGCTTCCAGTGGCCGGGGCGCACACGATACCCCACTCAAGACTCGTCGCCTTCGGTAGCAGGGGCGCCCAGAGTGGCGGACCGCTCGTGCTCCAACAGCGCGTCGGAGAGCTCGTCCAGCTCACCGGCGAGCACCCGGTCGAGCTTGTGCAACGTGACCCGGATCCTGTGATCGGTGATCCGGTTCTCCTTGAAGTTGTAGGTGCGGATCTTCTCCGACCTGCCGCCGCCGCCGACCTGGGCTCGGCGGGCCTGGGACGCCTCTGCGGCCTGGCGATCCTGTTCGTGCCGCAGCAGGCGGGCTCGCAGCACGGTCAGCGCCTTGGCCTTGTTCTGCAGCTGGCTCTTCTCGTCCTGCATCGCCACCACGGTCCCTGTGGGCAGGTGGGTGATGCGAACAGCCGAGTCGGTGGTGTTGACCGACTGCCCTCCCGGACCGGTCGAGCGATAGACGTCGATCTTGAGGTCGGCCGGGTTGATGTCGACCTCCACTTCGTCCGCCTCGGGGAGCACGGCCACCGTGGCCGACGACGTGTGCACCCTCCCCTGCGACTCCGTGGCCGGCACTCGCTGCACCCTGTGGATGCCGGCTTCGTGCTTCATCCGGCGCCAGGCGGCGTCCCCGCGCAAGGCGAAGCTGACCTCGTCGAATCCGCCCTTGTCGGAGACCTGCGAACCGAGCGGCTCCACTTTCCACGCCATCCTCTCGGCGAACCGGAGGTACATCTCGTACAGGTCGCGGGCGAAGAGGTTGGCCTCCTCCCCCCCTTCGGCTCCCCGGATCTCGACCACCACGTCCTTACCGTCGTTCGGATCGGGGGGTATGAGGCGAAGCTCCAACTCCTGCTCGCACAGCTCCAGGTCCGCCTGTGCCTGCTCGACCTCCTCCCTCGCCACCTCGCGGTCGCCCGCGGAGGACTCGGTCAGCAGTTCCATCGCAGCTTCCAGGTCCTCGCGGGCCTGTTGGCGGGCGTCCGCCGCGCGGACCACTCCCTCCAGCACCCGGAAACGACGGGAGAGCTGGCGAAAGCGCCTCTGGTCCGCCGCCACCGACGGGTCGCCCAGCGCGTCGAGCACCTCGGCGTACTCGTCGCGCAGCGATTGCAGCCGGTCGGTCACCTCACCAGGCTACCGGCGCGGGCGAAGCGGGTCGGGGGCCGGGCTGGCTGCGGGGCCACGAGCGCCTGCGGGACGGCGCAGGGGGACAGCGGCCCACTGACCGCCGACGGACCGCCACTCCGCCGGCCGGCGAAGGCGCTCCGCCACCATGTTCCCGAACGGCTTGCGGTCTGCTTCGGGCACGGCCAGCACCAGCTTCTCGGCTCCCAGCGCCTCCCGGGCATCGGCGCCCGCGACAACCAGCTCCGGGTCCACCCCTACCGAGGCGACGACCACCATCGAGGACCCGTCCGCATCCGTGCCCAGCGCCGCGGCCGGGGAGTAGACGCCCAACTGCTGGGGCAGAGCCGGCGTGGAGACCGCCGCAAGCCGGACGGCGCCGACGATCTCCGGCCTGGCGACGAGGACGGCCCTGAGCCACCGCTCCCGGGCCAGCTGGTTGGCGGGATGGGACGGGGCGCCGTGCACCCGGTGGCGCCGCACCTGCTGGACGGCCCGTTCGAGGGCCCCGAACGGCTCCTCCCCGCTGTCGACCATCTGATGGGCCAGGCGGTCGTGCCGACCGACGCCGACCGCCAGCACGGGTAGCCCAGAGCCGGTCTCGACTCGGGCCACCTCCAGGCCCAGCACCTCGGCTCTGAGCACACCGTCCTCCAACACCGGCTCCGCGCCCGCGGCAGCGATCCGTCGCTGCCAGGTGACCACCCATTCCCCTTCCGCACGCCCGGTGCAGCTACGGAGAGGCTCGGGCGAAGCCGGCACCGTACGGGGTCCGTCGATCGCCCACACGTCCACAGGCGGCCGGAAGTAGGCCGCCTTCCTCGCCAGGTCGCCCGTTTGCCCGGCAGCGATCAACTGGACAGCGGCATCCGTGCCCAGCCGCGCCGACGCCACCGCCAACGCCGCTCCGACAGAGCGGCCGGTCGAGGACTCGTCGAGCACCCACAGCGTGTCAGGTCCCAGCAGGGCGGCCCCTGTGGGGAACGAAAGCTCCGACAGCGGTCCGGACGCCGCCGAAGGCCACCGGGACGCCACCAGAGCCCTCAGCTTGGCGAAGTACAGCTCCTGGCGGAGCGGCATAGTACCGCCTGCGTTCAGCTGCGTCCCTGGCGACCGCCCCGGCGGCCGTAGCGCCGCTCGAAGCGCTCCACCCGCCCGCCGGTGTCCACCAGCTTCTGCTTGCCGGTGTAGAACGGGTGGCACTCGCTGCACAGCTCCACGTGCAGCTCGCTCTTGGTCGAGCTGGTGGCGAACGAGTTGCCGCAGGAGCACGTGACCCTGGCGATTCCGTAGTTGGGGTGAACGTCGGCCTTCATCTGGTGACCTCCGGTTGAGACTCCGTCATTCCCCGGGTCATACCCCGGGTCCCTTGGCGACCTCCGCCAGGAACTCGGTGTTGCTCCGGGTCGTCTTGATCTTGTCCATGAGCAGCTCCAGCCCGGCCGCCGCGCTGCCTTCGCTCCCGAGAGCGTTCAGCACCCGGCGCAGCTTCCACACCTGCTGCAGCTGTGACCGGTCGAACAGGAGCTCTTCGTGGCGGGTGGAACTGCTGTTCACATCTATAGCGGGGTAGACCCGCCTCTCGGCCAGCCTGCGGTCCAGCCGCAGCTCCATGTTGCCCGTCCCCTTGAACTCCTCGAAGATGACCTCGTCCATGCGGGACCCCGTCTCGACCAGCGCGGTGGCGAGGATGGTGAGCGAGCCCCCTTCCTCGATGTTCCGCGCAGCTCCGAAGAACTTCTTCGGGGGGTACAGGGCACCCGAGTCGACGCCACCGGACATGATACGGCCGGTGGGCGGATGGGCCAGGTTGTACGCACGGGCCAGCCGGGTGATGCCGTCGAGGATGATGACCACGTCCATGCCCAGCTCGACCAGACGCCGGGCACGCTCTATCGCCAGCTCCGCCACCTGCGTGTGCTCCTCCGCCGGCCGGTCGAAAGTGGATGCGACCACTTCTCCCCTGACCGACCGCCGCATGTCGGTCACTTCCTCCGGGCGCTCGTCCACCAGGAGCACCATCAAGTGGACCTGCGGGTTGTTGGCCTCGATCGAGTGGGCGATCTGCTTCATCACAGTCGTCTTGCCAGCCTTCGGCGGCGACACGATCAGGCCCCGCTGACCCTTCCCGATGGGCGACACCAGGTCGACTATCCGGGCCGTCATGTTCGCCTGGTCGCCGGGCACCTCCAAGTTCAGCCGCGAGTCGGGGAACAGAGGAGTCAGGTCCTCGAAGCGGGGCCTCTGACGAGCCCCTTCCGCCGGCAGCCCGCACACCGTGTCAACCTGCACCAGTGCCGGGTACTTCTCCGAAGCCCCGGCTGGCCGGGAGGCGCCTTCGACCCAGTCCCCCTTGCGGAGGCCCAGGCGGCGCACCTGGCCTATCGACACGTACACGTCCTTCGGGCTGGGCAGGTAGCCGTTCGTGCGCAGGAAGCCGAAGCCCTCGTCCCGCAGGTCCAACAGACCGGCGACTTGCACCGGCTCGCCCTGGAACGTCCCTTCGCCGCCCGATCCCTGCAGCTCGCGATCGGATCGGTCCCTTTCCGAACGGTCCCCTCCGCGCCGCCTGCGGCGACCCCTCCTGTTGCCACCGTCGGAGTCGTAGCCGAACCCGCTGCCCGAACCGCCCGCCCCGCTGGTCGAAGGGCCCGACGACCTGCCGTTGTCGGCCCCCGGCTCTCCGCCGGAGTGAGGCCGCCGACCTGAGTCGGCCCGGCCCTGCTGCCCACCCGAAGGCGTACCGCCTGCTCCTCCCGGCGCGGGGGACGCGGGACCGCCAGGTGCCGCACCGCCGGCCGCCGGAGACCCGGACGCCTGTGCGGCGGGGGACGAGCCGTTCGTACCGGCGGTGCCGGCAGCGGTCGACGGAGCTCCAGTTTCGACCGCTTCGCCTCGTTCCCCTTGCGACGCCGCCGGCGCAGACGCCAACCCTTCGTCGCCGGGCGCAGTAGCCGGCCCTCCGCCCCGCGCACGACGAGCACGCGCAGGGCGGGCCGGCGCTGCCGAGCCGCCATCGGCGGTCGCACCTGCGCCTGTCGCCGACCCCGCAGAGCCGTTCTTCGCTTCCGCCGAGCCGTTCTCGGAGCTCCGGTCGCCCTCCGGTTCCAGAGGCAGGGTCGCTGTCGTGGAAGCTCTCGCAGGCGCTCGGCGCCTCGGCTTCGGCTCCGCTTCGGCCACCTCTACTCCGGTCGCTCGAAGGATCTGGTCCACAAGCGTCGACTTCCGCGCCCGAGGACCCGTGTCCAGCGACATGGCCTGAGCGATGGCTTGGAGCTCACTGCGCTCCTTACGTTCCAGAACGGAGCGCCCGAGCTGCTGCTCTTCGCTCATTAGCACCTCTCTTGGGAAAGCACTTACGGGACTCCCCACCAACGGCGTCACCGCCGCAGCTCCCTCTGTTGGGCCGAACGGGCACACCAGACGTGACCGGCATACGGAAGCAACCATCCGGGCAACTGAGCGAGTAGGGCGGGAATCGACCCGCCCCCCCGAGGTCGTTTGCCTCGGTGAGCCGTGACTGGATCGGCCAGTAGCGCCTCTTCCCGACGCGAACAGGCCGACCAGTGGGTTCGGAAGCCTCCGCTACAACCGATCGGGGCAACACGTATGTTAGCCGGTCAGGACCGCCTGAGCAACCACTGGTTACCGGCGCGGCTACCAGCCGAGGCCGCCGATCACGTCGGGCAACGACGGATCGACTGCGTCGGGCACCGTGACCTGCGATATAGCCGCGTCGGGATCTTTCAGCCCGTTGCCGGTCAGGACGCAGACGACGGTCGAGCCCGGTTCCGCGCCGTTGGCGAGAAGGCCGGCGACGGAGGCTGCCGAGGCCGGCTCGCAGAACACCGACTCCTCCGTGGCCAGGAGGCGGTGCGCTGCGAGGATCTGCTTGTCGGTGACGGCGCGGACCGAGCCTCCCGACGAGCGGGCGGCGTTCAGCGCTCCCTCCCAGGACGCTGGTCGCCCTATGCGAATGGCGGTGGCGATGGTGTCGGGCGACTCTATCGGGCGGCCCTCCACTATCGGAGCGGCACCGGCCGCCTGGAACCCCCTCATGGCCGGCAGCCTGGTCGCCAGACCGGCGGCGTGGTACTGCTGGAACCCGTTCCAGTAGGCGGTGATGTTGCCGGCGTTGCCCACGGGTATGCAGCAGGCGTCCGGTGCGTCGCCCAACGCTTCGACGATCTCGAACGCAGCCGACTTCTGGCCCTCCAGGCGGTCCGGGTTCACCGAGTTGACGACGGTGACCGGGTACGACTCGGCCAACTGGCGGACCATGGACAGGGCGCGGTCGAAGTTGTCCCTGATCTGCAGCACCCGGGCGCCGTATATCAGCGCCTGCGCCAACTTGCCCAGTGCTATGTATCCCTCGGGTATCAGCACGGCGCAGGCGATCCCCGCCCTTGCGGCGTAGGCGGCGGCCGAGGCGGACGTGTTGCCGGTGGAAGCGCACACGACCGCCTTCGCTCCTCGCTGGACGGCCTTGGAGATGGCCATCGTCATCCCCCGGTCCTTGAACGACCCGGTCGGGTTGGCGCCCTCCACCTTCAGCAGCACCCTCGCTCCGACCCGATCGGACAGCCGAGGCGCCTCGATGAGCGGCGTGGCTCCTTCGCCCAGGCTGACGATCGGAGTGGACGCGTCCACGTCCAGCCACTCCCGGTAGCTCTCTATCACCCCCGGCCACGCCAGCCTCCGGCTCCTGGAGGCGGATGGCGGCGGCTCTCGCACGGCCCCCGGCTCCGGCACGGCACCACCGGGATCGGCTCCCGGCTCTCGCACGGCCCCCGGCTCCGGCCCGGCCCCACCGGGATCGGGCCGAACGGTGCCCTGCCCGGTGCCTCGGCCGAGGCCGTCACGCCCCACGGTGGGCGTCCCCCGAATCTGCCCTGCCGGCGTCAGGGGAGCTCCGGCCGGGGTCGTCCCGGCCTTCCCGCCGGGGGTCGCCGAAGACCTCCCGGGTGGTGTCGCCGAGCACTCTGAGCAGCACGCCGACACGCTCGACGGCGGGCAGCGCCTCGAGGTCCTTGAGGGTGGTCGCCATGTCGGCCTCGCGGGCGGCGTGAGTCAGGAACACCAACCTGGCCTCGTCGCCGAGTCCTATCTGCTCCATCGACCGAATCGACACGCAGTGCTGCCCGAAGATGCCCGCCACGGCGGCCAGCACGCCGGGGCGGTCCATCACGTCGATGCTCACGTAGAAGGCGCTCTTCTGTTCGGCTGCCGAAGCGAGCGGGACGCGACGGGCGACGTGAGCCCTGCTGGACGTCCGGTTCAACCTGTTGTGGGCGGCATCGATCAGGTCGCCCAGCACGGCGGCAGCGGTCGGAGTGCCCCCGGCGCCGCGGCCGTACAGCATCAGCTCCCCGACGGCGGCACCCTCTATGAAGACGGCGTTGTGGGCTCCCCTGACGGCGGCGAGCGGATGGGAGCGGGGCACCATGGCGGGGTACACGCGGACCGAGACGTAGTGGGACAGCTCGTGAGCGGCGGGGTCGTTGCCGCTGCGACCACTGTCGGGGACCGTAGGGCGGTCCAGCCGTTCCGCAAGGGCCAGGAGCTTGACCTCGTACCCGAGCCGCCGAGCGTCGGCGACGTCGTCCTGGCGAAGGTCGGTGATGCCCTCCCTGGCCACGTCGGAAGCAGTGACTTCGATGCCGAAGGCCAACGTGGCGAGGATGGCGGCCTTGGCAGCCGCGTCGTGCCCCTCGACGTCCGCCGTGGGGTCCCTCTCGGCGTAGCCCAGCCGCTGGGCCTCCGCCACGGCGTCGTGGTAGGACGAGCTGGCTTCGCTCATACGGGTCAGCACGTAGTTGGTGGTGCCGTTGACGATGCCCATCACCCTGGTGACCCTCTCCCCCGCGAGGGACTCCCGCAAGGGTCTCACAAGGGGAATGGCGCCTCCGACGGCGGCTTCGAACAGAAGGTCCACACCGGCGGCGGTGGCGGCCGCTGCCAGGGACGAGCCGGCGGTGGCGATCAGCTCCTTGTTGGCGGTGACCACCGGCTTGCCGGCCGCCAGGGCGGCCATGACCAGCTGTTGAGCCGGGTCCAGCCCGCCGATCAGCTCGACCACCACGTCGACGTCGTCTGCGATCGCCACCGCCATAGGGTCTCCCACCAGGACTCCGGGCGGCAACGAGAAGCGGCGTGACTGGCCCACGCTGCTCACAGCCACCCGGCTGATCCGGAGGTCGAGCCCCGTCCGGGCCTGCAACGTGTCGTGCTCTCTCTGGATCAGCTCGATGAGGGCACCGCCGACGACGCCGGCACCGAGCAGGCCTATCCGGACCGGTCCGTGGTTCACCGGCGCAGGCTATCGCCCCTGGCACACCGGCGGGTGCGGGCGGGGGACGGGCGGGCGGGGGCGGGCCGACTGCGGGCGGGGACGGGCAGGAGCGGGCGGGCGTGGAGCGGGGAGGGGCCGTCGGGGAGAGGGGGGCCGGGGAGGGTGGTCAGCATTCGAGCGACATGAGATCTTGGGCGGTCTCCCGCCGCAGGACGACCCGGGGCTCGCCCTCGGGAGATACGAACACGACGGCGGGCCTCGGGACGCGGTTGTAGGTGGAGGCCATCGAGTATCCGTACGCTCCGGTGACCGGCGTGGCGAGCACGTCGCCCGGTTCGAGGCTGGAAGGGACGGCGGCATTGTGGACTATGACGTCACCGGACTCGCAGTGCCTGCCGACGATGCGGACCACCATGTCACGGTCGGCCGTGGTGGCCCTGGGAAGGAACGCCTCGTAGCCGCTGCCGTAGAGGACGGGCCGGGGGTTGTCGCTCATGCCGCCGTCCACGGCGACGTAGGTGCGCACGTGGGGCAGCTGCTTGACGACGCCGACGGTGTAGAGGGTCACGGCGGCGGCGGCGACGACGGCCCTGCCCGGTTCGGCGGTGAGCCGGACGTGGGGCCCGATGCCGGCGGCGGCAGCGGCGGCTTTGACCGACGACGCCCACTCGGTGATGGTGGGCGCTGTCTCGCCTTCCACATAGGCGACGCCGAGCCCTCCCCCGATGCACAGCTCGGGCAGGTCCAGTGGCAGGAAGAAACCGGCCAGCACTTGTACCGCCCGCTCGAAGGCGTCTGTCCTGAAGACCTGGCTGCCGATGTGGCCGTGGATACCTACCAGGTCGAGCGCGGGAGAGCGAGCGATCCGGTCCACTGCGGCCGCGGCGCGACCGGACTCCAGGCCGAAGCCGAACTTGGAGTCGACCTGGCCGGTGGACGTGTAGGCGTGAGTGTGGGCCTCCACGCCCGGCGTGACCCTGACGAGGACCCTGACGGTGGTGCGATGCTGCTTGGCGAGCAGCTCCAGGCGGTCGATCTCCTCGAAGGAGTCGACGACGACGTAGCGGACGCCCATCCTGACGGCGGCCTCCAGCTCGTCGGGCAGCTTGTTGTTGCCGTGAAGAACGAGACGGTCGGGAGGTGCGCCGGCGGCGAGTGCGACCGCCAGCTCGCCGCCGGAGGCGACGTCCAGGCACATGCCCTCCTGGAGGGCCACCGATGCCATAGCTTTGGAGAGGAACGCCTTGGATGCGTAGGCGACGCCGTCGCCCCACGCCGTGAGGGCCTCCCTGCAGCGGTTGCGAACGTGGGCCTCGTCGTAGACGAAGAGGGGCGTGCCGAACTGTCGGGCGAGGTGGAGCAGGTCTACGCCCGCGATGCGGCAGTGGCCGGAGGAGTCGACAGTGGCGGAATCGGGCAGCAGCGACTGAGGCAACGGCCCCCGGCCCACCTGGTCCTGCTGGTCTGCGTGTCCCGCCGCTGCAGGTATCACTCGGCCGTGCCGGCTGCGGGATCGGGCGGCGCTGCGGCAGGATCGACCGATGCAGGTGCCGGCGCCAGGGCAGGATCGGGCGGCGCTGTGGCCGGTGCCTCGGGCAGCTCGGAGGAGAGCATGGTCTCGGGGGCGGCCAGGCCGAGAAGGGCGAGCCCGATCTGGAGGCCGATACCGGCGGCGACGACCAACCACAACCGGGCCTGGGTGAGTGCGGGGTCGACGTTGTCGCCCATGACGCGGCAGTCGTGGTAGAAGCCGTGGAAGCGACCGGCCAGCTCCCGCGCCCAGGCGGTGACCCGGTGCGGTGCGAGCTCCCGGGCAGCCACGGCGACGACCTCGGGCAGCTGGGAGAGACCGGAGAGAAGGTCCAGCTCGCGCTGGTGAGTGAGCAGCGACAGCTGCACGGTGTGGATGGGATCGAGCGGGATGGAGCGCTGCTGGCGGACCCGGTGGATGGCGGATATGCGGGCGTAGGCGTACTGGACGTAGTAGACGGGGCTGTCCGCCGACTGGGACCGGACAGCGGCCAGATCGACGGTGGTGGCCTGGTCGATCGAGCTGACGAGGCTGAGCAGGCGGGTGACGCCGGGGCCGATCTGGTCGACCAGCTGGTGCAGGGGCACGAAGTTGCCGGACCGCTTGGACATCATGACCGAGTCGCCGCCGTCGGAGAGGGACACCATCTGGCCCAGGCGGATGTCCAGCCGACCGGGGTCGACGCCCAGAGCCTCCACGCCGGCCTTGAGGCTTGCGACCTGGCCGTGATGGTCGGCTCCGAACACGTCGATCACCCGGTCGAAACCCCTGACGAGGAACTTGTTCCGGTGGTAGGCCAGGTCTCCGGCGAGGTAGGTGTAGTCGCCGCCGTTGGCTTCAGACTTGCGCAGCACCCGGTCCCTGCTGTCGCCGAAGTCGGTGGTGCGCAGCATCAGTGCTCCCTGGTCGACGTAGCACAGCCCCTTGTGGTCGAACAGGGAGATGGTGTCGGCGACGGCGCCCCCGTCCTCGATGGACGCCTGGCTGTACCAGGAGTCGAAGAGGATGCCCATCCGGTCGAGCGTGGAGCGAATCTGGGCCAGTATGCGGTCGGCCGCCCAGCGGCCGGCGGCTACGACGTCGTCCTGCGACGGAGGGGCGGGGTAGGAGGTGTCCGGACCGGAGTACCGGGAGGCGAGGTCGGCGACGTAGTCTCCCTGGTAGCCGCCCTCGGGGACGGACTCGCCTCTCCGCCTGGCCAGCAGGCTGGTCCCGAGCGAGCGGATCTGGCCGCCGGTGTCGTTGACGTAGTACTCCCTGGTGACCTGCCACCCACACCGTTGGAGCAGCCGGCCGACGGCGTCGCCGTACGAGCCGAGCCATCCGTTGCCGACGTGGAGCGGGCCGGTCGGGTTGGCGGACACGAACTCGACTTGGACCGTCGCGCCACGGCCCAGGTCCGGCGCGGCATAGCCGGCGACGCCGGCGTGGACGACGTCCACCAGGAGCTCCTGCAGCCACGTCGGCGCCAGCCTGAAGTTGACGAAGCCGGGTCCTGCGACCTCCACCCGGTCCAGATGGGGGACTCCGATGGAGTCGAGGCGGGTGGCAAGGTCGGAGGCGATGTCCCGTGGCGGGCGGCCGACCTGGCGGGCGAGCACCAGGGCGGCGTTGGTGGACCAGTCGCCGTGCTCGGGCCTGGCGGGGCGCTCGATCTGCACGTCCGGCACGGGGAGGCCGAGGCTCTCCAGCCCTTCGCAGACCGCTGCGGCAAGAACCTGTCGCATGTCGCTCATCTCAGGGCCGCACTTCCGCAGTTCCGGCAGTTGGGATCGAGGAGGAAGGAAGGCGTGTCGTCATTCCTGGTCGGAAGGGCCGGGCGAGTCGTGGCCGGGCGAGTCGTGGCCGGCCGAGTCGTGGCTGCCGTCCGCCAGCAGCCGGGCTACGCGTTCGAGGAGTTCGAAGGGATCGAACGGCTTCGTCACGTAGTCGTCCACGCCGGCCGCCCTACCTGCGCTCAAGTCGCTCTCCTGCGCCTTGGCCGAGACGACGATGATGGGGATGTCGGACGTGCCGGCGTCGTCCCGCAGCGTGCGGGCCACCTCCAAGCCGTTCATGCCGGGCATCATCACGTCGAGCACGACCACGTCCGGCCGGCGGGAGCGGGCCATCTCCAGCCCGGCCAACCCGTCGCTGGCCACGTAGACGGTGTAGCCCTCCATCTCGAAGTTGACCTCGAGAAGGTTCTGGATCACCGGGTCGTCGTCGACCACCAAGACGATCGGCCCCGCCATATCCCCATGCTAGGCCATCCGGACCATCTGGCCGGTGGGACGGGGGCTGCACCCTCCCCTGGGCCACGCCCGGGCGACTACATTCGACCGGGCGGCCAAATGGCGGCATGCCCTCGTAGCTCAGCGGATAGAGCACCGGCCTCCGGAGCCGGGTGCGCAGGTTCGAGTCCTGCCGGGGGCACGGCAAACCTTCGTGCGACACTTCGCTGATCTGGTCGGGGTTTTCGTCCACGACGATGGCCCTGGTCTTGATGCTCGTCCGCCCGGGCATCGCCCAGTTCCCGCAGCCCAGCGGCAGCCATACTCTGGGCTATACTGGGAGTATGTCCAAGGTCATGGTGTCGCTCCCGGAGGATTTGCTGGCCGCTGTCGACCGGGAGGCGAAACGGCGTGCCACAACACGGAGCGCCCTGCTGGCACTGGCCGTCCGTCGCGAGCTTTCTCGACGCGATCCGGACGAGGTTGCAGCAGCCGTTGCACGGTCCGAGCAACGGTTCGAACAAGCCGGCGTGTTCGAGTCCACCGACATCATCCGCCGAGCTCGCGACTCCGGTCGATGACGCATCTGCTGGTCGACACGTCAGTCTTGATCAAGTGGTTCCACAGCGAAGGGGAAGGAGCCCTCGACCAGGCGCGCCTTCTGCGTTCGGCACACGTGAACGCCAAGATCGACGCACACATGATCGATCTCGCCGTCTACGAGGTGGGCAACGTTCTCAGTCGAAGCCTGCGCTGGTCGGCCGCGGACGTCGCCGACCAGCTCGACGATCTCCACGCGATCATGGGGCCGACGCTGACCCTGTCCAAGAGCGGTCGCCGCCGTGCGGCCGTACTTGCCGAGACCCACGCCTTGACGTACTATGACGCAAGCTGGGCGGCAGCGGCTGAGGAGCTCGGCGTGGCCCTCGTCAGCGCCGAGCGGCAGCTACTCACCGCTGGCTTGGCCGAGTCGCCGATCAGCGCATGCAATCGCCTTCGTCTTGTCTGAGCTGAGACTGTGCGACGGGGAGGGCGCTCTTCCACGCCCCGGACGGCGCTTCACCACCGCCCGGCGATCACCCGCCACGACTACCGCTGTTCGGTACCCTGGGGAGAAAGGGTGCAGGTGCCCACAGGACCGAAGGGGGCAGTCGGGTGGCCGAAGCCACGATCGACAACCACGCAGGTTTCATCTGGTCGGTGGCCGACCTGTTGCGGGGAGACTACAAACAGTCGGAGTACGGCAAGGTGGTGCTGCCGCTGACGGTGCTGCGCCGGTTGGACTGCGTGCTGGAGCCGACCAAGGCGGACGTGTTGAAGCGTGCGGAGGCTTTGCGGGGCCGCGTGGAGAACATGGAGCCGGTCCTGCGCCAAGTCGCTGGCCAGCAGTTCTACAACGTCAGTCCTCTGGACTTCTCTCGCCTACTTGCTGACCCTGCACAGGTCGCCGGCAACCTGCGGGCTTACATCGCCGGGTTCTCCGACGGCGCCCGAGAGGTGATCGACAAGTTCGACTTCGACGCCCGACAGGGCCACCGTAGGCAGCATCAACTTCCTGTTCGACCCGAGCCAGGAGCCGCACCTGCGGGCCGACGAGTTCACTATAGCCACCGAGGTGGCGAAGTCCACCATGGCCAACAAGGCGGCCTTGATCCGCCGGATGTTGCGGCTCGGACCGCTTGAGCCCGAGCTGTGCCGCCAAGAGCTGCTCGCCCGCCACCCTTACGCGTGGCTGGTCGAGATCGACGGGTTCATTGTCGACGTGCGCGCTCTGGCCCAGCCGCTCCAGGACGACGCACGACGCCGGGGTCTCGTGCCGGCCGGACTGGGCTCGGCCTTGCCGCGCTGAGCCTGAGCGCGTCGCGCACCGCCCGCCGAGCACCGCGAGAGCACCCGTTACTCGCCTACGCGCCAGCAGCGCGTCGAGGCCTACCAAGGCGAAGCACCGGTGACATCCGGCCCTCTGCACGAGCGAGGGCAGCCCGGTAGCATCCCGGCGATGGGTATCGTCAGCGTCAGCGGCCCGGAGGGCACGCCTAAGTCGATCCACCAGCTGAAGGTCAGCCTCCGCAACGTCCGGCCGCCAATCTGGCGTCGCCTCCACGTCTCGAGCGCCACTTCCCTCGGCGAGTTGCACTTCGTCCTCCAGGCTGCGATGGGCTGGGAGGACAGCCACCTCCATCTGTTCACGATCGCGGGCGAGACCTACGCCGACGACCGGGTCGAGGATTCCTGGGAGGGGCGGCCGAAGGACGAGGACCGCGTCCGCCTCGACAAGGTAGCGCCGCTCAGCACCCGCTTCCGCTACGAGTACGACTTTGGCGACGGCTGGGAGCACGATGTCGTCGTCGAGAAGGTCCTTCCCCCGGAGCCCGCCGTCACCTACCCCCGGTGCCTCGCCGGGCGCCGGGCGTGCCCCCCGGAGGACTGCGGCGGCCCGTGGGGCTATGCCAGCCTGCTCGCGGCGATTGCCGACCCGGAGGGCACCGAGGACCGCGCTCTCTTGGAGTGGGCGGGGGAGGACTTCGATCCCGGGGCCTTCGACCCTGCCGCGGTGAACGCCCTGTTCGTACCTCGTGCCCACCGGACGAGGTAAAGCGGAGCCCAAAAGGAACGCTTCTGGGCGCGATGGAGCTACTGGACGGCCGGGTGGCTGACCGTTGACGGTCGTGATCATGCGTGCCACGCAGCGGGAGCTGCGTTCGAGCCGCAAAGCGGTCGGGTCGACGCTCACGCCAGCCGAAGCTGCTGACTCAGCCGTACGATCCGGCAGAGAACTGGTCCGCCTCCCACCGGGGGCACAGACCAGTCCTCCGCAATTTCGCATGCGGCGGACTGTGGCGAGCCCTGATCGTCGTCGCTCCGTGTCGACGAGGCCCGCGTGGGTGGATGCTCGGGTTTGTCCATATAGCTGATGACCCTGCCCTGGCTGGGAAGTCCTGGACGTTTTGGTGAGGGCCCTGCTCGGCGTCCGGACAACCGCGGCTGCCGCATGGACGCGGTCGTCGAGATGCGGAGCTCGACCTCCTGATCCAACTCGGATGATGAAGCTCGAGAACCTGATGGACCAGGTGGAAAGAGTCGGCAATCCCGGGGCAGTCGCCCCCGAGCGGACTGAGCGGCGGGGGCCAACGTCCTGGACACCGGGGCAGTCTCGGCCTGGCCACTCGGCCCACCGGTGAGGTGGCTCGCCGCTTGTATGTCGCTCTCTCCGGAGCCCGACGGTGTGGTGTGGTGCCTCGGCCCGAGTGCCGTCCGCCGCGCTGGCCGAGACCTACCGCGCGCCAAGAGGACGCCGACGCGGGTCGGGCCGTCGATCGGGCGGGTGGTCACGACGGGCGGCCCACTGCCCGCGTAGCGGGTGGGCTGCTCTCTGCTCTCTTCCAAAATCTCGGTTCCTGCCAAGTGGTGGACGCCCGTGCCGTCGCCACTGCGGTCGCCCTGGGCGGCGGCATAGAGGTCGCCGGCCACCCCGATCACCCGAACGTCTTGGCCGCCCCCTTGGCCGCACGGGCAAGTGTGGGCGGCATGGTGCCGATCCAGGCCGGTGGTGCCGTGGGGGACCTGAAGGCGAACCACCCGTCCTAACCTCGGTGCGTGACCCGCAGCCCGGCGCCGGACCCAGCAACGCCAGACCCCGCAGCCCCAGACCCCGCGACGCCGGACCCTGCCGAGCAGGAGCGCCTGATGGCTCTGGTGAAGGGAGTCGCGGAAGAGGCAGGCCGACTTCTGCTCGGAGGCATGGCGACGGCCGGTGAAACGGTGGAGACCAAGTCGAGCGTGACCGACGTGGTGACGGAGATGGACAGAGCCAGCGAGAAGCTGATCACATCCGCGATCCTGGAGCGACGTCCGGACGATGCGATCCTGGCGGAGGAGGGAGGGGCACGCGCCGGCACCTCGGGGGTGACCTGGGTGATCGATCCGCTGGACGGCACGGTCAACTACCTCTACGGGTTGGCGCCTTTCGCCGTGTCCATAGCGGCGCGAAGCGGCGAGGGGACATTCCTGGGGGTGGTGCACGACCCGGTTCACGGCGAGACGTTCACGGCGCTGGCGGGTCGCGGCGCGTGGCTGGACGGCCGAAGGTTGCGCTGCTCGGCAGTGAAGGAGCTGGGTCTGGCCCTGGTCGGCACAGGCTTCTCGTACGCCCGCTCCCGCAGGAAGGCTCAGGCGGCGGCCGTTGCAGAGCTACTGCCCCACGTGCGGGACATTCGACGAGGAGGCGCTGCGGCCGTCGACCTGTGCTGGGTGGCGGCCGGCCGGCTGGACGCCTACTACGAGTCCGGTATCAGGGAATGGGACCGAGCCGCAGGCGAGCTGGTGGCAAGAGAGGCGGGGGCGCACGTGCAGCAGGTGGAGCCGGGGCCTGGCAACCGACCCGACGAGTTCCTTCCGGTCGTCACCGCGTGCGCCCCCCTGCTGGAGCAACCGTTCTTGGCACTGCTCCGATCGGCGCGTGCCAACCTGGTACCCACCGACGGCGGATAGTAATATCCGGACGAAGCGACGGCTTCGCCACCCAGCAGCGTGCGGACGATCAGGCGCGGAACGCCCGGGCGACGTCGTTGAGAAGCACCGGATCGACCGTCTTGAGTTCGGTCACGGCCTCGGCAAGCGGAACCCTTACCACCCGGTCCGCTCGGAGGGCGACCATCGACCCGAATGCTCCGTCGTGGACCGCTTCGATCGCCGCAATTCCGAAGCGCGTCGCCAGTACACGGTCGAACGCGGTGGGAGTGCCGCCTCTCTGGACGTGGCCCAGGATCGTCACCCGCGTCTCGAAGCCGGTCCGTCGCTCCACCTCCTCCGCGACGAAGCTGCCGATCCCCCCCAGCCGCTCGTGGCCGAACTGATCGGTCGTGCCGACTCTCGAGCCTCCGGCGGAGCCCTCTTTCGGCTTGGCACCTTCCGCCACGACGACGATCGAGGCGAACCGGCCCCGCGCGTGGCGCCGGCGAAGGCTCTCGCACACCTCGTCCAGGTCGAAGTCCTCCTCCGGGACCAGGATCTCGGCCGCCCCCCCTGCGATTCCGGCGTAAGTGGCGATCCAGCCGGCATGTCGGCCCATCACTTCGCAAACGATCACCCGGTCGTGCGACTCGGCGGTCGTGTGCAGCCGGTCGATCGCGTCCGTGGCGATCTGCACCGCAGTGTGGAACCCGAAGGTGAGCTCGGTGGCCGACAGATCGTTGTCGATCGTCTTCGGCACGCCCACGACCGCATAGCCGCTCGCAGAAAGCTTGTGAGCGACCCCCAGGGTGTCCTCGCCGCCGATGGCGACGAGCGCGTCGATCTCGTTCTCGTGCCAGGTCCGGGCGAGCGACTCCAGGCCGCCTTCCACCGCGTACGGGTTCGTCCTGGACGTTCCGAGGATTGTGCCGCCTCGCGGGAGGATGCCCCGACACCGCTCGACGTCCAGCGGCGCCAGATTGCCCGAGAGGAAGCCTCGCCAGCCGTCGACGATGCCGACCATGTCGTCACCCCATGCGAGCTGGCCCTTGCGGACTACTGCGCGTATGACGGCGTTCAGGCCGGGGCAGTCTCCCCCACCGGTGAGGACTGCGATTCTCAAGACGGACCTCCTCTAGCCAAAGAGAGCCTATCCCGGACAGGGGCATGGCGGCGTACGGAAGCCCTCCTCCTCGCGGGCGACGACCGAACAGACCCGAAACGGATCCCAGATTGGTCTTTCCCACCGGTCCTCGATGCACAACCACGTTGCTCACTCTCATGTAACTTTGGACTGTGCCATCCACGAGGGAAGAACGACCACGCAGTGCTCGGCTCGTCATGGTTCCGTCCTGCCGCAACGCCTGCGCGGGCTCGTGAAGCGACCACGGCCTGAAGGGAGGAGCGGCCACGGGGCCGGTCGGGGCCGATCTCACCGAACGCGCTCCGGGATCGGGACCGCCCCGCGGGCCGGGATCAGGACCGCCCCCCCGACGGGGATCGCGTCGGGGGCCGAGGCCGGCCCGCGGGAAACTGCAGCGATGCCCGGCCGCCGTAGCTCGGCCCGGGGGCGGCTGGCGGTTTCGATCGTCACCTCGGCCACGGTCCTCGCCGCCTGTGGCCCGATCTCCCACGGGAGCGGGACTGCCGCGAAGCCGGCCAGCACCTCCGCTCCGACCACCACGCCACGGCCGGCCACTACATCTCCGCAGACGGCAGTGCCCCCCGGTCCGTCCGCATGTCCCCTCACCGATCAGCCGGCACCCGGTGGCAGACCACCCCGGCGGCCACCGGTGGCGATCAAGGTGGAGAACCTTCCCCAGGCACGGCCCCAGTCGGGCATCCAGGCAGCCGATCTGGTCTTCGAGGAACCGGTCGAGGCGGGCATCACCAGGTTCGTCGTCGTCTACCAGTGCGCGGGCAGCTCGCACGTGGAACCGGTGCGCTCGGCGCGACTGATCGACCCTCTCATCCTGGGACAGCTGGGCAGGGTCATATTCGGCTTCGCGGGAGGTATCGGACCAACGCTGAATGCCGTCCGGGCAGCAAATGTGTTCGACGCCGACTTCACCCGTTACCCCCTGCTCTACCTCCGAGACCCGTACCGTTACCCGCCCCACAACCTCTACGTGTCCACGTACGGCCTGTGGCAGCTCGACCCGGCAGACCGGACGCCGCCGAGGCCTCTGTTCTCCTACTCCGCTCGCCCGCTGCCCGGAGCACCGGCCAACGTGGCACACGTGCCGTTCTCGTCCTACTCCGACGTGTACTGGCGCTACAACCGGACCACCGGCACGTACGACCGCTACTACGGATCCCAACCTGCGCTGTCCGCCTCGGGAACGCCCATTTCCGCCGCCAACGTCGTGATACAGAAGGCTCAGGAGAGCGTCACCCCCTACGTGGAGGACGCCAACGGCGTACACGAGGTGATGCTGGCACTCGTAGGCAGTGGTCCGGTGACCGTGCTGCGCAATGGAGTTGCCATCACGGGCACATGGAGAAGGGCATCCATATCTTCTCGCACCAGGTTCTACGACCACTCCGGCAAGCTGATCGGACTCGCACCAGGCAAGACTTGGATCGAGCTCGTACCGAGCACGGTGCCGGTGACATTCGGCCCCTGAGCGTCGCCGTCCGGCCAGCAGGGAGGGGACGATCGCGAACGACGCTGGCAAGAACACGCCTTCGCCTGCACCGAGGGTGAACGACGGCCATCCCCCCGAGCTCTGGCCCCTTGGGAGCACGTCAAGCTCGCCGCCTGACCAGTTCCACAACACGTCCGTCGACAGGCTCGGGCTCCGGAAGACCGGCACTAGCCGTCGAGCGATGGCAACTCCTTCGGCGGGCTCGACTTGGTGAGCAGGCCGAGCTCCCGTTGAAAATCCCCGGCTCCCTCGAAGCCCTTGTAGACGCTGGCGAAGCGTAGGTACGCAACCTCGTCCAGGGCCCTCAACCGCTCCAGCACCTCGCGTCCGATCCGTTCGGAGGTGACTTCCGGACCGACGAGCCGGACGGCCTCCTCGACCGACGCAGCCAGCGCCTCGGCAGCGGACTTGTCCACCAGCCGGTTCTTGCCCGCCGCCCACACCCCTGCTGCGATCTTGCTGCGGTCGAACGGCTCCCGGCCCCCGGAACGCTTGGTCACCCACGGGACCGACTCCTCGATCCTCTCGTACGTGGTGAACCTGCGCTTGCACCCGAGGCACTCCCTCCGGCGTCGGATTGCTCCGCCGTCCTCCGCCATGCGGGAATCGACAACCCGGTCCTCCATCACGGCACATGAAGGGCATCGCACCGCGACCGACCCTACAACCCTCCGACGACACGCACGCTGCACGTCCGCCCTCCCAAGGTGCGTCAAGGAACCTGCACTGTCTCTCCCGGCTGGATTGCCGCCCCATGCAGCTGCGCTTCCATACGCAGCACGACCTGGCGAGGGTCGGAACTTCCTCCTGCCCTCTCCGCGATCGACCACAGCGTGTCCCCCGGCTGCACCACGTAGGTGCGGGACGCCACCGACACCGACCCTCCCCCACCGCCGGCAATCGCGCCGATGCCGTACCACCCGGCCGTCAGAGAGGCTGCAAGAAGCCCGATCAGGCCGACCTCCACATACAGCTTCGCCACCGACGGCTCGTGCCCGGGCCGGGCCGTACGCGTACGCGGCTCGGCGACGATCCGGCTTCCGACCCGGGAGTGCTGCACCGACCTTGCTCTCCCGCCACCCCCGGACCCCCTGAACTCCGGTCTTCTCTCCGTACGGCGCGAATACCGGCTTGCGCCGCCGTCGTAGCGAGGTGCGATTCCGGGATTCACCAAACATACGTTCGCCATGACGACCATTCAACTACCGAACGTACGTTCGGGTCAAGCGGCGGTCGGACGACCGGAGTCGTTGCGAGCCGGCCGCCCAGCCGATACGGTACGGGCAAGTAAACGAACATCTGTTCGTGCCGCATTGCTGGCCGGTGTGAGTCGGACGGCGTGGTCGGGACGGCGTGGGCCGGATATAGCGAAAGGAGGTAACGTACCCTGACAAGGACAAACGGCAACGACCGGATGGTCCCTGCGGCTCCGAGCAGAGCGCCCGGAGCCCGGACAGGCAAGGGAAAGAGCGCCGGAGGGGCCGAAGCCGCTCGTCCGATGGGGAAGGTGGGCGCCGAGCATTCGGCCGCCTTGACGGCGGGCAGTCACGGGGGCGCCCTCGGCGGCAAGAGAAGGCAGATCCTGGACTTCATCGCCGAGCAGCTCCGGCTGAGGGGCTACCCGCCCTCCGTGCGGGAGATTGGCGAGGCAGTCGGACTGTCGTCGTCCTCGACGGTCCACTCCCACCTTGCCCGGCTCCAGAGCGAAGGCTACCTGCGGAGGGATCCGACCAAGCCGCGTGCGATGGAGGTCCGCTACGAACCGCTGAGCGGTGCGGCCATCGGGACGAGCCCGGTGAACCACGTGCCGCTGGTGGGCGACGTGGCGGCCGGCACGAGCGTCCTGGCAAGCGAGAACGTGGAGGAGCTGCTCCCCATACCTCAGGCGTTGACCGGGGCGGGCCAGCTGTTCGCCCTGCGGGTTCGAGGTGAGTCGATGGTCGACGCGGCCATTCTGGACGGCGACTACGTAGTGGTGCGGGTGCAGCCGTCGGCTGAGAACGGCGACGTGGTGGTGGCGGCGCTACCGGGGGACGAAGCGACGGTGAAGACGTATCGCCGGAAGGGTTCCAGGGTGAGCCTCGTGCCGGCGAACGCGGCCATGGAACCGATCGAGCTGGACGCGCGGGATGTGACGATCTACGGACGGGTGGTGAGCGTGCTCAGGCACCTGTGAGCAGTCGGGCGAGGACGGTGGCGACGGTGTCCAGCTCTTCCCGGTCCACCCACTCGTCGGGCGTGTGAGCCAGGAGGGGATCGCCCGGTCCGAAGTTGGCGGCGGGGATGCCGAGGGACGCGAACCGTGAGACGTCGGTCCATCCGAGCTTGGCGCGAGGCGGGGAACCACTGAGCCGGAGGAGGTGGGCGAGGAGCGGCTGCGAGAGATGAGGAAGCGCACCGGGAGCGACGTCCAGCAGTTCGACGGTGTCGTCGGTGCCGAGGAAAGGAGTGAGAAGGCTGCGTATGGCGGCCACCGCCGAGTCGGGATCACGGTCCGGCGCGAAGCGGTGGTTCAGCACCAGGGTTGCGGCATCGGGCACCACGTTGCCCGCCACGCCGCCAGTGACGCCGACTGCCTGGAGCGCCTCCCTGAACCGGCACCCGTCGAGCATCGGCTGCCGACCCTGCCAGCGCTCCACCGCAGTGAGCAGTGGCGCCAACCGGTGCACGGCATTTGTGCCGGCCCACGGCCTGGCAGTGTGTGCTCTGCGGCCCACCAGGTTCACGCCGAGACGGAGAGTGCCCTGGCATCCCGCTTCTACTACGGCGCCGGTCGGCTCGGCGAGGATGGCGGCGTCCCCCTGCAGCAGTTCGGGGCACTCCCTCTGCAGGTGGCCCAGCCCGTTGTGCTCCTGCGCGATCTCCTCTGCGACGTAGAAGATCCAGGTGACGTCCACGGCTGGATTCGTCACGACTTGGGCCAACCACAGCAGCACCGCCAGGCCCCCCTTCATGTCGGCCGCTCCCAGCCCGTACAGCCGGTCGCCTTCGATGCGGGGCTGCTGGTTGCCGGCCGGAGGAACGGTGTCCAGATGGCCGGCGAGCACGATGCGCCGTTCACGGCCCCCCTGGGTGCGGGCGACCAGGTTGTCTCCGATCCTGACCACGTCGAGCCCGGGCCGGGACACCAGAGCCTGGTCGACGAAGTCGGCGATCGCCGATTCGGCTCGGCTCTGGGACGGGATGGCTATCAGTTCGGCGGTCCGTTCGACCAGTCCCTGAGGATGCGGCGGGACCGGTGCATCGGCCGCCTTGGCGGTCACCAAGGCGAGGCTGGTCCACGCCGCCGGCCGCCGCCGCGGGTCGAATGGGCGGCCGGGTCGAGCCGGGTCAGACAGCCGCCCCGTGTGCCCGCAGCAGCTGCTCCAGCGCAGCTTTGTCGTGCCGCCGTCCCTCGTCCAGCCGCCGGATGACCAGAACGCACGGCAGGAAGAACTCGCCCCCGGGCAGCTCCCGCCTTCGCGAGGCTCCGATCGCCACGCACCAGGGAGGCACCTCTCCCCGGGACAGCTCCGCTCCCGTCTCGCCATCGATCACAGGGATGGACGGATTGAGGATCACACCGGCCCCGATGACTGCGCCCTGTCCCACCCGAGCACCTTCGGTGATCATCGCCCGGCTGCCGATCAACACGTCGTCACCCACCACGACCGGCCTCGCCTGCGGAGGCTCCAGCACTCCCCCCAGCCCGACTCCGCCGGAGAGATGCACCCTCTCGCCGACCTGAGCCGCGGAGCCGACGGTGGCCCAAGTGTCGACCATGGTGCCGGCTCCCACCCACGCTCCGATGTTGACGTAGCTGGGCATCATCACGACACCGGGACCCAGGTAGGCACCGAAGCGAGCGGAGGCACCCGGCACCACCCTGACGCCGGCATCTGCGTAGCCGTGCTTGAGCGGCAGCCGGTCGGCATACTCGAAGGGGCCCAGCTCCGTGACCATCAGCCTCTGCAGCCGGAACGACAGGAGTATGGCCTTCTTGATCCAGGCGTGAACTACGACGGAATCGTCGGTGCCGACTTCCGCCACCCGGATGCGCCCACTGTCCAGCTCCCGCAGCACCCCGTACACGACCGCCCAGGCGTCGCCGTCGTCCGGGCCCAGGTCGTCCCTCTTCTCCCAAAGCTGCTCCACCGCCACTTCGTCTGCGCTCATTGCCCGCACCGTAGCCCGTCAGAGCGCTTCCAGCCTCCCGGCGACCAGCTGCAACCGCTCCAACGGGGCCACCGCCGCCACCCGCACGAAGCACTCCTCCGTGCCGTAGAACTGGCCGGGGCTGACCAGCACCCCCGCCGATCTGGCCAACCACTCGGCGAGCGGCCACCCGCCGGACCCACCAAGCTGCTCAGCCAGATGTGCGCCGGGAGCCACCCACAGGTAGAACGTGCCGGCCGGAGCGTCGACCGCCAGACCCGCCTCGCCGAACGCCCGGAGGAGGAGCGCAAGGCGCTCTCGGTAGCGCTCCCTCTGGGACCGGACGTGCGAATCGTCATCAAGTGCCACCACCGCCGCGGCCTGAACCGGTCCGGGGACCATGAACCCGGCGTGCTTTCGCACCTCGGCCAGGAAGTGCACAGTGTCGGGATCCCCTGCGAAGAACCCGGCACGCATGCCCGCCATGTTGGATCGCTTGGACAGCGAGTGCACCGCCAACACGCCTTCGACACCCTGCTCCAGGATGGATCTGGGCTTCCCCTGCCAAGTGAACTCGGCGTAGCACTCGTCGCTCGCCACGAGGACCCCGTTGCGCCGTCCCCAGTCGGCTGCTTCCACCAGACCGTCCAGCGCTCCGGTGGGATTGGCAGGAGAGTTGATCCAGCAGACCAGCCCCCGAGCGACGTCGGCCGGATGGAGAAGGTCGAACCGAGACCGTCCGTCAGGGCCGGCGGGCACCGGCACTGCTCGGCAACCGGCCAGCCGAGCCCCCATCGCATAGGTGGGATAGGACACGGCAGGGAAGAAGACGACGTCCCGGTCGGGCCGGCGGAGCCGGAGCCAGCCCGGCAGGCCGGCCACCAGCTCCTTCGAGCCGATGCAGGCGGCCACCGACGAAGGATCGACGTTGGCTCCGAAGCGGCGGCCCAACCAGTCGCAAGCCGCTGCCCGGAACCGGGCACTGCCCGCAGAGGACGGGTAGCCGTGCTCGCTGCCAGAAGATGCCAGCGCGTGGATGACCTTGTCGGGGGCTGGATCGCATGGTGTCCCGATGGAAAGGTCCACCATGCCGCCCGCATGGCCCCTGGCGAGCTGGCCCACGTGCGACAGGCCGTCATACGGGTAGGGCGGCAGCTCGAACACCTGCCCAGGGGCGGCAGCTCCGGCGTTCGAATGCTCGCCCGGACCGGTCAACCGACCACCACGAACTCCGAGAAGCGTCCCGTGCCGGCCCTCTCCAGCCGAGCCCTGATCCGGACACCCGCCTCCTCGTACGACTCGGACAGCACTTCTCCCTCCCGGTGCAGCGCCGCCACCACGTCCCCCCTTTCCCACGGCACGAACAGCTCGGTGATGGCCGCCAGCGAACGGAGCCGGTCCGACATCGCCACGAGCAGGGCGTCGATCCCGGTCCCGGTCTGGGCGGACACCGCGACCGACCCGCCGTGCGCGCCCCGGAGGCGGTCAGCCTCGGTCGGGGCGACGTCGGATTTGTTGAACGCAAGCAGCTCCGGCACGTCGCCTGCGCCGATCTCCGCCAGCACCGCTCGGACAGCCGCCATCTGGTGCTCCGCGTCCGAAGCGGCGGCGTCGACCACGTGCACCAGCAGATCGGACTCGGCCACCACCTCGAGGGTCGAATGGAACGACTCGATCAGCTGGTGGGGCAGCTTGCGGACGAAGCCGACCGTGTCCGAGCAGAGCACCCGCTCGCCTCCGGGCAGCTCCAACCTCCTGGTGCGAGGGTCCAACGTGGCGAACAGGCGATCCTCCACCAGCACGCCGGCATCGGTCAGCCTGTTCAGCAGAGTGGACTTGCCGGCGTTGGTGTAGCCGACGAGGGAGACGGTGTGCAGCCCCGACCGTGCTCGGGCCTTGCGCTGCACCCGCCGCGTGTCACGAAGATGGCGCAGGTCCTGTTCCAACCGGGTGATGCGGCGTTGGATCCGGCGGCGATCCACTTCCAGCTGGGTCTCACCGGGACCTCTGGTACCGATCTGCCCCGCCTGCTGGGAGAGGGAAGAGCCGCGCCCCCGCAGCCGTGGGAGCCGGTAACGCAGCAGCGCCAGCTCGACCTGGGCACGCCCTTCCGGCGTCCGGGCGTTCTGGGCGAAGATGTCCAGGATCACCGCCGTCCGGTCTATGGCCGTCCTACCCAGCATCTTCTCCAGGTTTCGTTGCTGGGCCGGGCTCAACTCGTCGTCGAACACGACCGTGTCCGCGTCCACCTGCTCCGACAGCTCGTGGAGCTCGGCGGCCTTGCCCTTGCCCACGTACGTCGCCGGGTCGGGACGATCACGCCTCTGCAGCACCCTGGCCGCCTCGTCTGCACCGGCAGTGTCCACCAGCTGGCTCAACTCGTCGAGACCCTCCTCGACCTCCGCCACGGGCACCGGTGGGATGGCAACCCCCACGAGCACGATCCGCTCCCTGAAGCCCCTCTCGATAAGACTCAAGCCGTGGCCTTTCTGGTGTGTTCCGATTCGCCCGGCGGTGCCAATTTCCCGAGGGGCGCCGATTTCCCGAGGGGCGCCGTTTCCTCGGGAGGGGCCGTTTCGCCGAGGGGGGCCGTTTCCTCGGGAGCTGATTCCCAGGGTGCTGCCGATGCTTCGGGGAATGCCGATCCCCTGTATGGTGCCGCTGCGCCGAGGGATGCGGGTCGGCCGGCTGGCGCGGAGGCACTCCGGACGCCCTCCTCATGCTGAGCGAGGAGTGCGCTCGGGTCGACTTCCACCGCGCCGACGTACGCAGACGGTCCAGAAAGTGTTGCCTCTGTTCCGATCGGTCCCAGGTCGACCTCCAGCGGACCTCCCGGATTACGAACCGTCACCGCCTGACCGGCCCGCCCCCACATCCTGGCCGCAGCAGCCGCAGCCACGGAGCCAGTGCCGCACGCCCGAGTAATACCTACTCCTCGCTCCCAGACCCTCAGGGACAGGCCGCCCTCGGGAGCAGCCGCTATCCATTCGACGTTGCTTCCGGTGGCCGCTTCGAGAGCGGGGCCGATGCGATGCAACGGCAACGACGCCAACTCCTCCGTGCTCTCCACCCAGAGCACGACGTGAGGGTTCCCCATCGACACGGCGCGACCCTCCCATCGGCCGGCCTCGGCGGACGTAGAAGTCAGATCGGTCCAGCAGCACTCTTCGAGCACTCGCGGAACCCCCATGCCGAGCGTCACTACAACGACGCCGTCGGCAGACGCCGACTCCACGCGAACGCTTCGCCTGCCGGCATCCGTTTCGACCGCGAAGTCCGCTTCGCTGACCAGCGACGCCATCGTCACTGCCTGTGCCATGCAGCGAAGGCCGTTGCCCGACATCTCCGCAGGTCGACCGTCGGCGTTCCGCAGCTCCATCCTCACCTGCGCTCCCGATTCGGCCCCAGCGAGCGGCGTCGCCCGGATGATGCCGTCCGCGCCGACACCCAGCCGCCGGTCGCACAGGGCCCTCGCCAGCCGAGCGTCCAGTGGCCATCGCCGCTCGGGATCGACCACGACCAAGAAGTCGTTCCCCAGGCCGTGGTGCTTCGTCAGCCGCAAAGGGCACTCTCCCCGTGGCGGTCCATCGACCGCTCCAACTGTTCCACCACAGCGGACACCACTTGGTCGGAGTTACACCAGACTATGCGGGGATCTCTCCTGAACCAGGATCGCTGGCGACGGGCGTAGGCGCGGGTACGGCGCTTGGTCTCGGCCACGGCGTCGTCGAAGGTGATCGAGCCGCCCAGGTGCGACAGAAGCTCTCTGTAGCCGAGAGCCTGGCGGGCGGTGCGGGACAGGCCGGCGGGCCTGACCGACAGGCGGCGGACCTCGTCCAACCATCCCGACTCGATCTGACGGTCGATCCGTGACTCGATGCGCCGGTCGAGATCCCCAAAGTCGACCGAGAGCCCGAACTGGGATACCCGCACCGGCGGATAGGCGGTCAACCCCGGACCGAAGGAGGAGAACGGCACGCCGCTGCCCAAGGTCACCTCCAGCGCCCTGACGATCCGCCTGGCGTTCGTCGGAAGGATGCGCGCTGCGGCCAAGGGATCGATTCCGGCAAGCTGGGCGTGGAGTGCTTCGCTGCCGCCCGGCACCCGAGCCTGGCGGTCCAACCGGGCCGCGATGTCCGGCCACTGCCCCGGCAGTCGCAGGCGGTCCACCACGGCTCTGAGATGCAGCCCC
>JAJYPS010000109.1 GCA_021795215.1 Actinomycetes bacterium
GCTGTCTGGTGGCCGCCCGATGCTACTCAGGCCGGTGTCGGAGGGCACAGCGGGGACGCCACGGGCAGCGAAAGGCGCCCCGGCATGCGGCGGGACCGCCTGCGCCGGGGCTCAGCCCGTGCCCCCCACCGGCAGGGCGGCGAAGATGTGTCCGAGAGATGAACAAATGCAGGTGATGCGTCACCTGCAGGTACTGGATGTGTCATTATTCGCACTGCGGCCGCTGGCGGGTCCGAGGGTGGTATGGCGGCCGGAGGAGGGGTACGGAATGATCATTCGAGCAGCCGGAGATGATCGAGGCAGCAGGATGGGAAGGAGGGTCCGCCGCACCGCATCCCGGGGCGCGGTCCTCGGCGGGGCGGCGCTCCTGCTGGCCGCCTGCGGCTCATCTTCGCCTTCCGGTGGCGGCTCCACTGCGACAACCACACCCGGCAAGCCCCAGAAGGGCGGCGTCATCAAGTACGCAGAGGGACCGGCGACACCGCCGAACTACATCTTCCCCGTCGAGCCGACGGCGAACACGACCCTCTACAACATCTACCAGTTCATCAACCTCATGTGGCCCCTTATGTACCAGCCGCTCCCCACCCAGCCGGGCAACGACTACGCCCACTCGATCGGCAACGCTCCGGTCTACTCCAACGGGAACAAGACCGTCACCATAACTCTCAAGCACTACATGTGGTCCGACGGCAAGCCCGTAACCGCTCGGGACATCGAGTTCTTCATCAATCTGGCGAAGGCGGCCGGCCCGACCTGGGGCCAGTACGTGCCGGGCAACTTCCCCGCCAATGTGGCGAGCGTGAAGATCAACAGCACCTATAGCCTGACCCTCAACCTCACCTTGGCGGTCAACCCGACCTGGTTCAGCGACAACCAGCTCGGGCTCATCACCCCGATCCCCCAGCACGCCTGGGACAAGACGTCGGCCACGGGGCCGGTGGGCAACTACGACATGACGCCTTCGGGCGCCAAGGCCGTGCTCGCCTTCCTCGACGCCCAGGCCGCCCAGACCACCACCTACGCCTCCAACCCTCTGTGGAAGGTGGTGGACGGGGCCTGGACCCTCCAGTCCTACGGGGGTGCCAGCTCTCCGGACGTGTTCGTGCCCAACCCCAAGTTCTCCGGGCAGAAGCCGTACGCGTCGAAGTTCGAGGAGATCCCCTTCACCTCGGACAGCTCGGAGTTCAACGTGCTGCACTCCGGCACCGGCGCTCTCAGCTACGGCTACGTCCCGGCACAGGACATTCCTGCCCGGTCGCAGGTGGCGGCGGCAGGGTTCAAGGTGACCCCCGTTCCGGTGTGGGGCGTGGACTACATCATCCCCAACATGGCCAACCCGACCTACGGGGCGCTGTTCCGCCAGCTGTACATGCGCCAAGCGCTGCAGCACCTCGTGGACCAGAGCACCATGATCCGGGTGTACATGCACGGGCTCGGCACGCCCACGTACGGCCCCACCCCGGTCTACCCGAAGGGCAACCCCTTCGTGCTCCAGTCCGAGGCCTCGAACCCCTACCCCTACTCGGTGAAGGCGGCCACCAAGCTGCTGTCCCAGCACGGCTGGAAGGTGAACCCCGGCGGAACGGACGTGTGCTCCAAGGGAGGTGCCTCCGGATGTGGTACCGGCGTGGCGACGGGCACAAAGCTGAGCTTGAACCTGCTGGTGAGCTCCGGCAACACCGTGCTCCAGCAGGACAGCAACCTGCTCAAGAGCGACGCCGCGAAGGCCGGCGTGCAGCTGGCGGTCCGCTACCAGCCCTTCAACACCGTCGTGGGCGTGGTCGCTCCCTGCACTCCCTCCACTCCCACCGCCCCCACCTGCACCTGGCAGCTGGGCGAGTACGGGGGCATCAGCTACACCACCGAGCCGACCGGCGGCGGGCTGTTCGCCCCGGGGGGCTCGCTCAACTCCGGCAGCTACTCGAACCCCACCGTCACGTCGCTGATCCACCAGGTGCACACGGCGTCCAACCTCCGGCCCTACTACCGCTACGAGAGCATCCTGGCCAAGCAGCTGCCCTGGATCTGGCAGCCGATTCCCGATCAGGTGGCGGCCACGGCCAAGAACCTCCACGGCTACGGCCTAACCAGCGAGTTCACCTACAGCTTCGGCTACATCGAGCCGCAGTACTGGTACTTCTCGAAGTAGCCACGGCAGCGGAGCGTGATCGGGACGGCGTAGCGGTGGCGAGGGCACGATGACCAAGTACCTGCTGGGGCGGTTGGGCCAGTCGGCCGTCGTGCTGGTGATCGTGTCGCTGGTGATCTTCGGGCTGGTCCACCTGCTGCCGGGAAGCCCTGCGAAAGCGGAGCTGGGGATCAAGGCGACGCCGCAGGCCATCGCCGCCTTCAACCGGCTGAACGGGTTCGACAAGCCGCTGTGGGTCCAGTACTGGGTCTACGTGGACCACCTGTTCCACGGCAACCTGGGGTTCTCCTACGACGAGAACGCTCCGGTGACGCAGCTGTTCATGGCGCGCTTCCCCAAGAGCATGCTGCTCGTCGGCCTTTCCCTGGTGGTGGCGGTCGTGCTGGCGATCCCGCTCGGCGTGTACCAGGCCGTCCGCCGCAACGGGGTGGGCGACTACATGCTAACGGGGGCGTCGTTCGGTCTCTACTCCTTTCCCACCTTCTGGCTGGGGTTCGTGCTGATAGCGCTGCTGTCGGTCAGCCTCCACCTGTTCCCGCCGACTGCTCCCAGCGGCAACTCGGTCTTCGCCATCCTGGCCGACTGGAGGGGCCTGGTGCTGCCGGTGATGACCCTCGCTCTGGTGAGCGTGGCCGCCTTCAGCCGCTACATGCGCTCGTCGATGATCGACGCCCTGGCACAGGACTACATACGTACCGCCCGGGCGAAGGGCCTGTCCGAGCGCGCGGTGCTGATGGTCCATGCGCTGCGCAACTCGCTCATCCCGATGGCCACCATGATCGGCCTCTCCCTGCCCTCCATCCTCGGCGGTGCCCTGGTGACCGAGCAGGTGTACAACTACCCCGGCGTCGGCCTGCTGTTCTTCGACGCAGCCGGTCGCTCCGACTTCCCGGTGCTGCTGGGCCTGACACTCGTCGGTGCGGTGGGCGTGGTGATCGGCAACCTCGTGGCCGACATCGCCTACGTCACGCTCGATCCCCGCATCCGGTACTGAGGAGCTGCCGTGTCGATACCCCGCCAGCTGACCGCTTCGGAGCTGCCGCCGTCGCCCGAGGGGGGCGAGGCTCGATCGAGCGGCAGCACGGTTCGCCTGGTCGCAGCCGCCTTCGCCGAGAACCGCCTGGCGGTGGTGGGCCTCGGGGTGATCGTGGCGATGGCCCTGTTCTCCTTCGCCGGCCCCCTCCTGTACCACACGAACCAGGTGAGCCCGAACCCGTCCATCGCCGACCTGCCGCCGTCGGGAGCACACCTGCTGGGGACCGACTCGCAGGGGTACGACGTGCTGGGCCGGTTGATGGTCGGCGGCCGCAGCTCCCTGGAGATCGGCCTGGCGGTGGGAGCGGTGGCGACCGTGTTCGGCACCCTCTACGGAGCCGTCTCGGCGGTGATGGGCGGAGCGACCGATGCAGTCATGATGCGCCTGGTGGACGGCTTCTACTCCATCCCCGCCCTGTTCCTGCTGATCATCCTGGCCGACATGTTCACGCCCAACCTGCCCCTGCTGATCGTGGTGCTGTCGTTCATCTCCTGGCTGGCGCCTGCCCGCCTGGTGAGGGGGGAGGCGCTCAGCCTGCGGACCCGGGAGTACGTGCAGGCGGTCAAGGTGGCGGGGGGGCGCCGCGGGCGGGTCGTGTGGCGCCACATCGTGCCCAACGCGATCGGCACCATCGCCGTGAACGCGTCGTTCCAGGTGGCGGATGCGGTGCTGGCGCTGGCCACGCTGTCGTTCCTGGGCCTGGGGCTGCCGCCGCCCGCCGCCAGCTGGGGGGGGATGCTGTCCGACGGCATCACCTACCTTTACGACGGCTACTGGTGGCAGGTCTATCCGGCCGGGATCGCGATAGTGGTGGTCGTGGTGGCGTTCAACCTGCTGGGCGACGCGCTGCGGGACAGCCTGGACGTCAGGCTGCGCCGCCGCTGAACAGGCCCCGAGGGAGGGGCCCGGTGCCGGGAGGGCCCGTGGAGGGCCGGTCGCCCGGCTCCTGCTCGCCGACCGCCGGCGGTAGGAGCTTCTCCGCCCGCAGGAACAGCAGCCGGGGGATGCTGGCCGCATCGGAGTACTCCTCGGCCAGCGCCAGGAAGCCGGGCGGCGGTGCGGGCTCCTCCATCCTGGTGACAACCAGGCCACGAACGGCAAGGCCGTTCACGTAGGCCGACAGGGGCCGGTGGACGAAAGGCAGGAGGACACCCTTCGCCACCTCCTCCAGGGACCGGTCCTCCCGCAGGTAGGGGCCGATCCGCCAGTACTGCTCTCCCAGTATGTGGTCGTCGATCCAGCCGCTTCCCGGCGCCTGCAGCAGCGGGTGGTTGAGCGCCAGCAGCAGGCGGCCGCCGGGCTGCAGCACCCGGGCGATCTCGTCCAACGCGGCGCCCAGGTCCTCCACGTGCTCCAGCACCAGGCAGACCAGCGCCACGTCGAAGCTGCGGTCGCCGAAGGGGAGCCGGTGTGCGTCCGCCCGGGCGTAGGCCGCTCCCCCGCCCCTCCTGACGGCTACCTCCAGCTGAGCCCACGAAGGATCGGCGCCGACGACGCCGGCGCCGAGTGACGCCGCCAGCCTTGCGATCTGCCCTTCGCCGGTGCCGACGTCGAGCACCAGGCGTGCACCGGTCAGGTGCGAGGCGAACAGCGGCAGGATCTGCTCCTCGTACTCCGGGTCGGCGCCGGAGGTGAAGTTCTCCTGCCACCACGAGGCGTTGCGCTCCCACGGCTCGCGGTCCGCCGGCTGGTCCCCGGATGGCTGCGGCTCCGCCGCCTGGTTCCCGGCCGGCTGGTTCCCGGCCGCCTGCGGGTCCGCCGCCTGGGAGCCGGGCAGGGGGATGCCGCCCGTCATGCCGCCCGTCATGCCGCTCCCCTGACGGCAGGAGCGTGCAGCTTCTGCCAGACCGCCCTCCCGACGTCGTCGGGCAGCCAGGAGAGGGCCTGGAGGTCCTCCACCGTCGCCGCCTGGAGGCCCTTCAAGCCTCCCAGCTCGGCCAGCAGCCTTGCCCGCCGCTTCGGTCCCATGCCGGTTATGCCGTCCAGAACGCTGGCCCTCGTGCGCCGGGCCCGCAGCTGGCGGTGGTAGGAGATGGCGAAGCGGTGTGACTCGTCCCGGAGCCTCTGCAGGAGGTAGAGCGCCTCGGAACCTCGGGGCATACGGATCGGATCGGGCGATCCGGGGCGGTACACCTCCTCGAACTGCTTGGCCAGCGACGCGATCGGGATTCGCTCGGTGAGCCCCAGCTTCTGCAGCACGGCGACACCGACGCCCAGCTGACCCTTGCCCCCGTCCAGCAGCAGCAGCTGCGGCGGGTAGGCGAACCGCCGCCCGGCGTGGGTTCCGTCCTTCTCCTGGTCCAGTGCTGCCAGCCGGCGCTCGAGGACCTCCCCCATCGCCGCGTAGTCGTCGTTGCCGTCGACGGTCCGGATCTTGAACCGGCGATAGTCGGACCGCTTGGCCAGGCCGTCCTCCATGACCACCATCGACCCCACGTAGTCGGTTCCCTGCAGGTGGCTCATGTCGTAGCATTCGATCCGCAGCGGCGCCTCCGGCAGTCCGAGCGCCTGCTGCAGCTCCGTCAGCGCGCGGGAGCGGGCGTTGTGGTCGGCCGCCCGCTTCAACCTGTGCCGGGACAGCTCCTGGGCGGCGTTGGTCTCCACCGTCTGCGCCAGCACTCTCTTGTCCCCCCGCTTGGGCACCCGCAGCGACACCTTCGAGCCCCGCCGCGACGCCAGCCAGTCCGCCAGCAGCTCGGTTTCGTCCGGAAGTTGCGGCACCAGCACCTCACGGGGCACGTCCGCCGAGACGTCCCCGTAGAGCTGGGTCACTATCTGGCCCACGAGCTGCGCCTCGGTCAGGTCCTCCACCTTGTCCACCACGAAGCCCCGCCTTCCGACGACCCTGCCTCGACGGACGTGGAACACCTGCACCGACGCCTCGAGCGGGTCCTGGGCGACCCCGATCACGTCCAGCTCCTCGGGCCGCTCGGTGACCATCTGCTGCGTCTCGACGGCCTTGCGAACCGACGCGAGCCGATCCCTTGTCCGGGCTGCACGCTCGAACTCCAGGTTCTCGGCCGCCTCCGCCATTGCGCCTTCGAGCTTGTCCACAACCGCCTGCGTGTCGCCGTCGAGGAAAGCCAGCAGGTCCTCGACCATCCTGCGATAGTCGTCCTGGCCCACTTCTCCCGCGCAGGGGCCGCTGCACTTCTCGATGTGGTAGAGCAGGCAGGGACGCCCACTCGCGGTGTGGCGCGCCAGCTTCGCGTCGGAGCAGGACCGTATCGGGAACGACCGCAGAAGCAGGTCCAGCGTCTCGCGGATCGCGTACGCGTGGGCGTAGGGGCCGAAGTAGCGGACGCCCTTGCGGCGGCGACCCCGCATGACCGTCGGCCGCGGCCAGGTGTCCGACACGGTGACCGCCAGCCAGGGGTAGCTCTTGTCGTCGGTCAGCCTGACGTTGAAGCGGGGAAGGTACCGCTTTATCAGGCTGTACTCCAGCATCAGCGCTTCGACGTCGTTGCGGACCTGTATCCACTCGACCCGCTCCGCCGACGCCACCATCTGCGCAGTCCGAGGTGCCAGGTTGGCCGGCGCCTGGAAGTAGTTGGACAGCCGCTGCCGCAGCGACCGCGCCTTGCCGACGTAGATCACCCGCCCGTCCCGGTCGTAGAACTGGTAGGAGCCCGGCGCGTCGGGGATCTCGCTCGCGGGCGGTCTCTGCAGCACTCCCCCAGCCTGCCAGCTGCGCCGTGTCGGTGCTGCTGTCGGCCGGCACGGGCACGCCGAGGACAGGCCGTCGTCAGGTGGATGGCCGGGTGCCGACCCCCGCAAGCCGGGCGGCCACCTTGTCCTCCACCGCCCTCCAGCAGTACCAGGCAGCCACGCTGCGGAAGGGCGAGAACGGCTCCCCCAGCGGCGCCAGCTGCCGTGCGGTTGGCAGTTCGTCGAGGCCCCATGCGAAGGCGTAGCCGGACCGGACTCCGTAGTCCCCGACAGGCCACACGTCCAGGCGTCCCAGGTTGAAGATCAGGAACATCTCGGCCGTCCACCTCCCGATGCCACGCACCTCGGTCAGCTGCGACACGACCTGCTCGTCCTCGAGCAGGTGGATGCCACCGAGTGGGAGCGATCCCCCGTCCACCCGCGCCGCCAGGTCGGAGAGCGACGCAGCCTTGGAGCCGCTCAGGCCGGCCGTCCGCAATCCGTCGATCCCCTGGGCGAGGATGCCTTCGGCACTGACGGCTCCGCCGAGCAGGGTCACCAGCCGGCCGTGTATCGCCGCTGCGGCCCGGCCGGCCAGCTGCTGGAACACGATCGAGCGAACCAGCCCCTCGAACGGCGTAACGGTCGCGACCCTGTGGGAGATGGTCGGCAGGCCGTGCCGGTCGACCAGCCGGGCCAGGACCGGATCACGCCGGGCGAGCTCGACGGCCGCCTGGGACGCCGGGTCCTGCGCCGCCGCCCGGATGCCCGGGTCCAGGCCGACGACGTCCGGCGCCCGGCCGCCCGGTCGTCCCGGGAGAACGTCCGTCGTGTCGATCTCGCTCGTGTCGATCTCGCTCGTGTCGATCTCGCTCGTGTCGATCTCGCTCGTGTCGATCTCGCTCGTGTCGATCTCGCTCATCGC
>JAJYPS010000110.1 GCA_021795215.1 Actinomycetes bacterium
CAGGACTACCAGGGTGGAACGAGGAGCGCCAGTCCTCTCACATCACCCCAGGCCACGAAGCACTTCCTCTGACTTTGAGGTGGCCCTGGTCGTAGGGCCAAGTGGTTGTGGTAAGTCCACTCTACTGAATCTGATCGGGGGATTTGAAGCTCCTACCTCTGGAACGGTGACGGTGGCCGGGCAGGAGGTGCTGGGTCCGGGCGCCGACAGAGCAATGGTGTTCCAGAGACCAGCCCTCTATCCGTGGCTGACGATCGCCGGCAACATTGCATTCGGTCTGCGGTTCAGGCGCTGCTCCAGATCCGACATCCGAGACAGGGTGGACTACTTTCTCGACCGTATGGGTCTTGAACCGTTCCGGCATCTTCGCCCTTACCAAGTGTCCGGAGGCATGCAGCAACGAGTCGCGATGGCGCGGGCTCTCGTAGTCGAGCCTTCAGTCTTACTGATGGATGAGCCTTTCGGAGCTTTAGACGCTCTAACCAGATCTGCGATGCAGGCGTTTCTCTTGGAGTTGTGGCAAGATCTCGACGTTGCAGTGGTGTTCGTCACCCATGACGTAGCAGAGGCAATTCTTCTCGGAGACCGAGTTGTGGTGATGACCGCTCACCCGGGCAGGATTCTCTGCCAAGAGAAGATCGCTCTGCAGCGTCCTCGCAACACGGCAATAGAACTCTCTCAAGAGTTCGTCGCTGTGCGGAGACACCTCGCTGCGGAGCAGCCTCAGGTGCCCATTAATTGAATGGTAGTTGAAGAGCTGCCCGTCTGGGGCTGCTATATGCACATCGTGGCGCCTGCTCCCCGAGACGCTACGACAGGTCCGTTCGGCGGCCGTTTCGATGTCAAGGCAGTCCGAAGTCAGACTTGCGGATGACGCAGTGGACCCCTTTCACCACGTCGACCACCTGGCTCACCTCGAAGTCGGCGGCCGCCGAGAGGTACGCGTAGGCGATGTTGCGCTCCATGCCCACCTTGGAAGCCAGGAAAGCCACTGCGCTCCGTACGCAGCGGCGCATCGCCTCGTTAAGGTCTTCGTGCAGCCCGATGACGATCCAGTGCCGATCGGTCTCGGCGAACGGCTCCGAAAGCCCTCCCGCCGCCTCCCTCGCGCCGGCGCCGGTCAGCACTTCCAGGCGCAGCGTCGCTCGGAGCGGTGCCTCGAAGGCGGTGAGGGCCACCTCTCCGTCCCCCTGGGCGAAGTGAGGATCACCACCGTAGAACAGTGCCCCCGGGACCTGCACAGGCAGGTAGAGCACGGAGCCGCATCCGAGCAGGTTCACGTCCAGGTTGCCGCCGTGGCCGCCCGGCGGGACCGAGTGGGGGCGGTCCGGGAAATCGACCGCCACCCCCATGAGACCCAGGAACGGAGCGAGAGGAAACCGAGCCGCTCTTCCGTCTCCGAAGCCGATCCGACCCATCCCGGTGTCGTCCGAGGACCGCTCTACTTCGCAGAACACGTTCACCGTCGCCTCGGCGGAGGGAACCGAGGGGTCGGACACCGAGGACACCGAGGACACCGAGGCGTTGTCCAGTTCAGGCATCTCGCCCGGTAGAGCGCCGTACCCGTGCCTCGACGACACGATTCCGTAATGGGCCCGCCGTGCGAGATCCAGCACCTCCACCCGGAGCAGATCGCCTGGTTCCGCTCCTCTCACCTCCACCGGTCCGGTCACCACGTGAGGGCCGTCCGCTGGTTGGTGGCCGACACGGTCCTTGGCGATGTCGATCGCGTCCCGCATCACCAGATCGGGGGCTACGCCGAACCGTCCGAAGAACTCCACCGGGTCGCCGCCCTGCTCTTCGAGGATCCCCTCATGGGAAACGGTGTCGAACGTGACCGACTCCCCGCTCGCAATCGACAGCACTGCCTTGGAGTCCCTGTTCGGCAGCCAGCCCCAGCTGACCGTGGCGGGTGTGGAGGGCAAGTAGTGCTGGCCCAGGATCGTCCCCTGATGGGGCTGCAGCACGGGTGGCTGGTCGACATTCTTCATTCCGGATCTCCGCTGTAGGCCGTCATGTCGATCTCGACCCTCGCTCCCAGAGCCAGACCCGTCACCGCCACGCAGGTGCGACTCGGAAGTCGCTGGCCGGCGAACCATCCCTCATAGGCCTGGTTGAACACGTCGTAGTCCTCCATATCCACCAGAAAGGCCCTCACCATCACGACTTGGTCCAAGCGGTAGCCGGCCTCGTCCAAGACGGCGCAGAGGTTGGCCATGACCTGCTTCGTCTGTTCCGCCACTCCTGAAGACCGCAGGATCTGGCCAGTCGACGGATCGATCGGCATCTGCCCGGTGACGAACGCCCAACCACCAGCGGTCGTCACGTGAGAGTACGGTGCCACCGGCGCGGGGATCCGGTCCGACGACCAGAACGTCAACGATCCGATGCTCACCCGGAGATCTCCTGGGCTACCAGTTCCCCTCCGGCGTGTTCCGGCTCCTCGAGCATTCTCAGGAACCGTCTCGTCCGGGGATCACGCGGCGTGTCGAGCACCTGGGTTGGTGGCCCCTGTTCCACGATCCGGCCTTCGGCCATGAACACCACCCTGTCGGCGACCTCCTTGGCGAAACGCACCTCGTGGGTTACCACCAGCATGGTCATACCGGCCTCGGCCAGCTCCCTGATCGTCTCGAGGACCTCTCCCACCAGCTCAGGATCGAGAGCGGACGTCGGTTCGTCGAACAGCACCACCCGAGGATGGACCGAGAGTGCCCTGGCGATGGCGACCCTCTGCTGCTGGCCGCCGGACAGGCGGCCCGGGAGCACGTCTGAACGGTCGGACAGTCCAACCGCTCCAAGAAGGGCCGAAGCGGCAGGAAGCACTCGGGAAGGTTGCCGACCCTGCACCACCATGGGTGCCAGCGTCACGTTCTCCAATGCAGTCTTGTGACTGAACAGCTCGAAGTGCTGGAACACCATCGATATGCCCGCTTCCGCCCTGGCCTTGGCCAGCAATCGGCCGGTCATCGGCACTCCGTCGGACGAGTAGCCGACCTGCCTCCCGGCCACGCTGATCGAACCGGAGTCCAGTGCCTCCAGATGATTGATCAGTCGGAGAAGGGTGCTCTTGCCGGATCCGCTGGCGCCCATCAGCACCACCACTTCTCCCTCGGCCACAGTGAAGTCCACCTGCTCCAGCACTCGCTTCTGACCGTAGGACTTGGTCACTCCCCGTATCTCGACAAGGTTGGGCGAGGGCCGTGCCGCACCGGAGTCCAAGCCGCTCGCCTGTGCCCGCTCACGGTCTTCCGACTGCGTCGCGGCAGCCAGAGCAAGCACCGAGTCTCGGCGGTGTCGTGCACGGTCCTCGGCCATAGCGGCTCCGGCATTACCGTCCCCGCCAATGGTGGCGGAATCGTCGCCGGGAACGCCACCGGTCGCTGAGGCGCCGCCCGGCAGCTTCGCTTCGCTGCCCCTCGCGGCTACCGGGGGAAACAGCCGTGCCACGGTGGCGGCCACGGTCCCGAACTTTCGCCGGTTGGGCCCTTCCAGTCCCAGTCGCCATTCGGCAATCGCCTGGCCTGCCGCCACCGCAGACGTGAGCACCAGGTACATGAGTCCGGAAGCAAAGAACACCGGGAAGAAGGCGAAGTTCTGCGCCACGAGGGACTCGCTGCGCAACGTCAGCTCATTGACGGAGATCACCGACGCCAGGGACGTGTTCTTTATCAAGCCCACCATCTCGTTGCCGAGCATGGGAAGCATCACACGAAATGCCTGAGGGCCTACCACGTGGCGCATCACTTGGCGAGGCGTCATGCCGAGCGACTGCGCGGCGAGCACCTGACCCCTGCCGACCGAACTCACTCCCCCTCTGAAGATCTCGGCGAAGAACGTCGACTCGTTCAGCGAGAAGACCACTATCGCAGTGACGGTGGCACTCAGAGTTATGCCTATGTGTGGAAGGGCATCGTAGAAGAACACCAGCTGCAGGATCAAGGGAGTGCCTCGAAAAACGGAGCTGTACGCCCTGGCCGGCAGGGAGAGAGATCTCCGACCGGACATCTGGAGGCCGGCAAGGCCGCCACCCAGCAGGATCGCACCGACCAGTGATCCTGCGGAGATGACGAGCGTGATGACCAGGCCCTGAAGCAGGAAGTGGAACGTGAGGTAGTGAGCCAACTGGTGCAGGAACGTCATCTGCGCGCCTCCTGCGCATGGCTCCGCCATGCCGGCGGGCAGCCAAGTGGCGAGCGGTTAGGAGACAATGGTGGGGGTCTCCTGGGAACCCGTACTGAGCCCCCACTTGGCGAGCAGCTTCTTTTCGATCCCGTCCGCCTGGATCTGCTTGACGGAAGCATCCACTGCCTTCAGTAGTGCCGTCTCGGGCTTGGCGATGGCGATCCCCACCGAGAACGGAAGTTGGAGCGTCGCCGCCTTCTGCAGTTGGCCCGGATGGGCCTTCACTGCAGATACCACGGTGTTCACGTCGTTGGCGTAGAAGTCGGCCCTCCCGGCCAGCACTGCTTGGATGCAGTCAGCGTTGTTCCCGTACTGCTGGACGACGGGAGCTGGCTTGCCTGCGGCCCGGCAAGCGGGCGCCAGCTTCTCGACCAGGGGCACCTCCACGAAGCCGGTGTTCTCCGCAGCCCGCGCTCCGCACATCGACATATTGAAGGCGGTGATGTGAAGAGGGTTGCCCTTGCGCACCAGGATGCCGTCGTCGACCTTCTCGTATGTGACGAAGTTGACCGCCTTGGCTCTCTGCTTGGTGGCAAATATGTCCGAGATCACCAAGTTGGCCTGTCCTGCCTGAAGGGTCGGGATCAGGGAAGAGAACGCCATCGGCTTGAAGGTGTACTTGAACCCCAGGCAGTTGCTTATCTCGTGCAGCAGCGACACGTCGAACCCGACGTAAGTGCTCGGGTTGGAGGGGTTGGCCGCCTCGTAACCGGGAGTGAACGGCGTCAAGGCGTCGACCAGCGTCTTGCCCTTGAACTGCGGATACTTCTTGGCTATCGGACCACATCCGGCAGGCGCGGTGGCAGAGGACGCCGTACCTGCCGCTGGCTTGGTGGACGATCCGGTTGACGAGGAGGTGCCACCTCCGCCACACGCTGCAGCCAGCAATGGCACCCCTGCCAGTACCGCAGCAACCCGCCCGCGGCCTCGTGTCCCTCGGGTCTCCAGTGATCCATCCGATGCGTGTTCCATGCGGATGGTATACAAAAGCGATGTTGCCCGAATGTCGCCGGACTGTTTCGGGATCGTGACAGCTAACCCGGGCGCCAGGTGAGTGCCCCCAGAGGGGACGCTCAGTCCCGGACTGCCCGGCGAGCGTTCACGATGTGCTTCTCCAGCTCGTGGGCAGCTCCTTCGGGGTCGCCCCGGGCAATCTTGGAGAGGATCGACTTGTGCTCCGACCACGATGCGCCGGCCCTGGAGGACACACTGGCCGAATAGGCCCACTGGATCTTGGCGGACAAAGTTGTCAGCACGGACACCAGCTCGGAATTGCCGCTGGCTGCTGCTATGAGCAGATGGAACCTGGTGTTCAGCGCTGCCACCGCGGCGTACCGGGTCGAGGACGCGGCGGCCGCTCCTTCGGCCAGCACCTCCTGGAGCCGCGCCAGATCCTCTCGAGTCCGGTGGACCGCCGCCCGCTGCACCGCCAGGACTTCGAGAGCCGCGCGTACGTCCAACAGGTCCTGGATCTCCCGGTCCGACAACCGAGCAACGGTGGTCCCGGCGTACGGAACCACCCGCAGGAAGCCCTCCGCCTCCAACGTCCGTATCGCTTCACGCACCGGCACCCTGGACACGTTGTAGTGCAGAGCCAAGCGCTCCTCGGTCAGGCGCTCACCCGGTGAATGGGCTCCCGCCACGATGTCGTCCCGCAGCGCTCGCGTGACTTCGGCGGCGCGGCTGGCTCCGGACGGGGCTTGGCTGGACGTCATGTCACACCGCCTCTACGCAGTGGAGAGCTTCACGCGGGTCTTGGGTTTCCTGCAGACCACACCACCGACTCCCGCATGAATCGACCAACTTCCCCGAATGCCCCCCGGCGACCAGTGAAGATCGCCTTCTCGCCCGACCTGCGTGGTGATCGTATACGACCTTCATAGGCTTTGCTCCAGCGCCTACCGGCGGTCCCGCAGCTGGGAACCTTCTTTTCGTCGAGTCGCGTATCGCTTTGGATGCTGATCAGATGGCGGCGGCAGTTCCGCTTGGCCGGTTGGCGAGGGTAAGTCAGGGATGAATATGGCGTGCATGTCACACTAACGCCCCACCGATATCTAGTACGCGCGTAGTTACAGTAGGGCCGTGGAGGCCAGCCGTGAGGAGCTTGCGCGAGTCTTCGAGGTGGTCTGACCAGGGCGGGGGTTTGCGGTCAACGAAACCCAGCGTTATTCCTGACGCAACCTATCCAAAACGTGCCGCGGCTTGACTGCGCTTATGGCTCCCGCCCACTGCGACGCCCATCGGCATCTCGGAGCGCTACCTGCCTACAGCTTCTACGGCGGCCCGGCGGTGGCGCCGGCCGCACCCGAAGCAGCCACCGTGGAAGAGCTGATCTCCGAGATGGACCGCCAGGGAGCGGAACGGGCGCTGGTCATCCCCAACTATGGAGTGCCCGACCCCGACCTGGCATTCCGGTTCAACGAGCTGGTCCTGGAGGCAGCCTCCTGCGACGACAGGATCATCGCAGCGCTTTGGACCTCCCCACGTCCCGAGGACGAGGCCCGCAACAAAAAGGCGCTCGCCCTGGCAACCGAGACCGGCGTTGCCGCCCTCAAGCTGAGCTTCCTGCTCGGTGGCCGGCCAACCGACGAGGCATGCCGTCCGGAGCTGGACCGGATCTTCGGCGTCGCCGCCGAACTGGGGCTGGTCGTGCACGTCCACACCTCGCCCGGTGCGGCCTCCGACATCGATCAGGTCGGGCACCTGGTCGAATGGTACGGCGATGACGTAGCGATTCACTTGGTCCACCTGGGCGGTGGCATGAGTGGTCACATCAAGCTGATCGGCGGTCGCTTCTTCGACTGGATCGAATCGGGGAAACGAGTCTACACGGACGCCTCCTGGGCGATCGGCTTCGCGCCGCGGTGGCTGCTGTCCGAAGTCGAGGCTCGAGGCGTCGGGCACGACAGGATCCTTTTCGCTACCGATCAGCCCTGGAGCGACTACGAAGGCGAGTGGGCGCGGATGTGGGCCGCATGCCCCGACGGCGAGCTTCGCCGCAGGGTCTTCCGCGACAACTTCTCCGACCTGTACTCGAGGCACTGAGACGCGATCCACTCCCAGAGCAGCGCTGTGCAAGACCAGCAAGCCCGCATTACCCCGAAGTGGTCCCCTCGCCGAGAGAGGTGACAAGGGCGGAAGACGAGAGAACCGCAACCAGGTTCCGTGCCGAACGGAACGAACGGCAAGCCAACGCTGGACACGGAAATCGAGAAAGGAAGGGCAACATGGAGCTCACCGGACTGGAAAAGCAGAGCGTAGAGGAGATTCCGCACCCCTCGCTCCCTGCGGGAAGCAACCTCTACGGGTCGACCAAGGTGTTCCCCGACTATCAGGCGGAGCCGGGAGAGGCTTACCTGACGATGGTCCACGGCATAGCGCACGAGTCCTCGGTCAGCTTCGTCGCGATCCTCCAAGCCACCCGGGCCTTGCGCAAGGGCTTCGAATCGGTCATCTACTTCTACGGTCCAGGATCCCTGAACTGCCTCGCCACACGCGGATTTCCCAGGACCGGCGACGACGGGTTCCCAGGTGAGAACAACATCAACAACCAGCTCAAGACGTTCATCGC
>JAJYPS010000023.1 GCA_021795215.1 Actinomycetes bacterium
CGGTGGATGGAGCCCCGGCCAAGGCGAGCCCCGGCCCCGGCCCCGCCCCGGTGGATGGAGCCCGGTCGTGTGCCGATATATAGGGTGGCCCCCTCCGGCGCCGGTATGGTGTGCTGTCTTCCCGGACTGCCGACATGACCGACTTGCCCCTGACCGACTTCGATCCCGTGGACCGCGGGCCGTGCTGACGTCGTTCGCCTCCGGTGCGGTGTTCGGCTCCCGCTACGGCTGCGGGCGACCGTGGCTGGTGGCGCTGCACGGATGGGACAGGACTCACGCCGACTTCGACAGAGCGTTCGGAGAGTCGTCGCCGGACGGGCCGTCCGACGGGCTGGCGATAGACCTGCCCGGTTTCGGCGCCACGCCGCCACCTCCGGTCGCTTGGGGATCGGCGGAGTACGCCGCTTTCCTGGAGCCGCTGGTGGCCGAGGTGGCGGCCGAGCGTGGCGGACCGGTGGTGGTGGTGGGGCACTCGTTCGGAGGAAGGGTGGCGGTGCTGCTTGGGGCGTCCCGGCCGGACCTGGTGAAGGGCCTGGTGCTGACGGGAGTGCCGCTGCTGCGGAGGGATGGCCCGCGCCCTGCCCCGGCTACCGCCTACCGTCTGGCCCGTGCAGCGAACAGGATCGGGCTGATCGGCGCCGGGCGGATGGAGCAGTACCGGCGCCGGTACGGATCGGCGGACTACCGGAAGGCGACGGGGACGGTGAGGGACAGCTTCGTGCGGCTGGTGAACGAGGACTACGGGGAGGTGCTGGCGAAGCTGGCCTGTCCGGTGGAGCTGGTGTGGGGAAGCAGGGACGACCAGGTGCCGCCGGAGGTGGCCCGGAGAGTGGCGGCGATGCTGCCGGATGCCAGGCTTACCGAGTGCGACGGGGTGGGGCACCTGCTGCCGCTGGAGGCTCCGGCGGCACTGCGGGCGGCGGCTGGGAGGTTGAGGTGAACGTCGTGCCGGTGGTCGTGACGGCGGGAGCGGCCGCCGCGGCCGTCCCCGGCGGGCTGCGATGGCTGCGGGTGGCGCAGCGGGAGCACTACCTGCCCGGCTCCACGTCCCGTTTCGCCAAGCGGTGGTGGCTGTCGACCGGCTGGGCCAACCTGGGGATGGGACTGGGGTCGGTGGGTGCGGCCGCCGCTGCGTCATGGTTCCCGTGGACGGCGCTGGTGAGCGAGGGGCTTGTGGCGGCGGGGCCGCTGGGCCTGAAGGTGAGGGGCCGGGCCAAGCCGCTCGCCTGGACGCCTCGCATGCGGTCTCTGGCGGGGGTGTGGGCCGGCAGCGAAGCGGTGGTGCTGGGTACGTCGGCGGTTATGGCCTGGCGGGGAATACCCGGCTGGGCGACGGTGGCGGCAGTTGCGCCGGTGGCGTGTCCTGTGCTGGTGGACGCGGCCCTCGCGGCGACGGCCCCGTTCCAGCGCCGGTCGGCCAGCCGGTGGATCGACAAGGCACGGCAGCGGCTGGAGAGCGTGGGTCCGGTGGTGGTCGGGGTGACCGGGTCGTACGGCAAGACGACCACGAAGGGTTACATAGCCCACCTGTGCAGTCGGAGGTGGTCGGTGCTGGCCAGCCCCGCCAGCTTCAACAACGCACTGGGGCTGGCACGGACGGTGAACGAGAACCTGGCTGCGGGGACCGAGGTGCTGGTGGCCGAGATGGGGGCGTTCGGGCCTGGAGAGATCGCCCGACTGTGCAGCTGGATGCACCCCCGCGTGGGCGTCATCACGGCGCTGGGGCCTGTGCATCTGGAGCGTTTCGGCAGCGAGGAGGCGATAGCCAGGGCCAAGGCGGAACTGGTCCATGCGGCCGACGTGGCGGTGATAAACGTGAACTATCCCCGGCTTGCCGCCCTGGCGGACGACCTGGAGCGTTCCGGAAAGCGGGTGTGGCGCTGCTCGGGTCGCTGCACTCCGCCGACCGGTGTGGTGGTGCGCCAGGAGGACGACGGAGTGGTGGTGGAGATGACGCCGCCTCCAGGGGCTCCCGGGGGGTTGGAGCCCGCCCGGGCGAGGCTGGAGTCGGTGCCGGGAGCGACCGGCAACGTGGCGTGCGCGCTGGCGGCCGCGCTGGAGATGGGTGTGCCGTGGGAGGACGCGGTGGCGGGGCTGGGCTCGCTGCCGGTAGCGTCTCACCGGCTGGAGCCGCAACTTGCGCCCAGCGGAGCGGTCGTGCTGGACGACACCTACAACTCCAACCCGGCGGGTGCGAGGCTTGCCCTGCAGACCCTGGCGCAGGTCGGATCGGGTGGGAGGCGGGTGGTGGTCACCCCGGGCATGGTGGAGCTGGGGCGGCTGCAGCACCAGGAGAATGCTTCGTTCGCCAAGGAGGCGGCGGCTGCGGCGACCGATCTGGTAGTGGTGGGCCGGACCAACAGGTCGGCACTGGTGGAAGGGGCCAGGGAGGTGGAGTCGGGGCGCAACGGCGCAGGCGCGGCACGGCTGAAACTGGTGAGGTCCAGGGACGAGGCGGTCGCTTGGGTGAGGGAGACGCTGGGCGACGGTGACGCCGTGCTGTACGAGAACGACCTGCCGGACCACTTTCCGTAGTCCGGGGAGGCGGGACGGCTGGGAACCGATTGCGCTCCGGGGCGGCAGTGGGAGCGGGTGATGGCGAAGTGCGGGCGGCGAGCGCCCCGGTGGCTAGATGGGAGGCCGGTCAGTGGCGGTAGGGGTGGTATTCGGCGGTCCGTCGCCGGAGCACGACGTGAGCGTCTTGACGGGGCTTCAGGCGGCACGGGCACTGGCAGGCTCAGGTCGGCAGGTGAGCCTGCTCTACTGGTCCAAAGCCGGCGAGTGGTACGAGGTGGCAGGATCACCGGAGGCTGAGGCGTTCCTGGAGGGAGTGCCCAGAGGGTCCGCCGAGCTGTCCCTGGTGAGCGGCCCGGGCGGTGGGTTCGTCGTCAAGGGCGGCCGCTTCGCCCGCGAGCGGAAGGTCCCGATGGAGGCTGCGCTGGTCTGCTGCCACGGTGGGCCCGGGGAAGACGGCACGCTGCAGGGTCTGCTGGACAGCTGCGGCGTGAGCTATGCGGGACCGACTGCGGCGGGAGCGGCTCTGGGCATGGACAAGCTTGCCTTCGGCGGCCTGATGACCGCGGCCGGGCTGCCCACCCTTCGCAGGGCGCTGGTGACCGGAGACGGGTTCGTGGACGGGCCGCCGGGACCGGGCGGACCGTACATAGTCAAGCCCCGCTTCGGCGGCTCTTCGATCGGCATCGAGGTGGTGGACGACGCGGCGACGGCGACCGCTCTGGCCAAGTCCAGCCGCCACCTGCGCCGCGGCGGGGTGGTGGAGCAGTGGAGGGGGGATCTGGCAGACGTCAACATCGCCGTGCGCACGTGGCCGGCGTTGCAGCTGTCTGCCATCGAGCGCCCGCTGCGCAGTACGGGTAGGGAGATCCTCTCGTACTCCGACAAGTACGTGGGGGGCCAGGGGATGGTCTCGGCTCCCAGGGAGCTGCCGGCGAAGCTGCCGGCCGATACCGCCGATCGTATCCGGCAGCTCGCGGCGGCGATCGTGGTGCTGGCGGGCGTGCGAGGGGTTGCCAGGATCGATTTCCTGGTCGGCGAGCAGGGGGAGATCTTCGTCAACGAGATCAACACGATCCCAGGGTCGATGTCCAAGTACCTGTGGGTCCAGCCGGACGTCCAGTTCTCCAAGCTGCTCCACGACATGCTGGACGAAGCGGCAGCCCGGCCGTCGGTGGCTTACACCAGCGAGGGTGCCGACGGAACCGCGCTGCGCAGCGCAGGCAGCATCGCCTCGAAGCTGGCCTGAGCCGGGGGCCACCGTGAGGGCGGCGGTCCGCGTCTGCTGTCGGGTCCCAAGGCGACACTGCAGGGCCGTAGCATGAAGCCGTGGCGTTCCGCACCGCCGATCTTGGTCAGTCGGAGGACATGGTGGCGGACCTGCGCCCGCACTGGTCGGTGCTGATGCCGCCCGGCGTTCTCTCGGCGGTCGTGCTCGCCTCGGCGGTGACGCTCGACCTACTTTTCCCGGGTATGCCGGTGGCGGCGCTGGTGCTGCTGGTGCTGTGCATCTTCGCCTCTGCGGCATACTTTGCTTGGGCGGCGGTCAAGAGGGCGTCGGTCCACTACGTGTTGACCACCGACCGGATCGTCATGACGTGGGGGGTGTTGTCCAGGCATGGGAGGGAGCTGCCGCTGTGGCGGGTGGCCGACCTGTCGTATCGTCAGACGGTGCTGCAGAGGGTCCTCCGGTCCGGCACGGTTTCGATCTACACCGGAGCAGGGGAGCGGCCAACGGATCTGGCCCACGTGCCTGGGCCCGACCGGCTCCACCACGCGGTGTGGGTGCAGGTGGAGGGTGGCCGCAGGCGGCGGCGGTGGGTGCAGGAGGGCTCGGGGAAGTTGACCGTCCCGGAGCAGCTGGAGAAGCTGTACGAGCTGAAGCGGCGCGGCGCCATCTCCGACGAGCAGTTCCGCACGCAGACCGACGCTCTTTTCGACAGTTAGGGATCTGCCGGTACCGGCCGGGCTCGCGGATACCCGGCTCGCCGACGCCCGGCGCGGCGCGGCGGGGCAGCGCAGCGCTGCAGATCGCCCCGTTTCGTCGGGGCCACTGGTGTGGGAGCATGGGGACATGCCTCCGGAGGACTGCGCAGAGCTGGCCCGCTACTGGGCCGAGTCGCTCGCCGAATGGGCTATCCCCGACGAGATACTGGCCAAGGCTCCCGAGCCGCCCTGGGGACTGCCTCCGGGCCTGTTCACCCCTCCGCCAGAGCCTGCCGACACCCCGTCGAGGAGGGTGGCGCTGGCTCCGCTGCAGGCAAAGCCGGGAGGTGGCAGTGTGCTGGACATCGGTGCCGGCGGGGGAGCGGCCAGCTTTGCGCTGGTTCCCCCGGCCACCAGGCTGACTGCTGTGGACCAGTCGCCGGCCATGCTGCGGTCGTTCGCCGAACGGGCCGCCGAGCGCGGCGTGGAAGCCGTCACGGTGGAGGGAAGCTGGCCGGACGTCGCTGTATCGGTCGATCCGGCCGACGTGGTGGTGTGCCACAACGTGCTCTACAACGTGGCCGACCCCGTCCCGTTCCTCACGGCGCTGACGGAGCACGCCGAGCTGAGGGTGGTGATCCAGATCACGGCGAACCATCCGCGTGCCAGGCTCTCGCCCCTGTGGAGCCGGTTCTGGGGCATCACGATGCCGCAGCGTCCTCGTGCCACCGACGCGCTGGATCTCGTACGGGCGATGGGACTGCCCGCGGAGTCGCAGAGCTTCACCACTGCCCGACCGCCGGTCGAGAACCGGTCCGAGCTGGTGGCTTTCGTGCGGCGGCAGCTGTGCGTGGGCCCGGAACGGGACGGGGAGATAGAGCGCTGGATCTCGGAGAACGGGTTCGGCGAGCGCCAGGCGGTCTGCATCTGGTGGGACACCGGTCGCATACAGCGGTCGCGGTACGAGTTGGACGACGTTCCGGCGGTGATCCAGCCCGATCTGCCGGACGACGACCAGGCGCCTGCGGTCGCCTGACGGCCGGCAGCCCTTTGTACCTGGGTAGAGGGAAGGACGGCTCGCTGCTCTTCACGCCGGCGGAGTCGGGGCTGCTGGTGCTCGGACCTCCCAGGTCGGGCAAGTCGGCTGCGATCGTCGTGCCGAACGTGCTGGGTGCCACGGGGCCGGTCGTGTCGACTTCGACCAAGACCGACGTGATGGAGGCTACCAGCGGCTGCCGTGCGCGGCAGGGGGACTGCCTGCTGTACGACCCGTCGGGGTCGGTCGACGCACCTCGGGGAGTAAGGCGGGTGACCTGGTCCCCGGTATCGGCCGCCTCCAGTTGGGATGGCGCTTTGGAGGTGACCCGAGCGCTGGTGCGCTCCGCCCACGGCATGGTCGGTCCGGACTCCCGGCACTGGTCGGAGCGTGCGGAAGCACTGCTGGCCCCGTTGTTCCACGCCGCCTGGCTGGCAGGCGAGGGGCCCGAGCGGGTGTCGGAGTGGGTCCACCGCCACCACGTGGCCGACTCCCAGGACGTGTTGCACGCCAACGGTGCCGACTTCGCCGCAGGGGTGCTCGACGGTATTGCCGCCACCGACGAGAGGGAGCGATCCGGCATATTCTCCACCGCCGCGGGCGTGCTCGCCGCCTACCGGTCGGAAGGGGCCCGGTCCTCCTCCTCCGACTCCGAGGTGTCCCGGTTCGATCCGGCGGTGTTCGTGTCCGGCGGCGACACGCTCTACGTCTGTGCGCCGGCGACGTCGCAGTCGCTGACCGCCCCGCTGGTGAGCGGTCTGGTCGACCGCATTCGCGCAGCCACCTACGCGGTCCACGGCTCCGGGACACGGACCGACGGCAAACCTCCGGCGCGGCCCCGCCCTGCGGTCCTGCTGGCTCTGGACGAAGTGGCCAACATCGCGCCTCTGCCGGACCTGCCCGCAGTCGCATCGGAGGGAGGCGGTCAGGGCCTCGTCACGCTGGCGTGCCTGCAGGACCTGTCCCAGGCTCGGTCCCGCTGGGGTGACCAGGCGAGCGGCTTCATGTCACTGTTCGGCGCCAAGCTGTTCCTGCCTGGCATAGCCGACGTGCAGACGCTGGAGGCGGTATCGACTCTGATAGGCGACCGGCAGGTTGCGCTGCACAGCCGGACGCGGGGCCGGGGACGGAGCGGTTGGTCCTCCTCGTCCGGATCGACCACCGGGTTCCGGCGGCGGATGCCTCCCGATCTGCTGTCGAGGGGCCGGCCGGGAAGCGCCTTGTGGCTGCAGGGCGGGGAGCAGCCCCGCTCGGTACGGCTCACTCCCTGGTACTCCGCCTCACCCTGGAGGGAGCTCGCCGCCGCAGGTGCCCCTCCGCCGAGCTGAACGGCTCGGCCCCTGACTGTCCCCTCAGCCCGCGGTCGACCTCTTTCGGTTTCGCCTCTCGGCTCGCTCCAGCTCCCTCTGGACGTCGTTCCACGTCAGGGGGTCGGGGTCCAGCCCTGCGTTCTGCGCCTTCTCTCCCCGCACCCATATCAGCGCAGCCGTGCCCCACAGCACCAGGATGCCGGCGAGCTTCGTCACCGCCCCCGCCACCTGCTGGTCGGCCAGCGGGCTCAGGCCGAACAGCCCCGAGTGGTCGGCGTAGACGGCGTAGAAAGGATGCTGGGCAAAGATGAACAGCAGTGCCGGGAAGTTGGGAAGGATCGATATCACGAACAGGTACCCCATCCGACCGCCGATCGACAGGTGCCTGCCGTCCGGCAGGAGCCTCAGGACGGGAAGCCACATCACCAGCCCCGCAAGGCACAGAGCGACCTCCACCGCCGCGTCCAGGAGCCACGAATGCGCCTGTGCGTCGACCACGTCAGGGCTAAGGCACCCGAGGGCGACAGTCGAGAAGATCAGCGCGGCGGGCACCGGCCGGGTGATCGCCCGCAGCCCGGTGTCGACCAGCCTGTTCCGTGTTGCCGAGGCGTAGGCGGACCGCGGGATACCGAGCAGCAGCAAGGGTGCCGACACCAGCACCAGCAGGAGCTGCTGAACCATGCGGGCCAGCAGCGACCAGTGCTGCGCCAGGTCCGCCACCGGCCACGTGACCGCCGTCGCCACCGAGGCCAGTCCCAATCCGAAACAGGTCACCTGTCCCGTAGTAGGTTGCCCGAGCGCCCGCTTCCAACGGCCCACCGGAAGACCGAACAGCAACTGGCAGTAGCCGACGGCAGAAGTGGCGATCAGGACCCAGGCAACCGGGTGCCAGTGCCATGCCCAAGGAGAGCCGCCCACCTTGCAGATCGTAGATGCTGGCACAGGCCCGGGGAAGTGGGAAGCGGACACCGGACCGAGACCGACTGCGGGAGAGTCGATCCGTTGCAGCCGCCCGACGGGTTCCTGGGAGCCCAGGTCGCGAGTCAGCTCGAGCTGGCACGGAACTGGCTGGCCCCAGAAGTGGCGCCGCGCACTCCTTCTTTTCCGTACCAGTCGATGCAGACCACGGTGGCGTCGTCGCTCAGCACTTGACCGGTCGCCTCCAGCAGATGGTCGGCCAGCTCCTGAACCACCTGTCTCGGATGACGGTCGCGGGTGGACCGCAGCACCTGCTCCACGTTTACTCGGGAAGTGTTGCGCTCCAGGTAGCCGTCGGTCACCAGCAGCAGCCGGTCCCCCGGGACCAGCTGCACTCTGTGTACCGAATACGTGCTGTCGCCGATCCCGAACGGCGTATCCGCCGCCAGGACGAGCGCCGAGGCCCGTCCGTCCCGAAGTAGGTACGGCAGTGGGTGCCCGGCGTTGACGATCTCCATGAGGCCGCTGGAGAAGCTGGCTCGCAGCAGTTGGGCGGTGACGAACTCCGAATCCTGACCGTGCTCGACGATCGAGCAGTGGGCAGCTCTGGCCTGAGCCGCCAGGTCGTCATACGCCCGCCGGCTGTTGCGCAGTGCGCCGACCGCCAGGGTCGCCAGCAGGGCTGCCCGCACCGAATGGCCCATCGCGTCCGTGATCGACACGTGCAGGTCGTCGGCTTCGATCGAATAGTCGAACGTGTCGCCCCCGACGTTGTGCGCCGGCTCCAGCCATCCCGCCAGTGTCACCGCTCGGTCCTCGGCGGTGTAGGACGAAGGAAGCAGCCGCCGTTGGATCTCCGCCGCTACCGAGAACCGAATGTCGCGTTGAGTGTTCTCGAACCTGTCCGTGTGGCGCCGTGCAGCGATGAGCATGTAGGCGAGCGCATGAGCCGCGCTGCGCAGCAGGTCCACCGTGCTGTCGTCCGGGCTCTCGCTCAGCGTCACCTCCAGGATCCCCATCGCATCGCCCCGCTCGGTGACCGGCAGCAGCACCCTCCACACCCCGCTCGCCTGTGACACCCCGCTCGCCTGTGACACCCCGCTCGCCTGCGACACCTCGACCGCCTGCGTGTGCAGCACCCGTGTGTACAGCGAATCGGCCCTGGTCAGATCCTCGTCGGTTCCGCCGCCCCGTCGTTCTCCCACGTCGCCACGTGAGGATGCGAAGTGATCTTCGACCACGCGGACCAACGCCGTACCGCTCAGGTTGGCAAGGAGCAGGCGCACCTTCTCGGTCGGCAGCAGCCTTCCGAGCTCCTCGGCGACGACACGGACCACGTCGACCGGGGGAGCCTCCTCGACTGCTGCCAGCAGGCGGCGCAAGTCAAGTGCCCCGGTTTCCTTCGCCTGCATCCTCGGACAGTACATGCAGCCCAAGTTCGATTGCACAGGGAAGAAAGTTGCTGGCTCAGGCGCCACTAGTTGCGCGTAACCGGGCGGGTTCGGGAGCAGTCCCGGACGTCCGAGACCGGCCGTCGCCAAGGCGACCGAGCGGGCTTCCGAGGCGCTCGACCGCCCAGACTCTGTCGGACGCGCCGGCACTGGCGGATTTGCGGTTGCTGTGGCAGGCAAAAGGTCCATTCGCTTCGGGTCGCGTCGCTTCGGGTCGCGCTCCGGCGCGAGGACTGCGGAGGTAACGTCGCGAGTGGTGCCAGCAGCCGTCAGCCCGCATGTCACTTTCGACCGGCTGCTTCTGGCGTGGCAACTACAGCCGCTCGCCCTGGCGTCGCTCGCCGTCGTGGTGCTGGTCGGGTTCGCCTATGTGGCCGGCGTACGCCGGGTGCAGCGGCGGGGACGGGCTTGGTCCCGGTGGAAGACCGCTTCCTTTGTCGGCGGCCTGGCGTCCATAGTCGTGGCGGTCAACTCCGGGCTCGCCTCGTACGACGACTCGGTGTTCACGATGCACGTCATACAACACCTGATCCTCATGAGCACCGCCCCGCCCCTGCTCGCGTTGGGGTCTCCCGTCACGCTCCTGCTCCAGGCGTCTTCCAGGGACACCAAACGGGTCGTGCTGAAGGTGCTCCACAGCCGTCCCGCCCGGATGCTCTCCTTCCCCCTCGTGGGGCTTGCCGTCTCGACGGTCGTCATGTATGGGTACTTCCTGACCCCCCTGTACGACGCGTCTCTCGTGCATCCTCTGCTGCACGACGCCACGCACGTGGTCTTCCTGGCGGCCGGCTCGCTCTACTGGTGGCCGATAGTTGGTACCGATCCCATACCGAGGCGGATGGGCGTCGGGGCAAGGATGGCTTCGCTGGGCCTCGCCATCCCGTTCAACGCCTTCCTGGGCATCGCGGTCATGAACATGTCGTCGCCGATAGCACCCCGCTACAGCCTGACCGACACCCAGTCCGGGGGAGCGCTCCTGTGGGGCCTCGGGGAGCTGTTCACCCTGGGTGCGCTCGGAGTGCTGTTCCGGGAGTGGGCCAAGGTCGAGGAGCGACGGGCGGCCAGGGAGGATCGTCGGCTCGACGCAGAGCGCCTTGCCGCTCGAAACCCCGGTTCGGCTGCGGCCGGCGACCGCTCGTAGAGCCGCCTCTCCCCGAGTCCCCGGTCCTTCGGCATTTCGCAACGGTGCTCGCCGGCTCCCTCCGGGGAGCGTGTCAGAGCCGCATGACCGGACACGTCAGCGTCCGGGTTACGCCCTCTATGAGCTGCACCCTGGACACGACCGTCTTGCCCAGCTGGTCGACGGACTCGGCTTCGGCTCGGATTATCACGTCGTAGGGTCCGGTCACGTCGTCGGCCGCGACGACACCCGGTATGCCCCTGACCTCGCCGGCGACCTGCGCCGCCCTTCCCACCTCAGTCTGGACCATCACGTACGCCATCACCGTCACCGGGCGAGCCTCCTTCGGGTACGCGGATGGTACCGGGCTGCACCAGCATTCGGTGCGGCGCCGGCGGCTTGGCGACGCCTGTCCTTCCGACACGAGGCCGGGTGCGCACCGCGGGCCGTGCGATTAGGGTGGCCCTAGCGCGCCGTGGCGGGCTCACAGCTTTTCGAGGAGGAGACGCTGGCTGTTCGCTCAATACGCTTGCTGGGTGACCCGGTGCTCCGTGCTCGGGCATCCGAGGTCGTGGATTTCGATCGCCCTCTGCGCCGGCTCGTCAAGGACTTGGGGGACACCATGGTGGAGGCCAACGGAGTCGGGTTGGCGGCTCCTCAGTTGGGGATCGGGCTGCGGGTGTTCACGTACCTGGTGCCATCCTCGGAGGACGACGACGGAGGCCATGTCGCGCACCTCGTGAACCCTTCCATCGCGGAGGAGGACCCGGACCAGGTGGAGGACGACGAAGGCTGCCTCTCCGTGCCCGGTATCTCGTACCCGCTGAAGCGACCTCGCAGGGTGGTGGCCAGAGGTTTCGACGGGCACGGGGAGCCGGTCGAGGTGACAGGCACGCTGCGGCTTGCCAGGTGCATCCTGCACGAGACGGATCATTTGAACGGAGTCATCTTCTTGGACCGGCTCGAACCAGAGCTCCGCCGGGAGGCGCTGAAGGAGTTTCGCGAGCGGATGCTCGCAGGCGAGTCGATCCAGGTCGAGAAGTCACCGCACAGGCCCCTGCTCTGAGGGTGCACGAGCCGGTCTCCACAGCGGAGGAGCGATAATGGCAGCCAAGTCCCAGGCGACCGCGCAGTCCCGTGTCACCGGAGTGGCGGGTCGCGTGGGGGCGCCCGACCATTCCGACCGGGGATTCGGCTCCGGCGCCGACCGGAATGCGAGGAGTGCTGGCGCCCCCGCGGTGCGACGACCGGGAGAGTCGGCCGCTCGGCGCCCCGCAGGATGGCCCGACTCGGAACTGCTGGAGGACTACAGGCTGGCCTGCGTCTCGCGTGCCATAGACGACCGCGAGGTCATCCTGCACAAGCAGAGCCGAGCGTTCTTCCAGATCTCCGGTGCCGGTCACGAGGCTCTGCTCCTGGGGTTGGCCCGTTATCTGCGGCCCGGCTACGACTGGTTCTTCCCCTACTACCGCGACTTGGCGCTGATGCTCGGCCTGGGCGTCAGTCCGTACGAGATCCTGCTGCAGTCGGTCGGCTCGGCGGACGACGCGGCGTCGGGGGGCAGGCAGATGCCTTCGCACTGGGGCTTCGTGGACAAGAACGTGGTCACGCAGTCGAGCCCGACGGGGAGCCAGTGCCTGCCGGCGGTCGGATGTGCGGAGGCGGCGCAGTACATGCAGCAGCGCAGCCACCTTTTTGTAGACGAGGTCCACGCCGACGAAGTGGTCTATGTGTCCCTGGGCGAGGGTGCGACTTCGGAGGGCGAGTTCTGGGAGAGCCTGAACACAGCGTGCAACCTGCGCCTACCGGTGCTGTACGTCGTCGAGGACAACGGCTACGCGATATCTGTGCCCGTGGCGGAGCAGTCCCCCGCGCCCATCTCGGAGCTGGTGACGGGGTTCCCCGGCCTCACCGTCGAAGTGGTGGACGGATGCGACTACGTAGCGGTGCGGGACGTCGCGGAGCGAGCCGTGGCGGCCGTCCGCTCGGGCAACGGACCCTGGCTGCTGCACGCCAGGGTCACGAGGCCGCACTCGCACTCGTCGGCAGACAACCAGGCAAAGTACCGCTGCGCCGACGAGCTGGCGGAAGAGGCCGAGCGAGATCCCCTCGTGGTGTTCGAGCGCCACCTGGCCGCCCGGGGCCTGCTGGATTCAACGGGCGCCACGGAAGCCCGTGCCCAGGCGCGCCAGCTCGTGTCCGAAGCCGCTGCTGCCGCGCTGGCGGCGCCGAGACCCGACCCGGAGTCGGTCACCGACCACGTGTGGGACCTGGACAGGGTGACCTCCGGCGTGTCGGTCCGGCAGGACGACGGTCTCGCCGGTGCACGGCCCCCCGGTGGCAACCACTTCGACCCGTGGGTGGGCCGTCACGCGCGAGCGGCCTCGAGCGGCGAACGTACGGGCGGAGAAGTGGTCGCGATGGGTGAGGCGATCCGGCGGACTCTGGCGGAGGCGCTGGAGGAAGACGACCGGGTGCGGGTGTTCGGAGAGGACGTGGCCGACGCGGCGGAAAGCGTGCTGGGAAAAGTGGACGGCCAAGGCGGAGTGTTCGGCACGACGTTCGGGCTGCAGCGCCACTTCGGCGCCTCGCGGTGCTACAACACTCCGCTCGCGGAGGCGAACATCGTCGGCCGGGCGGTCGGCCAAGCGGTGAGGGGACTTCGACCCTGTCCCGAAGTGCAGTTCTTCGACTACATCTGGCCTGCGATGCAGCAGATCAAGAGCGAGGCCGCCACGATCCGCTGGCGGTCCAACGGAGCGTTCTCCTGCCCGATGGTCCTCCGGGTGCCCATCGGCGGTTACATCACCGGGGGCGCCATCTGGCACTCGCAGTGCGGCGAGTCGATCTTCGCCCACATTCCCGGCCTGTTCGTGGCGTTCCCGTCCCGGGCGGCGGACGCGGCGGGCCTGCTGCGGACGGCGCTGAGGGCGGCGGACCCGGTGCTGTTCCTGGAGCACAAGCACCTGCTTCGCCAGGCCTACACCAAGGACCCGTTCCCCCCGGCGGGAGAGCTGATCCCCTTCGGCGTAGCCAGGACGGTGGTCACCGGAGAAGACCTGACCATCGTGACGTGGGGTGCGACGGTGGAGAGGTGCCGTCGCGTCGCCGCTTCGCTGGAGACCGCGGACGAGGCGTCGGTCGAGGTGATCGACCTACGGACGATCATGCCGTGGGACCGCCAGGCGGTCGCCGACTCCGTGCGCCGAACCGGAAGGCTGCTGGTGGTGCACGAGGACACCCTCACTGCCGGGTTCGGCGCCGAGGTGGCTGCCTGGGCCGCTCAGGAGTGCTTCGCCGATCTGGATGCCCCCGTCCGGCGGGTGGCAGCGAAGGACACCCACGTTGCCTACGAACCGACCCTGGAGCGCTCGACGCTTCCCCAGGTGGAGGACATCGCCGCGGCGGTAGCCGACCTGCTGGCCTGGTAGCTCCGACCGGGGTGTGCGACGGCACCGGGAGAGGGTGGCGTGGTCGGACTGCCGTCAGGCTTTCAGAGAACGTCGACCGGCAAGTCCGCCAGCACGTCGGCCGGCTGGAAGCCCAGGACCTCGCCGAAGAACTCCAGTTCCGCCTCCATGCAGCGGCGCTGGGTGTCGGACTGTCGGAACCCGTGCCCCTCGCCCTCGAAGGTCAGCAGCCGGTACCGGACGCCTTTGGCGGCCAGCGCCGCCGCCATCGCCTCGGCCTGTTCGGGCGGCACGACCCGGTCTTCGACGCCCTGGAACAGGATGACCGGCGTGGATAGCAGCTCCGTGTGGGCCACGGGGGAGCGTTCGGCGTAGGTCTGCTGCATCTGCGGGTACGGCCCTATCAGCTTGTCGAGGTAGCGGGACTCGAACTTGTGGGTGTCGGCCGCAAGCGCCGCTGCATCTCCGATGCCGTAGTAGCTCGCCCCCACGGCGAAGCTGTCCGTGAAGGTCAGGGCGCACAACGTGGTGTAACCGCCGGCACTGGACCCCCGTACGGCCACTCGCTCGCCGTCCGCCCTGCCGTTGGCTGTAGCCCAGCGGGCTGCTGCCACACAGTCGTCCACGTCCAGCACGCCCCAGTTGCCATCCAGCAGCTCCCGGTAGGGGCGGCCATACCCGGACGACCCGCCGTAGTCGACCTGCAGCACCGCGAACCCCCGGCTGGTGTAGAACTGCACTCCCTTCAGGTCCAACAGAGCCCTGAACGCTGCAGTCGGCCCGCCGTGGCTCAGCACCACCAGAGGAGGCCGCTCGCTTCCATCCGCCTCCACCAGAGGGTTCTTGGGGCCGTAGAACAGCCCGTATGCCTCGCTGCCGTCGGCCCTCGGGAAGCTGGCTCTTTCGGGCACCGAGATCCACTCCGGTCCCACCAGAGGGTGGCCCCTGTCGCTCAGCGGCCTCGGACGAGGCCGACCGTCCCCAGGGCGCAGGTCCACTTCCACCACGACGCTCGGCTCCGTCGGGCCGCCGGCCACGGCGACGAAGCCCCCGGGCACCGGCCAGAGGTGGGAGAAGACCTCGTACGGCCCGGTGTCGACGTCCTGCAATCCTCCTTCCACCACGAGCGCCAGGCGATCCCTTCCCCCTGCCGTGTAGCAGCAGGCGACGACGTCTCCACCGGCTTGGTAGTCCCCCGCAACTGGGTCGTCCCCCGTAGCTTGGTCGTCGCTGGCGGCTCGGTCGTCCCCCAAAGCGGGGTCGTCGCCCGTAGCTTGGTCGTCGCTGCCCACGCCGGCCTCGGCGGCGCCTTCTCCGACGATGCTGGCTTCTCCGACGATGCTGGCTTCTCCGACGATGCTGCCTTCTCCGACGATGCAGTAGCGGTAGTCCCGGAACACCCACTGAGGCGAAGCGAACTCGGCTTGCGTGCGGTGGTCCACAGCGCATCGGGTACGGGTGCCGTCCCATCGGTACGGGAGCCACCAGCCGGTCCTGTCGCTCACGAAGTAGAGGGTTCCCGCTGCGGCCCAGGTGGGGTGGCACACCGACTCGCCGGGCCCTCCGGCCACCTTCGCTGGTTCCGACATCTCCAAGTCCTCACCGAGGTAGGCTGTCCAGAGCCGGGAGGAGTCCCACGGCATCGCCGGGTGGTCCCAGCTCACCCAAGCCAAGTGGTCGCCGCGGGGGGAGACCCTGGGACTGGACACGAAGTCGGCCGTGACGGACAGCACCCGCTCGTCGCCCGATCCGTCGGTCCGGAGGGCAACCAGCTCGTTGCGCACATCGGCGCTCCGGCCGCCGGGGGTGTGGGTCTCCCTCACCCCCACGAGCCATCTCCTGTCGGGAGTGACCGTGAGGTCCGCCCAGCGCACGGACCTGGGGTTGGCGGGCTCCGCGGAGATCGGCACCGGTTCCGTGCCAGGGCCTTCGATGCGCACGACTCGTTGCGTGGCGTCATCCACCGCGTACACGAGGTGGTCCACCGGTAGGTACGCCCCTCCGCCATACTCGTGCACTCGGCTGCGGATCGACATTCCAGGTGCCATCTCCACGGTTCGGCCGAGATGCCGCAGCATCAGCGCCTGCCGGCCACCTTCCTCCGGACGCTGCTCCAGCCAGTAGCGGCGGCCGGCGGCTGCCGCCGGTTCGGATACGGGCCGGTGTCCGGACCGGGTCAGTGCGTCAGGTGAGAGCGGCGACGGCCAGGCTCCGAAGGGGACGGTACGTCGCTCGGCCCGGTCCATTCGGTCACGCTACCCAATGGGGGGCAACTGGCGCGACCTGTCTCGGCGTCGTGACGGCCGGCGGTCACTACGTGGTGGCTTCGGCGCGCTGCGACCGAAGCGTGCGAAAACCAACACCTACGCCCACGTTCTGGCAGAAAGCCATTTCTGCCGTGATCGCCGCAGGCGAGGATCAGCCGCGGCCACCTGATCGCTCGTCGTCCGACCAGCGGCCGGTGAAGATATTGAAGCCAGGCAAACGAAAGCCCGTCCGAGCCTCACCGCCGCGCGCCCCCAACTTGGCCACGACGAGCATGTCGCCCGACCGACACGCCGTGCGGTGAGGTCCTGTCGTCTGTCGACACCTTGGCGTAGCCGATCTTGACGTCGACAGCCCGCCGCCCTTGGCGATGGGAAGCTGGAATCGGTGAGCATCGCCCAGGTTGCTCGGCCTGCCAAGACCAGTCCTCGACTGGTACAATGAATCGTACCGTTACCGGAGGAGGGCAGGCCGTGACCGTCACCGCCAGCGAGGCCCGCAAGAACCTATTCCCGCTCATTGAGCGGGTCAACGACGATCGCCAGCCCATCGAGATCACCTCTCGCCGCGGCGATGCGGTGCTCGTGGCGCGGGCCGACTGGGATGCGCTAAACGAAACGGCCATGCTGCTGCGGGTACCAGCCAACGCCCACTGGTTGTTGGACAGCCTGGCGCAGGCTCACGCCGGGGCACGGGAAGAGCACGCCCTCGATCGAAGCTAGGTGCGCCTCGTCTTCACCCCTCGCGGTTGGCAGGACTACGTCTGGTGGCAAGGGAACGACCGGGCGACTCTGAAGCGGATCAACCGACTGGTCGACGACGCTCTACGCGATCCGACGGCGGGTATCGGCAAGCCGGAGCCGTTGCGTCACGTGCTCGCCGGATGCTGGTCGCGGCGGATCGACGAGGAGCACCGCTTGGTGTACCTCGTCGACGGCGAGGACTTGGTCGTCCTCCAGGCCCGTTACCACTACGAGGCATAGGCCACCGAGGGACGAAGGCCGGTCACGAAGCCCGGCAGGCCCCCGCTGCGCACGCTCCCGGTCAGCCATCGGTCAACGGGCTGGGTCGGATGCCAGCTCGTGCCGGACGCGAGCTGGTAGCTGCGGCATGTGGCGCGGGGAAACCGACAATCCGTGCTGCCCTTCCGGCCGATGGTCGGTACCTGGGTCGCCGAGCGTTGGCGCGGCGAGGCCGTGGCGGTGGGTGGGAGGTCGAAGTACAGGCATGATGGGGCCTCGGCAGGTCCTTGCCTAGAGCAGCGGGGTCCGTGGGCTCGCTCGCGAGTGTCGCTAGGGTGCCGGAGTGACCACGCACCGGACCGGTGATGAGCGCCCTGTGATGGAGTACCAGCTCGAGGCCCAGCGCTCCGACCTTGCGACGCTGCTGGATGGCCTCACCGAGGCGGAGGCGCGGGCCCGGCTGGTGCCATCACTGACCACGCCGCTTGGGCTGGTAAAGCACGCCACCTTCGTCGAGCAGGTGTGGTTCCACCACCGAGTGGCCGGTGTGCCCCGCGAGCAGGTCGGGATCCCCGAGACCGTCGACGACAGCTTCGCCCTGACTTCGAAGGACACCGTAGGGGAAGTACGGCGGCGTTACCTCGACGCCTGCGAGCGCTCTCGGGAGATCGCCGCCGAGCACGACCTGGATGAGGTCTTCGACTGGCGAGGAACTCCGGTCAGCCTGCGGTTTCTCTATGCCCACCTGCTTACCGAGCTAGCCCGACACGCCGGCCACGGGGAGATCCTGGTCGAGCAGCTCCGGGCCCGCCGCGGAGCGGGCGACACCGAACCTGGCAACTGAACGCCACGCTCCACTCCTCACGCTCCGGCGGCACGTCGTGGCCATCCCATAAGGAGATGCTGAAGACAATGCGCGCGTCAAGTGTTCTCGGCGGCATCCGGTGGGATTGCACTGCCGTTGGTTGCGTTCGCCACAGCCTCGCGGATGCGATCGCGGAGATGGCTTCGGCGTCGCTGGTTACTGTTCTCGTTCTCCCCAGCCCTGAATGGGAGGTCGAACTTTAGAAGCTCCTTACCAGGGTTTCAATAGACGTTAGCATCCCACATGGACTCTCTGAGCCGGGCCTCGACGTAGTCCGGTCCGTATGCAGACACCCTTCCTGGCCCGCCAAGACGCCTTGCTCTACTTCGGCGGTGAGACTCCGGTGTCACAGGTCTGGGCGGAGGGTTTGGAGCCTCGCAGCGATGGGTTTTGGCCGCGCTTCGACGTCGACATCATGCCCGCCAGCCTGGCGTTCGTCGAGGACCGTGCCTGCTGGACGGAGTGGGCGAACATCAGCCAGCCCACCTTGTTAGTGCTCGGCGAGACTGGCATGTCGGGAGTGACCGTGAGGTCGGCCCAGCGGCAACTGGCGCGACCTGTCTCGGCGTCGTGACGGCCGGCGGTCACTACGTGGTGGCTTCGGCACGCTGCGACCGAAGCGTGCGAAAACCAACACCTGCGCACACGTTCTGGCAGAAAGCCATTTCTGCCGTGATCGCCACAGGCGAGGATCAGTCGCGGCCACCTGATTGCTCGTCATCCGACCAGCGGCCGGTGAAGATATTGAAGCCAGGCAAACGAAAGCCCGGGTGGCGATGCCAACCTCTGAAGGCGATCACGGCCAGAGTCGCGATCGCCACCAAGAGCACGAGAAGCAAGACAAGCAAGATGACGGTGATGACGACGGTCGATCCCACTTCGTCATCTCCCTCCAGTCGGGCGCCCGGCGAGACGCCGGCCGCCTACTAGAAATTGTAGGTCTGTCCCGTCTGCGACGTGAGGGTGTAGCCCGTCGCGGTGACGGCGATGCTGGCGATGGGGGAGGGCAGCGGCTTGGCAGCGGCGCTCCCGTACCACTTCGCACCGCCGAAGTTGTAGACGTTCCCCTTGGCGGTTACCAGGAAGTAGCCGTTGGTGACGGGCACCAGCGCCACGACGGCCGTCGGCAGGTGTGCTGCGGCGAGGCTCCCGAACCACCTGGCCCCGCCGTGGTTGAACACATTGCCCATCGCACTGAACTGGTAGGTGCCACCCCCGACCGCCTGAACGGTAGTGAGCCGCAGCGGCGTCGGGGCCGGAGCCGGAGCCTGCACAGGAGGCGGAGGGGTGGGTCCTGGTGTGGGGTTTTGCCAGTTCGTCTTGTAGTTGCAGTTCGTTGCCGCGTAGATCGGGTTGTTCTTCTGGTACTGCGGCGGCGTCCAGCAGATGTAGCTGGAGGGAAGGACGGTACCTGGACCGTTTGGTATCCAAGGGGCGGCGATCTCATTGCCAATTGGGGGCGGACCCGAGGGGCCACCTACCCAGCCGAAGCCGGCGAGCTTCGCCATGCTGATGGAGTTGACGGGCGGCCATGCTCCTGCCCAATTAGTGTTCGTGAGCGGATTGTGCACGAGCGTAGCGTTGAGCAGGAAGTTGGGTAGGGGGGTTCCCGGCTTGACCTGAGAGACCACGTTCGGTGGCGTGCCCTCGCTGCACGGCCACACGACCAACGTGTGGGTGTAGTCGTACCCTTCACACGCTCCAGTGCCCGGGTCAACCGTAATCGTCACGCTGTAGGTCCCGCCGCCGTTGGTACCCGGGTCCCCGCCGTAGACCATAGGAACGTAGTTGTCAATGATCGGCTGGTGCGTGACCGCGCTGATCGGCAGTCCAGCCAGCGCCCCAACCTGCACCACCCCGTCGGTGGCCACTGCCGGAGCCGCCGCGTTGGCCACCCCGCCAGGCAGCAGGACGCCACCCAGCATGGCCGCTATACCCATGAACCTCCGCAGAACGCTCACTCTTTCGGTACCTTCCAGGACGCGTATTCGTCGCTTCTCGCCATTCCAACATCGGCAGCTCTCTGTTGTATTGAGCGCTGTTCGTGCCACCCAAGCTCTGCACGCTGACTCCCGCTCAACGCTGACTCCTGCTCGAGGAAGTGGATGAGCGGCGCGTGTACCCGGTCGCCGGGGCCGTGCACCTGGGACGCATCGTTGCTTCTGCGCACCGCCGCTCGGGAGACATACTGACCGGCATGGTTCGGTCGGGAGGCGACAGCCGCCACGGGGGGGAGCTGGCGGCGATCGCCCGTATCGCGGCGCTGAACGGAGCCGGTCCGGAGGGTGAGGTGTGGATAGGCGACGATGCGGCGGTCGTCCGTGTACCGCCCGGCCGCCTTCTCCTGGCAGCCGACGCCGTCGTCGCGGGGGTACATGCCGACTTGTCGCTCGTCGGTCTGGACGATCTCGGTTGGAAGGCGCTGGCGTCCAATGTCAGTGACATAGCTGCGATGGGCGGCAAGGCGCTGCATGCGCTGTGCTGCGTCGCGGGTCCTCCAGACACCGACTTGGACCTGCTCCACGCGGGGCTACGTTCGGCTTCCCAGTCGTACGGAGTGGCGCTGGTCGGGGGAGACCTGGCCAACTCCGCCACACTGGTCGTGGCGGTGTCGATCACCGGCACGACCGGCGACGGTCAACCGGTCCTGCGCAGTGGAGCCAGACCGGGAGACCTGATCTTCGTGACCGGTCCCCTCGGGTCGTCCGCGGCCGGCCTACGGCTGCTCCGGGCCGGCTCCTCCGCCGCTCCCTCGGCCGATCCGACGGACGCAGGCTGCCAGCCGATCTCCTCCGAGTGTGCCGCTCGGCTCATGCACGCCCACCGCCGCCCATTCGCCAGGCCGGCGGAGGGCATCGCCGCCAGGGACGCGGGCGCCACTGCGATGATCGACATCTCCGACGGTCTGGCTACCGAGCTCGGGCACATCTGCGACGCTTCCAGCGTGGGCGCCATGCTGGACTTCGTTCCGGTGGCGGACGGAGCTTCCCTGGACGAGGCGGTGGCAGGCGGCGAGGACTACGAGCTACTTTTTACCGCTGCTGACGCCGGACTTGTCCGCGCCCAGTTTGAGAGCCAGGATCTTCGCGAACCGCTTGTTATTGGCCGAGTCACTCCCACCGCTGGGGAGCGGCTTCTCGACGGACGCCCTCTGGGCCGGGGTGGGTTCGAGCACGACTGGCTTCTTTGACTCAGCAGCAGCGGGTGTCGTTGCCACACGGACCGACGCAGCCGCCGCCGGCCTGCTCTCCGCCCGGACCGTGGCGGTCGCCGCAGCCGGCGTCCTCGTCTCGACGGCGGGGTGCAGCGCATCCAGCTTCGCCTGCTCCGCCGCCTTTGCCAGTGCCACAGGCGTCGGGGTGGTCTCCGGACGGGTCACTGCAACGCTGACCGGCGCATCCAGCTTCGCCTTTGCCGCTTCTATGGCGGCAGTCTGCGCTGCCGCGTGCTCCCCAGACGTCTGAGGCGAGACCGCCAGAGACACCTTGGCGGAACCGGACGTCTTGTCGTTCACGTAGGGGTCGCTGGCGTAGGATGTCAACGACGCTTTCGACGCCGCCTTCGAGATCGCAGTGAAGGTAAGACCGCTCCCGACGCTGCTCGCCGATGTCCGCCCGATGGTCGACGCGGACAGGCCGAGAGTCGTCTTGGGCGTTGAAGCGGTCCGTGACCCGCCGGCCGGCGTCGTGCGCTTCGTCGTCACGACGTGCTTCGTCGCCGCTGGAGTGCTCCCCTGGGTCGGCGCTGCGCCGGCAGCCGTGGAACGGCCCCCTGTCGTCGGACGGGACGGGTACAGGCCCAAGCCGGCGCTTACCGGAGCCGAGCTGAGCAGCGACCGGAGCGACGTGCTCGTGCCTCCGGTCGAAACCGAAGGCAGCGACCGCCCCACCGTCGTCGACCGCGGGGAGGGGGGCGGTGAGGGGGGAACGACCACCTGCGCAGGTCCCAGCGGAGTCAGCCAGTTCGTGCCTACCTGCGTTCCCAGGGGCGGGGCGTCCTTGGGCAGGTTGGACAGGGGGATTGCAATGGCCGCCAATCCGGCGGTCGCCGCGGCGACCCGCAACAGAGCTCCCTTTCTGCCAACCATTGAGCCAACCATCGACAGCAGTATCGTGGGACTTGAGAATATTTGCGTCCTGCCACCTGCCAAGAGCTTGGCGATCCCACCGACCGTTCCCGGAGCCGTCCGCAAGCCGGAAAGGCCGCCACCGTCACGACGCGGGTCGGCCGACCCGGTCAGCGCGGCGCTATCGAGCTGCCTTGGTCACCTTTCCGGCCCGCAAGCAGGACGTGCAGACGGACAGTCGCCGCGGCGTCCTGCCCACCATCGCCCTCACCCTCTGGATGTTCGGGTTCCACCGCCGCTTTATGCGACGGTGGGAGTGGCTGATGCTCATTCCGAACGACGGATGCTTCCCACAGATCTCACATACGGCGGCCACGGTCAACACTCCTAGGGCTTCAGTCGGGCCCGCAGCCACTACGGCCGAACCCAGCGATGACGACGGGATAGAAGATTAGCATCGCCCGGCATGGACGATGCCGAGGCGCTCACCGGCGACCAGTTGGCAGGAGCCATGTTGGTCTTCCGGGACCAGTTGCGCATCCACCGCGACCTGCTCAATCGTCTGAACGTCTACCCGGTGCCCGATGGCGACACAGGCACCAACATGACTGCCACGCTGGACGCCGTGGTGGAGGAACTGCCCCACGGCGCGCCTCTGAAGGAGGTCGCAGTGGCCATCGCTCGTGCGTCGCTCATGGGAGCGCGGGGCAACTCGGGCATCATTCTCTCGCAGCTCCTACGGGGCTTCACGGACCGACTGCTGACGTCGCCGCCGGACACCGCGTGCGTGGCGCAGGCCGTGCGCAACGCGGCCACCACGGCAGTGGCGGCGGTTCAGCAGCCGACCGACGGGACCATACTCACGGTGGCCGCTGCGGCTGCCACCGCCGCCGAGCAGGCGGTGACGGACGGTCGCGACCTGCCCGGAGTTCTCACGGCGGCCCGCTGTGCAGCGGTGCAGGCAGTGGCTGTCACGCCGACTCAGCTCCCGTCTCTCGCCCAGGCGGGCGTCGTCGACGCGGGCGGAGCCGGGTACTCGCTCATGTTCGACGCCCTCTTGGAGGCGGTCACCGGAGCCAGTTCGCCGGGCCTCGAGCTGCCCTCCGACGTGTTGCGCTCGGTGGCCGGATCGGCCCCGACGCGACGGTCGGACCAACGGCCGGGTGGGTCGCAGGCCGCCCCGCGGGCCGCCGGTGAGAGTGGGGCAGAACCGGGTGACGCCGCGGGTGCTGGTGGCGCCGTTGACGCCACACGGCAGGCGGGAGCCGGGCCGGTCGGGTCGCCGGTCGACTCCACGGTCGGGTCGCCGGAGAGCCCCAGGTACGAGGTGATGTTCCTGCTCGATGCTCCGGCGGAGTCGATCGGTCCGTTCCGCGCCGTGTGGGACGGGATCGGCGAGTCGATCGTGGTCGTCGGCGGAGGCAGCCTCTGGAACTGCCATATCCACACCGACGACATCGGCGCTGCGATCGAAGCTGCGATCGACTGCGGCAAGCCCCGGCGGATCAGGGTCAGCGACTTGGCGGAGCAGGTCCAAGAGGAGCGATGGGTGCGCGAGGCGGTCCTCCAGGACCTTCCTTCGTCTTCGGAGGTGCTAGAGAGGAGGACCGCCGTCGTGGCGGTTGCAGAGGGCGCCGGTCTCCACCGAGCCTTCAGGTCGCTCGGTACGGCGGTCGTCACCGGAGGGGGGACGGTGACTCCGACCGTGGACGAGCTGGTGCGGGCCGTGGAGTCGCTCGCCTCGCCGGAGGTCATCATCCTGTCGAACAGCTCCCAGGTGGTGAGTATCGCCGAGCAGGTGGCCTCCCGGGCCACCGGGCAGGGAAGAAGGGTCGCCGTGCTCGCCACGTCGGACGTGCAGGAGGGTATCGCCGCCGCTTGCGACTACGACCCCGCGTCCTCGCTGGAGGAGAACCTGAGGACGATGGGAGCGGCCGCGGGCCGGGTGGTCAGCGGCCGGGTGACGAGAGCAGTGCGGCCGGCGGACGGACCGGGGTGCCCCATCGCCGAAGGGGACTGGATAGGCCTGTCGCCGGAGGGGATCGAGGTGGTCGGGTGCTCTCTCGTCGAGGTGACGTGCGCCCTGTTGGCCAAGCTGGTCGCTGCAGGCCACGAGCTGGTCACGATCGTCGAAGGCGAAGGTCATCGCCCGGCCGACACCAGGGCCGTTACCGAATGGCTGGCGGAGCACCATCCCAGTCTGGAAGTAGAGGTGGTGCAGGGAGGCCAGCCGATCTTCCCGTTCCTCGTGGGCATCGAGTAAGGAGGAAGGTGCCCGCCAGCAGAGTCGCCGCAACGAGTACCCCGACGGCCCCGAGTACCCCGACGGCCCCGGCGGACCGGGGGCAGGGCGGCCGTACCTGGCCCGGCCTGGGACGGCACCAGGTGACCGTCCTCTCAGGTGTCGGACCGGCGCGAGCGGCCAAGCTGGCGGACCTGGGCATAGTGAACGTGGCGGACCTGCTCACCCACTATCCGCGTCGGTGCGTGGACCGCTCCAGGCAGGCCTCCCTGGCGGAGCTGAGGATCGACGAGGAGGCCACGGTGGTGGTGCGGGTCGACTCCGTCGGCGCGGCCCGCAGGGTCCGGGGAAGGGCCATCGTGGAGATGGTCTGCTCGGATGCCAGCGGCTCGCTGAAGGTGACCTTCTTCAACCAGTCGTGGCGGGCGCGCCAGCTCCACACCGGCATGGAGCTGCTGCTCTTCGGCAAGTTGGAGGCCTTCCGGGGCCGCCGGCAGATGACCAACCCGCTCGTGGACCTGGTAGGGGATCGCTGCGGCGGCATCATCCCTGTCTATCCGGCTTCCGAGAAGGCCGGGATAACGAGCTGGGAAGTGGCCGTCATGGTGCAGGAAGCGGTCAGGAGAGCCGGGCGTATGGCCGACCCCCTTCCTCCTGCACACAGGCGCAGGCTTTCGCTGCTGTCGCGGACCGAAGCCCTGGCCGCCATACACCAGCCCGAGAGCATGGACCAGTGGCGGTCCGGACGGCGCCGGCTCGCGTTCGACGAGCTGCTCCGCCTGCAGTGCGCCCTGGTCGGTCGGAGAGTGGCCGCCCGCCAGCGATCGGACGGCATCGCCCACACGCCGCTGCAGGACCGGCAGGATCTCTGGCGCCGCCTGGCCGCCTCGCTTCCCTTCGGCCTGACCTCGTCGCAGGCTCGGGCGATAGCGGAGATCGGAAGGGACATGGAGTCCGACGCCGCCATGCACCGTCTGCTCCAAGGCGACGTCGGGTCGGGCAAGACCTTGGTGGCTGTCGCCGCGATGCTGGTGGCGCTACGGGCAGGTCACCAAGCGGCGCTCATGGCGCCCACCGAAGTGCTCGCCGAGCAGCACTACCTGTCCATACGTTCGCTGATCGACGGGTTCGACGTGCCCGACGCGTCCCGGCTGGGCGCGGGTCGCCCTCTCCAGCTTGGCCTGCTCAGCTCGCGTGTCGGCTCCCAGGAGCGGTCCAAGCTGCTGGCCCAGCTGGCCGTGGGCGCCGTGGACATCCTGGTGGGCACCCACGCCCTTCTCGTGGACGACGTCCGGTTCGCCTCGCTGGGGCTCGCCGTGATCGACGAGCAGCACCGGTTCGGCGTCGACCAGCGGTCGCTGCTGCGGGCGAAGGGCTCCGGGGGGAGGGACCCGGACCTACTGGTCATGACCGCCACACCCATTCCCCGTACTGCGGCGATGACCGTCTACGGCGACTTGGACATGACCGTCATGACCGACCTGCCAGCCGGTCGCAGCCCGGTGACCACCGTCTGGGCGCGGGACGACGACCAGGTTGCCTCCGTGTGGGATCGCGTGCGCCGGGAGGTTGCCTTCGGCCACCAGGCGTTCGTCGTGTGCCCCTTGGTGGACGGATCCGAGAGCGTGGAGGCTGCTTCGGTCGAGGACGAGCTCCGGCGGCTCGAAGCAGGGGAGCTGAGCGGGCTCCGGCTGGCGCTTCTCCACGGCCAGATGCCCCAGAGGGCGAAGCAGGCGGCAATGACCGCGTTCCGAGGCGGGGAGGCGGACGTTCTCGTGGCCACGACCGTGGTGGAAGTGGGCGTCGACGTGCCTGCGGCGACGGTCATGGTCGTCCTGGACGCCCACCGCTTCGGCATGGCGCAGCTCCACCAGCTCAGAGGTCGGGTCGGAAGGTCCGAACTGGCCTCTTGGTGCTACCTCGTATCCCGAAGCGACGGTGACGAGGCGGCGCAGCGCCTTTCTGCGCTCGAGTCGTCCACAGACGGGTTCTTCCTGGCCGACCGGGACCTGCAGATCCGCGGCGAGGGCACCCTGCTCGGCACTCGCCAGCAGGGGCGATCCGATCTGCGGCTTGCTTCCTTCACCGATGACCGTGAGCTGGTCGCCGAGGCCAGACGGGTCGCGGTGGAGATCGTCGACCAGGACCCCGCCCTGTCGGCCCACCCCGTGCTGGCAGCCGAAGTCGCCTACTTCGTAGGGGAGCAGGCGGACTTCCTGCTCAAGAGCTGAGCGGTTGACGGCGAGCCCGTGAAGGGCCTTCCATTCTCCGGAACGGCACCGTGCTTGCCCGGAACGGCCCCGGGCACCGGGCACACCGGGCACCGGGCACCGTGCTTGCCCGGAACGGCCCCGGAGGGCACCGTGCTTGCCCGGAACGGCCCCGGGCGGCCCGTGCGCCGGGTTCCGGGTGGTTAGCGTGGCATCATGCGGGTGGTGGGGGGTGCCTGGCGGGGCCGGAGCCTGGAGGTGCCTCGTGGCGGTTCGGTCCGGCCGACCTCGGAGCGGGCTCGGGAGGCTGTGTTCGACATGCTCTCCAGTCTTGGTGTCCTGCCCGGAGCGGTGGTCGCAGACCTGTTCGCCGGTAGCGGGGCGATGGGGATAGAGGCGTTGTCGAGGGGTGCCCGGTCCGCCGTGTTCGTGGACAGTGGCCGGGAGGCGGTCAGCTGCGTGGAGCGCAATCTGAGCCTGTTCGGGTGGAGCCGGCCGGGCGCTCCGAGGAAACGGGCCGGCCTGCCCGACTCGCCGGGAGGCAGCGCGGACCTGCCCGACTCGCTGGGGGGCTGCAGCGCGGACCTGCCCGCCGCCGGGCGTCCGGCGGGAGAACCGGAATGGACCGCGACCGTCGTCCAGGGTGACGCTGTCCGCTGGGCCGGGACCGGCAACACTGTGGACGTGGCGTTCTGCGACCCGCCTTACGCCTACGAAGCCTGGCGCCAGCTGCTGGGGACGTTGCAGGCGACCCTGATCGTGGCGGAGTCGGACCGCGAGATCGGGCCGCCGAACCTCGCGGAACTGCTCAAAGTACGCCGATACGGCACTACGGTGGTTACCTTGATCCAGCGAGACCGCGTCGGCGGCACCCGCGAGGCGTCCTGATGCGCGTCGCCCTGTTCCCCGGTTCGTTCGACCCCTTCCACAACGGTCACCTCGAGATAGTCGAGAGTGCCGCACGGGTGTTCGACCAAGTGGTGGTGGCTGCCTTGGCGAACCCGCAGAAGGGGGTGCCGCTGTTCTCTCTGGACGAGCGCCGCCAGATGCTGGAGGAGTCGCTGCAACATCTGGACACCGTCAGGGTGGAGACCTTTTCTTCCCTGGTGGTCGACCTGGCGAGGGAGGTGGGGGCGACGGTCATCGTGAAGGGGCTGCGGGCCGTTTCGGACTTCGAGAACGAGATGCAGATGGCGCAGATGAACGAGCAGCTGTCGGGCATCGTGACCCTGTTCGTGCCCAGCCACTCGGCTCATTCGTTCGTAGCGTCGAAGCTGCTGCGGGAGGTGGCGCGCCTCGGCGGCGACGTGAGTCCGCTGGTGCCCAAGCCGGTCGCTGCTCGCCTGGAGGAGAGGTTCCGTTGACGTCACAGGTTCCACAGGGGCTCGCCAGCCTGGAGACCCTGCTGAGGGACGCCTTGGAGTTGGTGGACGGTGCCAAGGCGATGCCGCTGTCGAACTCGGTGCTTGTCAGCCGGGACGAGCTGACCGAGCTGTTGGCCGAGGCGCTGGACGCGATGCCGGAGGAGATACGCCAGGCTCGCCGTCTGCTTCGCCAACGGGACGAGCTGCTGGAGCGAGCGGAGAGGGAGGCGGAAGCCATCCTCGGCGCGGCGCGGGAGCGAGCCGAGCACATGGTCAGCCGCACGGAAGTGGTCCGCGAGGCGGAGCACAGGGCGCAGCGCCTGGTGGACGAAGCGAGCGACGAGTCGAGGCAGCTCCGGTACGAGGCGGAGGACTACTGCGAGCACATGCTCTCCGTGCTGGAATCGGGCCTGGAGAAGTCGTTGGCGTCGGTGCACGAGGCGAGGGACAGGGTCGCCTCCGTCCAGGATCCCCCCCAGGAGGACGAGCCGGAAGACGACGACGGACTGGTGGCGCCGCGGAGGATACTTCCCTTCGACCAGGACAGGGCGCCGTGAGCGGACAGGGCACCGTGAGCGGACAGGGCGCAGAAGGGCGTCGGGGGAGGCGACACCCGTTCCGAGTCGGTGTGGCGGCCTTGCGGGAGCGCCACGGCGGCGTCATGGACGTCGCCCGGTCGGGACCGATCGACGGGTTGGAGATGCCGGACTCGGCGGTGCCGGAGGGTCGCGACGTGGAGGTGGAGGCGCGCCTGGAGGCGGCGGGCGAAGGAGTGATGGTGACGGCCGACGTCAGGGCGCCGTGGGAGGGCACCTGCCGTCGCTGCCTTGGGCCCGCATCCGGACTGCTCTGCAGCCGGACCAGGGAGTTCTACGGTGACCAGGGCGATCCGGAGCTGGTGTACCCCCTGCGCGGCCAGCAGCTGGATCTGGAGCTGCTCGCCCGAGACGCTATTCTTCTCGGGTTGCCGCAGGTGCCTCTGTGCCGGCCCGACTGCGCCGGGCTCTGCCCGACCTGCGGGACCGACCGGAACACGGGCGACTGCGGCTGCGGCGAACGGACGGGAGACCCACGGTGGGCAGCTCTCGACCAGCTCAGCTGAGCAGCATTCCGGCGGCCGCACGGAACCGCAGGAACCGGATCTCGAGATCGGAAGAAGCGAAACGATGGCTGTTCCCAAGAAGAAGACGTCGAAGGCGAAGAGCCGCTCCAGGCGAGCCTCGAACTGGACCCTGGACGCACCTCCGAGGAGTGTGTGCCCCCAGTGCCACCAGGCGAAGCTGCCTCACGTGGTGTGCCCTCACTGCGGCTGGTACCACGGTCGCCAGGCGCTCGAAGTCAGATAGTGCAGGCTGGTCCCACCACCAGCACAGCCGGGGACGCTCCGCCCCGAGCTGCGGCGAGGGACGACGCGGAGCAGCTGACCGGTCCTGAAGTGGCGACCGGGGCGGGCGGCGCCCTGCCGGTGGCGGTCGACGCGATGGGCGGCGACAGGGCGCCGTCGGAGATCGTCGCCGGTGCCCGCCTGGCTGCCGATCGAAGTGGCGTTCGAGTGCTGCTGGTGGGAAGGCCGGACGAGGTGGAGGCGGCCGGCCTGCCGCTCATGGCAGCCTCGGAGGTGGTCACCATGGACGAGGAGCCCAGCCAGGCGATCCGGCGCAAGAAGGACTCTTCGCTGGTACGCGCGGCCGAAGCGGTGCGGGACGGCCGAGCGAGCGCCATGGTCAGCGCGGGCAACACCGGGGCGGCCATGGCCGCCGCCCTGCTGCGGATGGGCAGGCTGCCCGGCGTCGCCCGGCCCGCCATAGCGACAACTCTGCCGGTTCCGGGGGCCAACCACACGGTGCTGCTGGACTCGGGTGCCAACTCGGAGTGCTCGGCCGCATGGCTGGTGCAGTTCGCCCAGATGGGCAGCGTGTTCTCGAGACTGCGCTACGGCATCGGGTCGCCGCGGGTGGGGCTGCTGTCCATAGGGGAGGAGCCGGGCAAGGGGACGCCGTTGGTGAAGGAGACCCACCGGCTCCTGTCGGAGGCGGAGGGGATCGACTTCGTCGGCAACGTCGAGGGTCGGGATATCTTGAGCGACGCCGCAGACGTCGTTGTGACCGACGGGTTCACCGGCAACGTGGCGCTCAAGGCGCTGGAGGGCTCGGTGGGGTTCGTGATGCGACTGGTCGTCGGAGCGCTGCGCTCCGATCCGGTCGCCCGAGCCTCGCTGGACGTCGTGATGCCGGCGCTGGCCCCCCTGGTGGAGGAGCTGGACCCGGACTCCCAGGGCGGGGCGATGCTGCTCGGCGTGGACGGTGTGTGCATGATCTCGCACGGGTCGTCGTCCGCCAAAGCGGTAGCGAACGCCGTCGCAGCGGCTCACGACCTGGCCGCAGCCGGCATGGTGGAGCAGCTACGGGCTGCGGTTGCCGGCTGAAGGCATCCCGGTCGGCTGCACCGCCCACGACGAACCGGCTTGACCGGCCCGAGGCCGGGCGCGTTGGCCCGACGGCCCCGGGTTCGACGGCGCCACATGGACGGGCGCCCCTCTGGCGGGGCGGTCGCTGCCGGTAGGATGCTCGGCGCCACCGGAGCGACGGGCGGAGCGACGAACGGAGCGGGGAGCCTGCATTGACGACAGCCGACGACACTGGCCCGGTTCCGATGGACCGGGGCGCCGTGTTCCAACTGATCCGGAACCAACTGGCGGAGATACTCGAGATCCAGCCCGACGGCATCCAGGAGAGCGCTTCGTTCGTAGAGGACCTGGACGCCGATTCACTGGCGCTGATCGAGTTGGTGGAGGGCCTGGAGTCCGAGATCGGCACTCACGTGGCGGGTTTTCGCATCGAGGACGAGGACCTGGAGGACCTGCGCACGGTGAGAGACGCTGTGGATTACGTGACATCCCGGCTCAGGGAAGCTTGATCGAGCCGTCTCCTCCAGGAGCCGGCTCCGCAGTGGCGGAGCTGTCGGCCAAGCTGGGCCACCAGTTCTCGGACCCGGCCCTGCTGGCCCAAGCACTCTCCCACAGGTCGTGGTGCGCAGAGACACCGGGCCAGCGTTCCAACGAACGGCTGGAGTTCCTGGGCGACTCGGTGCTCGGCCTGGTGGTCACTCGCCACATCTTCGTGACGTATCCGGGATTGGCCGAGGGGGAGCTGGCCAAGCTCCGGGCGGCGGTGGTCAATTCGGTCACACTGGCACATGTCGCTGCCGAGCTGACACTCGGGCCGGCGCTGCGCCTGGGCAAGGGCGAGGATGCCTCCGGCGGTCGGGAGAAGCCGTCGATTCTTGCCGATGCGGTCGAAGCGTTGATCGGCGCCGTGTACCTGGACGGCGGTTGGGACGCAGCCGCCAGGCTGGTGATGGACCGGTTGGGCGACCGGATCGCCTCCGCGGCCACCGGCCCCGGAGGCGACGACTACAAGACCAGGTTCCAGGAGCTGTCGGCCAGGTTGGGCTACCAGCTTCCGACCTACGTGGTGAGCGATCGAGGACCGGATCACGCCAAGCACTTCTTCGCGAGGGTGACCGTGGGCGACCGGGAGCTGGGGCGGGGCTCCGGCCGGTCGAAGAAGCAGGCGGAGCAGGCGGCAGCCAGGGAGGCCTGGGGAGCGCTGCTGGAGCTCGGCGACAGCGTCGCCTGAACCGCAATGCCGGAGCTGCCGGAGGTGGAGACGGTCAGGCAGGACCTGTCTCGGGTGCTGGTAGGCCAGAAACTGAGCGGCATGGAGGTCGGTCGGCCCCGCAGCCTTCGTCACCCGGATCCTTCCACGGCCGCTCGCTGGATCGAGGGGGGCACCGTGTTGGGGGTCGGACGGGTCGGTAAGCACTTGCTGATCGAGGTCGACCGTCCTACGGGGGACACGGACGGACGGAGCCTGGTCGTGATCCACCTGGGGATGAGCGGACAGCTGTGGTGGTTGCCGTCGTCCACGGCCGCGCACCGCCACGCCCACGTTCGGATATTCGGCGAATCGGCCAACGAGCTGCGGTTCGTGGACCCGCGCACGTTCGGTTGGGTCGCAGTGGCTCGGGCGGCAGAAGTCGCCACCGTGCTGCCCGTGCTCGAGCGCCTGGGCCCCGACCCGTTGTCGGGGGACTTCGACGCCACTGTGCTGTCCCGGCGGATCGGCCACAGGCAGGGACGTCTGAAGGCGTTGCTGATGGACCAGACCGTCGTCTCGGGTCTGGGGAACATCTACTCCGACGAGGTGCTCCACGCTGCAGGCTTGCGTTGGGACCGGCCGGCCTGCTCGCTCGACCCCCGGGAGATCGTGGCTCTTCACGACCAGATCGTCCGGGTGCTGTCCGACGCAGTCTCCTGCCGGGGCTCGTCCCTGGCCGACTCCCAGTACCGGGACCTGTACGGCCTCCCGGGCCGCTTCCAGGAGCGCCACCGGGTCTACGCCAGGGCCGGCAAACCTTGCGCCCGTTGCGGCGAGACCATCCGGAAGGAGCGCTTCGGCGGCCGATCGACGTTCTTCTGCCCCTCCTGCCAGACCTGACCGACCTGACAGACCTGACCGACCTGCCTGTCTCGACAGGCCCGGACCGACCGGACGGTGATCGGCGGCCCGGCGAGCGGCCACCCCGGAACCAGCCCCCCCGGAACCAACCCCCCCGGACCGGCCGGACGGTGATCGGCGGCCCGGCGAGCGGCCACCCCGGAACCAGCCCACCCCGGAACCAGCCCACCCCGGAACCAGCCCACCCCGGAACCAGCCCACCCCGGAACCAGCCCACCCCGGAACCAGCCCACCCCGGAACCAGCCCACCCCGGAACCAGCCCGGAGGAGAGGATGGTGGCGGCCAAGGCCAGGTCCACCCCTGATGGGCGCATGGAAGCTAACGTCGGGCGGTGTTCCTGAAGTCGCTGACCCTGAAGGGCTTCAAG
>JAJYPS010000111.1 GCA_021795215.1 Actinomycetes bacterium
GATCTCTGCTTCTTGAGGTTGACGCGGTGACCGTCGCGTGTGGGGGATCTCCCCTCAGTTCACCTGCTGCTCGTACACCACTGACTGGGACTTAACTTGCTGCTGGCCGCCGACCAAGAATCCCATACATTCCCCGAGTGGGAGCAGTGGCTCACGGTCACCCGCAAGGCGCTCCGCAAGCAAGCGGTCACCGCCGAGCGAGCACCTGGCCGGTCGGACGATCTCGCCGCCCTTCGTCTCATTCACGCCCACTGCCGACAGCGGTCAATGATCGCTACCGATGTGGGTTCCAGCCACAGCACCTCTGCTGGCCCGTGACCCGTTCGGGTCTGCTTGAGCCCGGTGCGATGAAAGTCGCACGCCGGGTTCTGAGGGGGCCCCGGCGCAGCAATGCGCCGGGGCTACCCGACCGAGATGGCGCCAGCCGCAAGAGAACTCGGCGGCCGGTCGGCCATGACGATGGGGTGAGCGATACGCGGGGATTGCTGGGGACGACGGGGTTCCCTCAGGCCCTGTGGCTCGCCTCGCCGGGCTCTCCTCGGCAACGTCGATGAGGTGATCCGCTTGACTTCGCTCATGTACGAGGCAATGGGCATGGACGCGTCGGGCAAGGAGTGGTGCCGAGGCGCGGCCGACCATCTGCGCAGGCGGCTCGGCGATGACCTCTCGCTGGCTGTTGGACGTGTACAGCACCCGGCCGATCACGGTCCGGTTCCACGTCGTGAGCCTGTCGCTCAACGCCCGTGCGGAGGCGAGCCGTGTCGACCGGGACGGCCGTGCCCCACGCCACGCTGCGAGGGCATCACCCCGTTCCCCGACCCGTCCTGTCCGCCCCCACATCCGCCCCCCACGATCGCCCCCACAATCGTCCCGACGATCGCCGACACAATCGTCCCGACGATCGCCGAGCCTGTCGTTCGGCGGCGCATCGACGCACCGTGCACCGGAGCGCGCCGCTCCACTCGGTGATCCCGACCGGGCGCCGACCATCGCGTTGCAAGTAGGGTCGGTGCCGGTGAGCGACTCGGAGCGAACGGTGAGTGACCAGGCAGTTCGCGAGGGGCCCGATTGGGCGGACGAGGGCGACCTGGGCGAGGTCGTGGTGTCGACGGAGAGGCTGAGGCAGCGCATAGCCGAACTGGGGGCAGAGATCAGCCGTGACTACGTGGGCCGGCCGCCGCTTCTGGTGGGCGTGCTGAAGGGCGCCCTGATGTTCATGGCCGACCTGGCCCGAGCCGTGACGCTGCCGGTCGAGTTCGACTTCATGGCGGTTGCGTCCTACGGGATCGCCACGAAGACGAGCGGTGTCGTAAGGATCGTGAAGGACCTCGACTTGGACCTGTCCGGTCGCCACGTGCTCGTCGTGGAGGACATCGTCGACAGCGGGCTGACGCTGTCGTACCTGCGCCGCAATCTGGCCGCTCGGGGGCCGGCGAGCCTAGAAATATGTGCCCTGCTGGTAAAGGACGGGCTGCAGAGGACACCTCTGCGGCTGAACTACGTCGGCTTCACCATTCCGCCGGACTTCGTGGTGGGCTACGGGCTCGACGTGGGGGAGCGGTACAGGAACCTGTCGGAGATCATGCGCTACACCGGTCCGGAACCGCCGGATGGCTGATTCCGACCGTTCTTCTCCGGGCCGGATGGACGTCGAGTGACCGTGGACAGGCACCGAGCGGAGGCCGCCGTGCGGGAGCTGTTGACGGCGTTGGGCGAGGATCCCTCACGCGAAGGCCTGAGTGATACGCCGAGGCGAGTGGTAGCGCTGTACGAGGAGATGTTCGCTGGGCTGGGGCACGACCCGGGCCTCCATCTGTCGACCGTGTTCGCTGCGGACCACGACGAATTGGTGATGGTGAAGGACATCTCGTTCGCATCCATGTGCGAGCACCACCTGGTGCCGTTCATCGGGACGGCGGACGTGGCCTACATTCCCGGCCACGATGGCATGGTGACCGGTCTGTCGAAGCTTGTCAGGCTGGTGGAGGGCTTCGCCCACCGCCCTCAGGTTCAAGAGCGGATGACGAAGCAGGTCGCCGACACGCTGATGGAGGCACTGTCGCCCAGGGGAGTGCTCGTGGTGCTGCAAGCCGAACACCTGTGCATGTCGATCAGAGGAGTGCGCAAACCGGGCACGACCACGGTGACGTCGGCGGTGAGAGGGCTCTTCCGGGAGCGGCCGGCTACCAGGGCCGAGGCGCTCGGGCTGATGGGTAGGCGCTGAAGGGGTGCTGCCTGATGCGCTCGACATGGTGGGCAGTACGCTTGGGGCCGTGCGGCCGAAGGTGATGGGAGTGCTGAACGTCACCCCCGACTCCTTCTCCGACGGCGGCCAGTTCTTCGACGAGGGCGCTGCGATTCGGAGAGGGATGGCGATGATCGCCGAGGGCGCGGACGTGGTCGACGTCGGCGGCGAGTCGTCCCGACCCGGTGCGGTCGCGGTGGACGAGACGGAGGAGTGCCGCAGGGTGGTGCCGGTGGTGAGGGCTCTGGCGCCGCACTGCCGGGTGTCGGTCGACACGGTCAAGGAGCGGGTGGCGGTGGAAGCCGTGGAAGCCGGAGCGACCCTGCTGAACGACGTGTCGGCCTCTCTGTGGAAGGTGGCTGCGAGCACGGGCGCAGGGTGGGTGGCGATGCACTCGAGAGGCACTCCGGGGACCATGCAACAGCTCGCGGAGTACGGCGACGTGGTCGCCGAGGTGGTGCAGTTCCTTCGAGAAGCGACCACCTCCGCGCTGGACGCCGGAGTGGGCGAGGTGTGGGTGGACCCGGGCATCGGTTTCGCCAAGACGGCGGGACACAATTTGGAGCTGCTGGCCAGGCTGGGTGAGCTGCGCGAGATCGGCCTGCCGATCCTCGTCGGGACGAGCCGGAAGACGTTTCTCGGCAGGGTCACGGCGAAGGACGGCGTGGTACCGGCGCCCTCCGACCGGCTGGCTCCCTCACTGGCCACCGCGGTGGTGGCGATGCACTCCGGTGCGTCGATGGTGAGGGTCCACGACGTGGCGCCCACCGTGGCCGCGGTGTGCCTACTGGCCGGTCCGCCGCCGCCGGCGTCCTACCAGGCGGTCGGGACGGGGCCGAGCGAACACCGCCGTGGATGACCCGGTCTCGCAGATCGAACATCGGACAGCTGCGCCGCTGTTCCGGCGGCTGCCCGGCACGCTGGCGATCGGCGGCATACGGGTGCTCGGCTGCCACGGCCTGCTGCCCGAGGAGCTGCAGCGCACGCAGCCGTTCGAGGTCGGCTTGGAGCTGGAGTTGGACTTGGCGGCGGTGTCGGCGACCGATCGGCTGACGGACACTGTCGACTACGCGGCAGTGGTGGAAGCGGCGAAGGCAGTTGTCGAGGGGCCGCCGGTCCACCTGCTGGAGACGCTGTCGGTTCGGATTGCCACTGCGGTGCTGGACGCGGCTCCTCGCGCCAGTGCCGTGAGGGCCGAGGTCCGCAAGCTCCGTCCCCCCGTGCCGGCCGACCTGGCCTGGGCGGGCGTGGCCGTGCACCTCTCCCGAGGTGACATGGGCAGGCGGGCGTTCCTGTCTTTCGGGTCCAATCAGGGAGATCGGTTGGGGCAGATGCGAGCGGCGCTCGAATCGCTCGGCGGCCGCCTCGTCGCGGTTTCTCCGGTCTACGAGACGGAGCCGCAGGGAGGGCCGCCGGCGCAGCCGCCTTATCTGAACCTCGTGGCGGAGCTGCACACGATGGACAGCGCTCGGGACCTGTTGAACCGGGCTGCCCAGCTGGAGGCGGCCGCGGGCCGAGCCCGGAGTGAGCGGTGGGGTCCGAGGACGCTGGACGTGGACGTGCTCTGGGTCGACGGCGAAACGGTCGACGAGCCGGATCTGCAGGTGCCCCACCCCCGGATGTGGGATCGCCGCTTCGTCACGGTGCCTCTTGCCGACTTGGCACCGCGTCTGGTGGCCGAGCACCATGCGGAGCATGCCGAGGGAGAAGTCCGCTTGATGGGCAGTGTGTGGCCGGACGCGCGGCTGGAGCGCAGGGCGGCCCGGTGCGGTGGGCAAGGTACGTGCGCCTGATCCGGTCCGTCACCCAACTGGCATACGAACTGGAAGAGGAACGGCGCAAGGGTCGGGGCATAGCACTGGTGCCGACGATGGGTAGCCTGCACGCCGGGCACTCGTCGCTGCTCGCCCAGGCACGACAGTCGGGACGGGCGGTGGTGTTGACCATCTTCGTGAATCCCACTCAGTTCGACGACCGTTCGGATTTCGACCGGTACCCCCGCACGCAGGACCGGGACCTGGAACTGGCGGAGGCGGAGGGTGCCGAGCTGGTCCTGGTGCCGTCCACCGAGCAGATGTACCCCCCGCCGGACGTCGTCAGGGTGACTGCGTCCGGCCCGCTGACGGAGTTGTGGGAGGGCGCCAGCCGTCCGGGCCATTTCGACGGCGTGCTGACCGTCGTCGGACGCCTGTTCGGTATGGCCGGGAGCTGTCGAGCCTTCTTCGGCGAGAAGGACTACCAGCAGCTCCGGTTGGTGTCCGCTCTGGCAGCGGAGATGTTTCCCTTGGTGGAGGTGGTGGGATGCCCGGTCGTACGCGAGGCGGACGGCGTCGCCTGCTCGAGTCGGAACGCCCTGCTGTCCTCCGAAGACCGGCGGGCCGCGGCCGTGATCCACAGGGCACTGCTGGAAGGATGCGACCGGGCCAGTCGTCACGGCGCTTCGGCGGCGTCCGTCGAGGCGGCTGTCAGGTCCCGTATCGAGAAGGAGCCGAGAGCAGAGATCGACTACGTGGGAGTCGTCAGGATCGACGATCTGGTGCCAGCCGGCGAGCTGGTGGGCGAGATGCGCATCCTGGTGGCCTGTCGCTTCGGACCGGTCCGGCTGATCGACAATGTGGCACTCTCGGGCGCTGCTCCGGAGGCCGGAGCAGGGGCAGGGGCCGGGGAAGGGCACGCCGTTGTCGGCCGTCGGACCGCCATACTGTCGTCGCAGGATGACGACTGATGCTGCTGGCACTGGACGTGGGCAATACCGAGACGGTCATGGGCCTGTTCTCGGACCGGGCGGACGGCCGGCCCGAAGAGCTTCTGGACCACTGGAGGTTGGCGACGAAGCCGGAACGTACCTCCGACGAGATGGGTCTCGTGATATCGGGCATGCTGCACAACGGAGGCTTCTCCGTGGAGGCGTTGGCCGGAGTCGCGGTCTGCTCCACCGTGCCCCGCGTGCAGACCGAGACCAGGCGCGTGGTGGAGGACTGGCTCCGCCTGCCCTCCGTCTTCGTGGGCCCCGGTGTCAGGACCGGCATCTCCATCCTCTACGACGACCCCCGGGAGGTCGGCCCCGACCGCATCGCGAACGCAGTGGGAGCCTTTTCCAGGTACCACGGCGCCACGATCGTGGTCGACTTCGGGACTGCCACCACTTTGGACGTCGTTACCTCCAAGGGCGAGTACTTGGGTGGGGCAATCCTGCCAGGGATGGAGATCAGTCTCGAAGCGCTGTTCCAGCGGGCATCGCTCCTGCGGCGGGTTGAGGTGATGGAGCCCAAGCGAGTCATAGGCCGATCCACTGCGGAGTCCATACAGTCGGGAGTCATATACGGGATAGCAGAGCAAGTGGACGGCTTGGTCCGGCGGATGCTCGAAGAGGTCGGCCCTGCAATGGTCCTGGCGACGGGCGGTCTCGGCCGCCTCGTCGTATCCCACTGCTCGACCGTCGCCGAGTACGATCCCTGGCTCACTCTTTTCGGTCTTAGTTCGATCTATTACCAGAACCAGTGACCCGGACACCGCAAAGGAGCCGATGATGGCATCCGACGACGCTGGCAGCGAGCAGGAATCGATACCGTACAAGTTCGGCAAGACGCACGAGATAGGTGACATCCGCGAGCAGTACGGCACGCTCGAGCCTGGGCGCGGCACCGGAGAGGTGGTGTCGGTCGCAGGCCGCATCCTCCGCCTGAGGCGGCAGGGAAAGGTCGTGTTCGCAGAGCTGAGGGACTGGTCCGGTTCGGTCCAGCTCTTCGCCGGCGCGGACTTCACCGAGCGGTTCGACCGATTGGCCCGCTGCTCGCTGGGTGACTGGATCGGCGCCAGCGGCGAGGTGGTGACGACCCGGAGGGGCGAGCTCTCCGTACGGGTCGATACGTGGGAACTGCTGGCCCTGGCCACGCTGGGTTTCGGCGACAAGTGGCACGGAGTCGCCGACATAGACAAGCGCTGGAGGCACCGTGAGGTCGACCTCTGGGCGAACGAGGGCCCGATGACGACACTGCTCACCCGCAGCAGGGCCGTCAGGGCTGTCAGATCCTTGTTGGAGGACAGAGGTTTCGTCGAGGTGGAGACGCCGGTTCTGCAGCCTCAACCCGGGGGGGCAATGGCCAGGCCTTTCGTCACCCATCACAATGCGCTCGATAGCGACTTCTACTTACGGATCGCGCTCGAACTGCACTTGAAGAGACTGGTCGTGGGCGGCGTCGAGAGGGTGTTCGAGCTGGGTCGGGCGTTCAGGAACGAGGGCCTTTCTCCCCGTCACAATCCGGAGTTCACCATGTTGGAGTGCTACCAGGCCTACGCGGACTACAACGACATGGCGGAGCTGACCGAGCAGCTGGTGGCGGGAGCCGCCCAGCGGGTCGTCGGTCGAACGGTCGTCACTTATCAGGGAAGGGAGCTGGATCTGACGCCGCCCTGGCGGAGAGCGACCATGACGGAGCTGGTGTCGGAGAAGGTGGGCCAGCAGGTCGATCTCGCGGCCGGGCGGCAGCAGCTGAGCCGTGTCGCCGAGCAGCACGGCCTCGAAGTGCTCCCGGCCTGGGGCGCCGGGAAGATCATGAACGAGCTGTACGAGTCGTTCGTGGAGCCCGACCTGTGGCAGCCGGTCATGGTGTTCGACTACCCGAGGGAGGTGTCCCCGCTGGCTCGGCCGCACCGGTCCGAGGACGGACTGGTGGAGCGGTTCGAGGCGGTCGTCGCGGGAAGGGAGCTCGTCAACGCCTTCTCCGAGCTGACCGATCCCGACATCCAGAGAGAGAACTTCGAGCGGCAGGCCGAGGCGAAGGCGTCCGGAGATCCCGAAGCGATGGCGGTGGACGAGGACTACCTCTTCGCACTGATGCACGGGCTGCCCCCCACCGGCGGCCTCGGCATGGGGATCGACCGACTGGCGATGCTGCTCACCGACTCGTCCAACATCAGGGAAGTGATCCCTTTCCCCACGCTTCGGCCGGCCCCTGACCCGACCGCCGGGTAGGCCCGGGCGCCGGGTAGGACAGCGCCGGTCGCTCGGAGGGTCCCGTCCCCTTCAGTGCCTTCAGGCCGCCGGGACCGGCACCGTGTCCATGAGGGCATGAGGTAGGCCGGCCAGCGCCTTGACCGCCTCCCCACGTCCCAGGGACGACACGGCGTTCGCCGCTACGTCCGCCCATCGCCTGGCTTCCTTCACCGCGTCGGCGATCGCTCCCGACTCGGTCACCAGGGATCTGGCTGCAAGACGCGCAGCCTGGTCCAGCGGCACACCGAGGAGCGACCTCAGCTCGGGACCCACATCCGGATCCTCCAGGGCGATCAGCACCGGAAGGGTGTAGATGCCCTTCGCCAGGTCCTGCCCGGCCTCCTTGCCGAGATCGTCCTCGGTCGCGACGACGTCCAAGATGTCGTCCCGGATCTGGAACACCAGGCCGAACGCCTCTCCGAACTCGCCCAGCGCCTCCTGCTCCCCGTTGCCGAGGCCAGCGGTCAACGCGCCGATCCGGCAGGCGCACGACGTCAGGGAG